>CAXUNZ010000042.1:1032-16633 GCA_964252525.1 uncultured Acetobacteraceae bacterium
CCTCGCCGCCAACCGCATGCTGGCCAAGATCGCGGCGGGGCAGGACAAGCCGCGCGGCTTTGCCGTGTGGGGAGAGGATGCGACCGCGCGCCTGGCGCCGCTATCCGTAGGCGTGCTGCCGGGCGTGGGTCCCGTGCAGCAACGGCGCCTTGCGGCCGTGGGCATTGCGCGCGTGGGCCAGTTGCAGGCCCTTGATCCCGCCGGGGCGGCCCGCCTGCTGGGCGATGAGGGCGCAAGCCTGCTCGCGCGGGCGCGCGGGCAGGATACGCGCGCAGTCTCGCCCCACGAAGGTTCGAAATCGATCAGCGCGGAAAGCACGTTCAACACCGACCTTGTCGACGTCGCCGCCCTGGAAAGCGTCTTATGGCGGCTGGCCGAGCGGCTGGCCGGCCGGTTGCGCGGCCAGGGCTATGCCGCGTGCGGTGTGGTGCTGAAGCTGAAGACCGCGCGCTTCGTCAGCCGCACGCGGGCCGCCCGGCTGCCGCTGCCCTCCGCCCTGCCCGACCGGCTGTTCGAGGCGGCGCGCACGTTGCTGGCGCGCGAAGCCGATGGCACGGCATTCCGGCTGATCGGCATCGGCGCCTCCGGCCTGGTGGCGCTGGCGCTGGGCGATCGCGGCGATCTGGCCGACCCTGAAGCACCGAGGCTTGTGGCGCGACAGAGCGCAATCGACACCCTGCGGGGCCGCTTCGGTGACGCGGTAATCGCCAAAGGCCGCGCCCTACCGCGCCCCGACAAATGACGAGGGGTTTTGGAACGGCACATTCTCGCCGAATTTTTCCTTCGTTGTCGTAATCACCTGCTGCCGCAGGCAAGCCCGCCCCTGAGCCTTCGCCTTATAGAGCAGCCGGTCCGCCAGACCCGTCAGATCCCCAAGCGTGTGGCCTTGTGCCGGCCATGCGGTGGCCAGCCCCAAGCTGACCGTGATGTGCGGCCCGATGGGCGAGTGCGGATGCGGCATGCCTAGCCTATCGAGCGAATGGGTGATGCATTGGGCGACCTGCAGCGCCTCGGCAGGCGAGGTATCGGGCAGGATGCAGGCGAATTCCTCGCCGCCGGTGCGTGCCACCAGCGCAGCTGGCTGATCCACGCAGCGCATGAGCAATCCCGCCAGCTCGCGCAGGCAATCGTCTCCGGCGGCGTGGCCGATATGGTCGTTGAGCAGCTTGAAGAAATCCACGTCCAGCAGAAGGAGCGAAAGCGGCTGCCTGGCCTCGCGGCAGCGCGCCCACTCGCGCGCGAGCACATGGTCATAGCGGCGGCGGTTGGCGACGGCGGTCAGGGCATCATGCGTGGCCAAATGGCGCAAGGTCTCGCTAAGGGCGTATTGGCGGCGCAGGGTCAGGCGCATCATGCGCAGCCCGCTCATGCCCAGCAGGTTGATCACGATGAGCCATTCCGTGGCCTGGAGCAGGGCGACGTGCGTGGGGGCCGGGCGTTGCGTGGCCCAGACAAACAGCATGATGGCCGAGCCGGCGATGCTGGCCGGCGCCAGCAGCGACAGACGCACCGGCAGCCCGCTGAGCAGCAATGCCACGGTGCCGATCACCATGGCTATGCTGCCGTCGCCGGCCATGTCGGGCAGCAGCCAGCACTGTATGACGATGTAGGAAATGCCGAAGGCCGCGCCGAGCCGTTCGAGAAGCGCCGGCGAGCGTGGCCGGCGCAGGATCGCCAGGAGGGCGATGCAGATGCCAATCTGCACCAGGCGCGCCGGCAGGCTGCGGTAAAGGGCGGGGTCTGCCGCCAAGCCCGCCACAGATGCGAGCAAGCGAGAGATGCTCAAGGCCACGCCAACCCAGCACAAAATCACCAGGCGCCGCCTTCCCTGGAACGCTATGGCCGCGGCAAATCGCCGCTCCACGTCCTTGTCGGCGAAATGGCCGGTCAGCCCGACGATGGCGGGGCTATGAGTTATCGCCCCATCTTCTGCTTCGTCCTGGCTGTCACTGCCTGTGGGGAGGCCATCGACCCCTTTCTGGCGGCGCGGCTTGAGCATTGGAATCCCCGACGACGACGCCTTTATGACGTGCACACGGCGCATTCTTTACATCCGGTGCGTGTCGAAAAATTTCAATCCGGGGTTGGGTCGTTCACATAAACGTTACCAACGGGTTGCTTTAAGCGCATCGGGGAAGCAATGCTCACCGGTTTCTCCACGGGCCAATGTGTCTGTGGGTTGTTTCAAGATGGCACTATCTGTGCCGCATCCGGTGAAGAGCGATCGCTAGCGTGTATCAGGGCAGCCTGTTTTCAAACGATTTCCTGCGCGACTCCATAACGCGGCTGCGCGACTACACCGACATCGACGATGCGGCCCTCGATGCCGCGAGCCTCCGCCTGACGCAGATCTACGCGCGCTTTCCCGTCCGTCAGACGCCCAACGAAAGCCAGACCGAGGACGATCTCATCTGGCCCTTGCTCGGCGTGCTGGGATGGACTGCAAGCCTGCGCCAGCAGAACCTGGCGGCAAAAGGGCGGGAGGATGTGCCGGACGGCCTGCTGTTCAAGGATCAGGCTGCCAAGGACCAGGCCAATGCCACGCCCGAGGAGTGGCGGCGCTACGCTTTCGGCCTCGCCATCGTCGAGTCCAAGCGCTGGACCCGGCCGCTGGACCGCCGCTCCGGCCGCGGCGGCGAGGAAACCGCGCCATCCACCCAGATGCTGCGCTATTTGCGCCGCGTCGAAGACCTCACCACCGGCAAGCTGCGTTGGGGGATGCTGACCAATGGCGGGCATTGGCGGCTCTATTATCAAGGCGCGCGCTCGGTCTCCGAACAGTTCTTCGAAATCGATCTCGCTCAGGTGCTGGGCATTGCCGGTCAGGATGGCGGGCTGTTTGCGCCGGATGCGGCCGAGCGCCGCCATTGGCTGCGCGTCTTTCTACTGATCTTCCGCCGCGATGCTTTTCTCGGCACGGCCAGCGACCCGCGCACCTTTCACCAGCGCGCGCTCGATGAAGGCCGTTTCTACGAAGAGCGCGTCGCGGGCAATCTGTCCGATCTGGTCTTCGGCCACGTCTTTCCACAGCTGGCGCGCGCCATTGCCGCGGCCGAACCCGAGGCGCCGTTGCAGGAGGTGCGCGAGGCGGCGCTGATCGTGCTCTACCGCCTGCTGTTCATCCTCTACGCCGAAGATCGCGACTTGCTTCCCATCTCGGACGACCGTTACGCGGACTATGGCTTGCGGGAAAAGGTACGCGGCGATATCGGCCGGCGAAAAGACCGCAACGACACCTTTTCGGCGACGGCGGCGCGCTACTGGTCGGTGCTGGACGACCTTTGCCGCGCCATCGACAAGGGCGATGCCTCAATCGGCCTGCCACCCTATAATGGCGGCCTGTTCGACCGCGCGCGCACGCCGCTTCTGGCGCAGGTACGCCTCAGCGATGCGGTGATGGCAGAGGTCATCGACGCGCTCTCGTTTGAGACAACCTTGCAGGGCCGGCGCTACATCAATTACCGCGATCTGAGCGTGCAGCAATTGGGATCGATCTATGAGCGGCTGCTCGAACACGAGGTGGTGCGCGAAGGTCCGGTCGTCGATATCCGGCCCAACATATTCGCGCGCAGGGGCTCGGGGAGCTATTACACGCCGGATGATCTGGTCGGCCTCATCGTCGGCGAGACGGTCAGCCCCTTCGTGACCCAACGCATGGAGGAATTCCGCGCCGCCTGCCAGGCGCAGGCCATCAGCACCAAGCTTGAAGGGGTACGTCTTGGCGCCCTGAAGTTTGTCGATCCCGCCGAAAAGCTGCTCGAACTCAAGATCTGCGATCCGGCGATGGGATCGGGCCATTTTCTTGTCGCCCTGGTCGATTATCTGGCCGACGCCGTGATTGCCGCCATGGCCGAAGCGGAGGCGGCCGTGCCGTGGGGCCATTACATCTCGCCCCTGGCCGACCGCATCGAAATGCTCCGCAACACCATCCTGGGCCACGCCGGCACGCGCGGATGGATCGTCAATGACGAGCAGTTGGATGACCGCCATCTCGTCCGGCGCATGGTGCTCAAACGCTGCATTTACGGCGTGGACAAGAGCCTGATGGCGGTCGAGCTCGCCAAGGTTTCGCTGTGGCTGCATACGTTTACCGTTGGTGCGCCATTGAGCTTTCTGGACCACCATCTGCGCTGCGGCGATAGTCTGTTCGGCCTGTGGGTCAAATCCGGCATGGACAAGGCGGGATCGAGCAACGCCGCGCTGTTCCTGCACGAGCCGATGGACCGCGCGTTGCGCGCGGCAACCCCGATGCAGAAGCTGGAATGGCTGACCGATGTCGATATCGCCGAGGTTTCGCGCTCGGCCGACATTTTCGAGGAGGTCGTGGACCAGACCGCGCCGCTGAACGCCTTGCTGTGCCTGATGCACGCCTTCGACTGGCTGGCCTATACCACGCGCCAGGACCGCGTGGTGCTGCAATCCTATTTTCTGGGCGTGTTTGGCGATCCGGTGCACATCGCCATGGGCAAGCAGGCGCCGGCGGCCAATGGCGGCGGATCGGCCAACACCAAAGCGGAAGCCGAGCGTTTTGCCGCCATGCTGGATGAGGCGCGCGCGCTGATCGGCGAGCAGTGTTTCTTCAACTGGCAGGTGGCTTTTCCCGGCGTCTGGCGCGACTGGGAAAGCGGCGTACTCGTGGGTGGTTTTGACGCGGTCATCGGCAATCCGCCCTGGGACAGGATGAAGCTGCAGCAGGTCGAATGGTTTGCCGCGCGGCGGCGCGAAATTGCATTGGCGCAGCGCGCATCGGACCGCAAGCGCATGATCGCCGCGCTGCACACGGCGCGCGATCCGCTTGCCGGCGATTTCGTCAGGGCGGAGGCGCTGGCCGAAACGGCCGTGCGCATCGCCCGCGAGTCGGGCGACTACCCGCTTTTGTCCGGCGGAGATGTGAATATCTACTCGCTGTTCGTCGAGCGTGCGATGACCCTTGTCAAACCGGACGGGATCGTCGGGCTGCTGACGCCATCCGGCATTGCGTCGGACAAGACGGCGGCGCCGTTTTTCAAGGGACTATCGACAGGCGGCCGTTTGAAGGCCTTCTACGACTTCGAAAACCGCCGCACCCGTTTCGGCGCCCAGCCCTATTTTGCCGACATCGACAGCCGTTTCAAGTTTGCCGCGACAATCGCCAGCCGGGAACGAACATTCGCATCGACGCAATGCGCGTTTTTTTTGCAAGACATCTCGGAGCTTGCTGACCCGGAGCGCTGCTTTCCCCTTTCCGCCGCAGATTTCGCCCGCGTCAATCCCAACACGGGCACGGCGCCGATATTCAGGACGCGCCGGGATGCATCGCTGACCACGGCGATCTATGACCGGTTGCCCGTGCTTGTGGACCGGTCACGCGGCAGCGAAATTCGCGCCTGGCCGGTGAAATACGCGACCATGTTCCATATGACGAACGACTCCGGTCTTTTCAAAACCCGGCGGGAGCTTGAGGAAGAGGAAGGTGCTTATCCGCTTGCCGGTAATCGCTTCAGGAGTAAAGCCGGGGACTGGATACCGCTTTATGAAGGCAAGATGGTGCAGATGTTCGACCACCGCGCCGCCAGCGTCGTTGTGAATTCTGGAAATCAACATCGCCCAGCTCAACCGCAAACCACAACGCCTGCTCAGTATGGCGACCCGCAATGGCTCCCAAGTCCTCAGTTCTGGATATCCGCCGCTCTTGCACCTTATTCCTCTTCGCCCTTCTTTCTGACTTTTAAAGATGTCACTGCGCCGACCAATGCGCGATCTATGATCGCCGCGCTGGTACCAAGCAGCGGGGCTGGAAACACGCTGCCGTTGATTGTCAGCGAGTCTCCGGGCGGACACCTTGCAGCCAAAACAGCCGCGCTTTATCTGGGAAATCTCAGCGCAGTCATATTCGACTTTGTCGCGCGTCAGAAAATCCAGGGCCAACATCTGAACTGGTATATTGTCGAGCAACTTCCCGTGGTACCTCTGAAGGACTATCAGGACAAGCGTTTCGGCGCCAAAGCCGCGGCTGAAATCGTCCAGCAAATCGTCACCGAACTCACCTACACCGCGCACGACATGGCGCGCTTCGCCCGGGACATGGGCTACGTCGATGCAAAAGGCAAAGTCAAACCACCATTCAAATGGGACGAAATCCGCCGGCTGGAGCTCCGCGCCAAGCTAGACGCGCTCTACTTCCACCTCTACGGCATCACAGAGCGCGACGACGTGCGCTACATCTACTCGACCTTTCCGATCGTCGAACGCGAAGAAAGGGCCGCCCACGGCAGCTACGCGTCCAGAGACCTCTGCCTGGCATGGATGAACGCGCTTGCCGCAGGCAATCCGGACGCCCAAATCCGTCTCGAAGACGTTACCGGGCCGGCATAAAGATCGACGTTGACGGAACACCGGGAGGGGTCTGAAATGCAGGCACCGCCCCCAGCCTTCCGCGATCAAAACTTTCGCCGATTTTCGTGAATGCCTGCGCAACACCAACAAACAAAAGTCTTTTTGCTTCTTTTTCTTCAGAAAAAGAAGATACTTTGCCTGCTCACGCCGCCAACAATTCCATGGCCGCCCGCGCCAAAGCCTGCGCGCCCAGCCCGATACAAGCCTCATCGGGCTGATACCCGGAATTGTGCAAATGATCGTCACGCCCCGCCGCGCCGGAGCCCACGCGCAGCACGAAACTGGGCACGCGTGCGGCGATCATGGCGAAATCCTCCGCGCCCATGGTGGGCTCGCTTGGCACGAACACGTCGCCCAATTGCCGCTGCACGGCGGCCACGCTCTGGTCGAGCACGTCATCGGCATTCATCGTCGGCGGCACGCCGGGCACCCAGTGCAGCTCGCAGGGCGTGCGGAAGGCCGCCCCGACGCCGTCCACGATGCGGCGGATGGAAGCTTCGGCGCGTGCACGCACCTCCGGGCTGAGCGTGCGCACCGTGCCCAGCAACTCGCAACTGTCGGGAATGATATTGTGCACCGTGCCGGCGTGGATCGCGCCGATCGTCACCACACACGGCTCCAGCGCGCCCACTTCGCGCGAAACGAGCGTCTGCAGGCTGGTGATCAGGTGCGCGGCCGCCACGATGGGATCGATTGCGACCTGCGGGTAGGCGGCGTGGCCGGAGACGCCGCGCACCACGATGCGCATGCGGTCGCACGCGGCATAGGTCGCACCCCGCACGGCACCGAACTGACCCACCGGAATGTCCGGGTGGTTGTGAAAGCCGAGGGCAAGGTCCACGCCATCCAGCGCGCCGTCCTCGATCATGGCCGCAGCACCACCGAGGATCTCCTCGGCCGGCTGGAAGAGCAGGCGCACGGTTCCGGCCATGCCAGGGGCCAACTGCTTGAGCGCGGCGGCCGCGCCCAGCAGCGTGGTGGTGTGCACGTCGTGCCCGCAGGCATGCATCAGCCCGGGATTCTGGCTGGCGAAGGGCAGGCCGGTCATTTCCGTAATCGGCAGCGCGTCCATGTCGCCGCGAATGACCAGCGTGGGGCCGGGCCGGCCGCCCGTGATCGTGCCGACCACGCCGGTGCGGCCCACGCCGGTGCGGTGGTCTATGCCCAGGCGCGTCAGTTCGCGCGCCACCACGGCCGCCGTGCGGGTTTCGGTGAAGGCGAGCTCGGGGTGGGCGTGCAGGTCCCGCCTGACCTCGATCAGGGCGGCTTCTTCCTGGCCGACGGCGCCTGCGATGGCGGCGCCTATGTCGTTGATGGCGTTCATGCGGCTTCCTTGGCAACAGGAAGGAAGTAGTCCTTTTTTGAAAAAAAGGACCAAAAAACTTTTGCAATTTGGCGTACGCTGCGGTTCGGGCTTAGGGGGCATAGTTATGGACCAGAGTCAGCCTACCCGTGCGGCGTCCCCTGGGCTGTCCAGCCTGGTTGTGCCTGTCATTTTATCGGGCGGCTCGGGCACGCGGCTCTGGCCCGTCTCGCGGGAGAGCTTTCCCAAGCAGCTCTGGCCGCTTGTCTCGCAGCATTCCCTGATCCAGGAGACGGCCCGGCGCGCCGTGGGACCGGGCTTCGCCGCGCCGGTGATTGTCTGCAACGAGGAGCACCGCTTCCTCATCGCCGAACAGATGCGCGATACCGGCATCGAGGGCGCGCGCATCCTGCTCGAACCCGTCGGGCGCAACAGCGCGCCGGCGGTCATTGCCGCTGCCCTGCTGGTGTCCGAGGACGACCCGCACGCCGTGCTGTGGATGATGGCGGCCGACGCGGCCATCACCAAAGGCGCGGCCCTGGCCGACGCGCTCGCCGATGCGGTGGCCGCGGCGCGCCAGGGCCATATCGTACTGTTCGGCATGAAGCCCACCGGCCCCGAAACCGGCTACGGCTATATTGAACTGGGCGAGAAGTTGGCTGGGCAGGGCTCGGCCCGCCGCGTCGCCCGCTTTGCCGAAAAGCCCAATGCCGCCACCGCGGCCCGCCTGGCCGCGGATGGGCGGCATCTGTGGAATTCGGGCATGTTCGTCTTCACCGCGTCCAGCCTGCTTGAGGAGGCCGCGCGCCACGCGCCCGCCGTGCTGGAGGCGGCGCGCCGCGCCGTCGCCACGCGCCGGGCGGATCTGGATTTCACCCGGCTGGGGCGCGAGGCTTTCGAAGCCTGCCCCAATATCAGCCTGGACTACGCCATTGCCGAACGCACCGACCGCGCCGCCGTGGTGCCCGCCGATCTGGGCTGGTCGGACGTGGGCAGTTGGAGCGCGCTGTGGGAACTCGGCGCCAAAGATGACGGCGGCAATGTGGCGGTGGGCGACGTGCTGCTGGAAGGTTGCGGCAATTGCTACGCGCGCAGCGACGGCATGCTGACCGCCGTCGTCGGCCTGAACGACGCCATCGTGGTGACCACCGAGGACGCGGTGCTGGCCATGCACCGGGACCGCGCGCAGGATGTGAAGAAGATCGTCGAGCGCCTGCGCGCCGACGGCAGGCCCGAGGCGGCGGCGCATCGCAGTTGCTACCGGCCCTGGGGGTTCTACGAAAGCCTGATTTCGGGCGACCGCTTCCAGGTCAAGCGCATCGTGGTCAAGCCCGGCGAGCGGCTATCATTGCAGAAGCATTTTCACCGCGCGGAACACTGGGTGGTGGTGGCCGGCACGGCGCTGGTCATGCGCGACGGCGAGGAGATCATGCTGCGGGAGAACGAAAGTATCTATCTGCCGCTAGGCTGCACGCACCGGCTGGAAAATCCTGGGCGCATTCCGCTGACGCTGATCGAGGTGCAATCTGGCAGTTATCTGGGCGAGGACGATATCGTGCGGTTTGAGGATACGTATGGGCGGACCTAGAAGGAAAGAAAGGCCTTCTTTTTTGAAAGAAGAAGCAAAAAACTTTTTCTCTTTAGCTGTAAGGTGAAATATCGTCGTCACGTAACTGGATGTGCGCCATGGTTCTGATAGATAACTGTTATACGGTGTCCTTCTGGAGAGCGGAGGCGACCAGGCCTTGGCGGGGCGACAACATTCCTACGGGAACCGATTAGCAATCTGCATTGTAGGGCGCCCCTTACCTTCCGCCACCGCGGGCTGTTGGCTTGGGATAAAGACAGCGAGTTAGGCGCTCCACGGACTCACGACCTGACCGGGGCAGTCTCTGCAAAAAGATAAAAGTTTTCTGGTCCTTTTTTCAAAAAAAGACTGCTTGCCCTGCCCTCACTTCTTCCCAAACGCATGCGCGTAAACGTAATCCGCCACCGCATTGCCCATCTTGATCCCCTGATCGGCGTCGAACTGCCAATGCACGCCGATATAGATCCGGCTCTCCGCATTGTCGTATTCGGCATCGCTGAATGAATGGTAGCTCAGCGGATGCAGCGGCAGGATCCTGCCGTAAATGTTGCGGTTCTTGCCGTTATACTCGTCGGACGTAAAGGTGAACGGCGTCTTGTCCGGCCAGTAATGCCGCATCGTTTCGAACAACGCGCCACCGATCACCGCATGGCCTGACGGATAGGCCGGAAAGGGCGGGGTGAAGTTCGGCCCCTTCGTGTTGGTGGCCTGCGCGCCAAGCGGATACCAGGTCGGGTCCTGCTTCGTCTTTGGATTGCCGTCCGTGTCGGCGGCGCGAATGGCGGTCACTGGCCGCCAGAACTGGTAATACCATTTGCTGTCCCAGGCGGAGAGTGCGGCGTCCGCCATGGCCGTATTGACCAGCGCCATGTAGCGCGCGGCATCGTCTACACGGCCAAGTCCCTGCTGAAACGCAAGCGTGCGCGCCACCTGGTTGTACAGCCGCGGCGGCGCGCACAAAGCGGGCGTGCCGTCATAGGTCCAGTAGATGCCCATCAACGTCTGATGCCCGTCGCGTTTCGTGGGCGTGCCGTTCTTCGGATCGCCGCCCAGCTCATCGGTGCGCAGAAAGGCTTGCGTATATTCGTCACTTGTCAGCGCCGGCGGCACAGGCGCGCGAAACTGGGACGAGGACTGGATGACGAACGGCTTGACAAAATGCCAGTAGGCGCCGAGCGCGATTTTGACGTGGCTGACAGGATCGGGCGACCAGTAGCCCGGCCCCTGCTTGGGGAAAAACTCCACGCCGACGACCGGTTCGGCCAATTGCGAGCCGTCATTGGTGCGCAGCACGATGATCGATTGCGCCGCCGCGCGGCCGAGCGCATCGCCCGCCTTGAGGGCCTGCGGCGAGCCGTGGATCGTCTTGACGTCTTCGTGCAATATCGCGTCCAGCCGCCGCACCTGGGACGGATAGAGCCAGACCTGCGCATCGTGACTGGCCCGCGCGATGGCGAAATCCATCGACACGTCGCCCGAGACCGGCGCCAGGCCGGTATAGCTCGTGTAGGTGTGCGTAATGGCATTGACCGCCTCGAAGGCCGCGATATTGACGATGGCCATGGCGCGCGCCGACCGAGCCGGGCCGAATTGTTCGCCGAACACGTGAAAATGGTGTTCGCCGCGGGGCGGGGTGTGATCGATGGCGGTCGTATCCAGCCCGATCTCGTTCCACATGAACAGCCGGTCGTATGGGCTGACGGGAACGCGCGGCGGTGCGCGATCATCGAAATCCACGGGCAGTTTGCCGATCTGCACGCCCAGCAGGGCCTGCATTTCCGCGCTGCCGGCCGCGCTCAGCGCAGGGGCGGCGCGCAACGGCGTGGCCGCCGCCATCAACAGTGCCACCAGAACGATGCGGCCGGCTACGATCGCGCCCATCACTCCAGTCCCTTCGGATGTGCACGCAATTCTAACGCAACCCGGGCGCGCTGCCAACCGTAACGTTATACGGCGCGGCGGCGTCTGGCCGCCGCGCCGCGCCGGCTACTGGACCGTCACGGTTACGGGCGCCGAGGCAATCCCGTTGGCCACGACTTCCAGCGTACTCGTGCCTGTCTCGGTCGCGGCCGAGACGTCGAAATGCGTGGACACGGTGGCACTGCCTGTGGCGACGCCCATCGTGCTGTGATCATGCGTCTTGGCGTAGAAGACGTGGCCCGTGGCGCCGTTGGTGATGCGCACCAGGGGGTAATTGGTCGCCGTTTCGTATTCGTCGCCGAAACTCTCCGCCTGGGACAGCCCGTTAAATTGCGTGCCGCTGATCACGTAGCTTGAGCCAGGGGTGACGCTTGCCGGCGCGCTGGTAATCGTCGGCGCCCAGGCAGGATTGGCGCTGCCGGTCGAGACGTAAACGAAAATCCCGCCCACCAGCACCTGCCCGGTCGGCAGGACCAGCAGGCTGTTGCCATTGCCGCCGATGTTCGTCGCCTTCAGATTGGTGCCGTCGAATTCATAGAGCGTGCCGCGCTCGGATTCGACCAGCACGTTGCCATCCGGCAGCAGCGCGGAGAAACTGTCGGCGGCGTCTTCACCGTTGGGGAAAGACGGGCCGGCCGCCCAAGTGCCGCTGCTGCCGTTCGGGGTGAAGATGGCCGTAAAGCCGTGCGTGCCGCCTTTCGGCGTGCCGCCGGTGGCAAAGACGGTGCCGTCGGGCCGCAGGATGCCGGGACCGACCTCGCCGGGCGGATGATAGACCAGGCCCTTGCCGTAGGTGATCGACTTGGTCGAGGGCGGGCTGTTCAGCGCCACGATCGTGCTGCCGGCCGAGGCCCAACGCTGCACGGCGGGATTATAGATTTCCGAGTTTGGCGCCTTTTTGACGTCATAGGTCAGCACCGTGCCGTTGGGCATCAGCGTCCAGCCTTCCTCGGCATTGAAATCGGCTTTGCCTTTACTGGAAAGTTCCGTCCATGTCAGCGTGGCTGGGTCCAGCGCGGCGATGCGCTTGTCCAGCTTGCGGCCGAGCAGCAGGCGCCCGTCCGGCAGCACGGAAGACGGGCTGTCGCCGATATAGTCCCAGCCTTTGGGCGGATTGAGCGGCGTCCAGGTATTGGCAGCGGGATCATAGACGGCGCAAAGATCGGTCAGCGCGAAATCGCCGTTGTTGTATTCGCCGCCCATGATCACCAGCCGCCCATCCGCCAGCACGTCCGAGGCAAAAGCGTCCGGCACATAGCCGCTGGGCAGGCTGGCGATCTGGGACCAGGTGCCGTTGACGTAGCTGCCGGTGATATCCGGCGTCAGCTTGTACCAATCCGACAAATTGTTGCCCTGGTAGATGACGGTGCCATCCGTCATCAGAAAGCCGATACCCGCGCCGTTGGGCGGCTGGTGCTTGAGAGTCTTGGAGGTCTGTGCGGCGGCAGGCAAGGCGGCCAGGCACGCGAGCGCGCAGGCGCCGAGTAGTCGGTTGAACATGCAATCCCCTGTGTGTTTTGGCGCACTGATGGCGCGCGCGATGGCGCGCGTGTGGCACGGCGCTTGAACGAGGGCAAGGAAAGTTGGCGCCTCGATCTATTAAAAGCACAACCCCAGCCACCACGCGGCCATGCGCAATCTGGGCTCCGCGTTCAGCCGAAAGCCGTGCAGGACAATCAGCAACGGCGCCGCCACGAACAGCAAATTGCGCGGCCGCAAACCCGCCGGCGCCGGGCCGCTCAGCCAGGCATAGGCGCACAACACGCCCACACCCACGGCGGCGCCCGCCAGCACCTCCGCCGCGCTATGGGCATGCAGCGCCACGCGGCTGAGCCCGACGAGGGCCGCCACGCCCAGGCCGAGCAACAGCGCCGCGGGCAGGCGCACCCGCAAGACCAGCGCGGCCATGCCGCCATAGACATAGGCCGCCGCGGCCGTGTGCCCACTGGGACTGGCCAGCATCGCGCCCGGCCGCGTACACCCCAGCAGCACGAGCTTGGCCGCCAGCATCACCCCGAGCACGAGCAGCAAACCGCCCAGCCACAGCGCCGCGCCGCGCCCCCAGCCGCCGCCCCACAGCCAGCCCGCCACGCACACGCCCAGCGGCAGCAGCACCGCCAAATCCGCCAGGTCCGTCAATGGCTGCATCGCGCGGCCGCAGCCCCTCCCTGTTGCGGGCGGAGACGTCTTAGCCCAGGGTTGGCCAAACACCACCATATCTCCGGGAACCCATGCGCGCAGACCAGACAGCGCCACAGGACGCCGCCGCCGCGGCCTACGGCCTCACGCGGGCCGACTATCTGCGTCGTCGCTACGATTACCCCCTGATCATCAAGCAAATGCTGATCACCCCCCTGCGCCAATACCCATGGCAGGAAATCGTCTATCGGGACCGCGCGCGTTTCACCTACCGCGCCTTCGGGCAGCGCGTGGCGCGCCTGGGCAGCGCGCTGGCCGCCATCGGCGTGCGGCCGGGCGACACGGTCGCGGTCATGGATTGGGACAGCCACCGCTACCTGGAATGCTTCTTCGCCATTCCGATGCTGGGCGCGGTGCTGCAGACGGTGAATATCCGCCTTTCGCCCGAACAGATCCTCTATACGCTGAATCATGCCGGCGCGCGCACCATCTTGTGCAACAGCGAATTTTTGCCGGTGCTGCAAACCATCCTGCCCGGACTGGACGCCAAGCCCCGCCTGATCTGCATCGATGACGATGGGCAGGTGCCGCCGGGCGTGGCCTGGGACAGCGAATACGAAGCGCTGCTCGCGCGCGGCGATCCCGCGCATGTCTTTGCCGATTTGCCCGAGCGCACCCGCGCCACGACATTCTATACGACCGGAACGACAGGGCAGCCGAAGGGCGTCTTCTACAGCCATCGGCAGATCGTGCTGCACGCCATGAGCTTGCTCGCTGCCATGCCGTTCCGCGAAGCGGACGTCTATATGCCCATCACGCCGATGTTCCATGCGCAGGCCTGGGGCAATCCCTACGCCACGCTTCTGCGCGGCATGAAGCAAATCTATCCTGGCCGCTACGAGCCGAACCTGCTCGTCCGTCTTTTTGTCGAGGAGCACGTCAGCTTTTCGCATTGCGTGCCGACGATCATGCAAATGTTTCTGGGCGCGGCCGATGGCGTCGATTTGCGCGGCTGGAAAGTGTGCATCGGCGGCAGCGCCTTGTCCCGCCCTCTGGCGCGCACATTGCGCGAGCGCGGCGTGAACGTCTTCTCCGGCTGGGGCATGTCGGAGACCGGACCGATTGCCACAATCTCCCTGCCGCCGTCGCACCTGGCCGATGGCGGCGAAGGCGAACTCACCTATCGCTGCCGTGCCGGTCGGCCGGTGCCTTTCGTCGATTTGCGTGTGCTGGGTGCCGATGGCGGCTTTTTGCCGCATGACGGTACCTCTGCCGGCGAGATCGTCCTGCGCGCACCCTGGCTGACGCAAGGCTACGTGAAATACACTGAAGGTTCGGCGGCGCTGTGGGAAGGCGGCTGGCTGCATACCGGCGATATCGGCACCGTGGACGAACACGGCTTCCTGCAAATCACCGACCGGATCAAGGATGTCGTCAAAACCGGGGGCGAGTGGGTTTCCAGCCTGGCGCTGGAAGACATCATCGCCGGCCATCCGAGTGTCGCCGAAGTCGCAGTGATCGGGTTGGCCGACACGCGCTGGGGCGAACGGCCGGTGGCGATCGTGGTGTGCCGGGAAGGCGCCGCGAAGGACGAGGCTGGGATCAAAGCGCTGGTCATGCAGCACGTCGAGAGCGGGGGACTTTCGAAGTATGCTTTGCCGGATAGGGTGATTTTTGCGTCTGCGATTGCTAAGACAAGCGTAGGCAAATTGGATAAGAAGGCGCTTCGCAAGCAGTATGAAGCTGGGGGGGATGTGCCATCCCCCCCAGACCCCCCGTCATTTGTTTAGGAGCGCGCTGCCGCAACGCAAGTGCCTAGTTAGGCAATGCTCAGCATCGCTTGTGGCTACCTGGGAAGTCGGAGCATCCACCAAGCTTGCTATTCCATATGAAGTTCAAAGTCTTGCTGCCTTCAGTTGTTGACACCAAAGCACTTATAATTACGACGCGATCATCCTCAAAGGTGAAATTCGCGTCGCCGCTGTAGTTCTCCGAATTACTCAGATAATGCAATCCGATCTCGGCCTCTCGTCCTCTGGCGTTCATGACTTTAACTACTTCGGCACGAGTAGCATTCCTGAGGCTCAACAGCAGCGTTTCGGTCAGCGGTTCGCAGGTGATCTCGGGCCTGGACTTGTCATCCGTTCCGAGCCCCCAACAATTAGAATGGTCTGCGAATGCCGGTGCGGCAGTCGAAAACAGACAAAAGGCCGTTGCGAGGCGCATCATCTTAGCTAGCTCCTGGCAAACCGCAACACGATCATTGTGCCTTTGGC
>CAXUNZ010000042.1:16643-18227 GCA_964252525.1 uncultured Acetobacteraceae bacterium
TTGGCGCGCATTTACGACAAGACGACAAACTTCTCATCGCCAACAAGGGTGATCCCCTTACCAAAACGCAAACTTGTAAAAGTTTTTTGCTT
Source organism: uncultured Acetobacteraceae bacterium (assembly GCA_964252525.1). Classification (GTDB taxonomy): domain Bacteria; phylum Pseudomonadota; class Alphaproteobacteria; order Acetobacterales; family Acetobacteraceae; genus CAJCIS01. The sequence continues at coordinate 16,736 of CAXUNZ010000042.1, forward strand.
CATTTTTTCAAAAAAGAAGGCATTGCTTCCCCCTCACTCCGCCGCCTGCAACACCGGCTCTACCATCGCCGCGGCGCGCTGCAAATCCACCGACAGCACGCGGGAAACGCCGCGCTCCTGCATCGTCACCCCGTAAAGCCGGTCCATGCGCGACATGGTCAGCTGGTGATGCGTCACCACCAGAAAACGCGTGCCGGTGTCCCGCACCACATCATCCAGCAGCCCGCAAAACCGTTCCACATTCACATCGTCCAGCGGCGCGTCCACCTCGTCTAGCACCGCCACGGGCGCGGGCGTGCAGGCGAATACGGCGAAGATCAAACTCAGCGCGGTCAACGCCTGCTCCCCGCCCGAGAGCAGACTCAACGCGGAGAGTTTCTTGCCCGGCGGCTCCGCATAGATTTCCAGCCCGGCTTCCAGCGGGTCGTCCGAGCCAACGAGCGCCAGATGCGCCCGCCCGCCGCCCATCATGCGCGTGAACAGTGTGCGGAACTGCGTGTCCACGCGCGTGAACACGTCGCGCAGCCGCTCCCGCCCCTCGCGGTTGAGGTGCCCAATGCTGCCGCGGAACTTGGCAATGGCGGTGCCCAATTCCTCGCGGTCGGCTTCGATGCCCGAAATGCGCGCCTCGATCTCGCCGAGTTCGACATCGGCGCGCAGATTGACCGGCCCCATCTCGTCGCGCTCGCGCACCAGGCGCTCGTGGCGGCGGCGCGCCCGCTCCTCCTCGGCCGCACCATCGCCGGCCAGGGTCACGTCCGGCAGGCTGGCCTCCGCACCCAGGCGCTCCACCGCACGCTCCAGCACGGCACGCACTGCGTGGCGGGCAGCCTCGGCACGTCCCTCGCCACGCGCCTGCGCCTCGCGGGCGCTTGCCTGCGCGCTCTCGGCCGCACGCTGCGCCCGCGCGGCCTCGCCCGCTTGCGCCTCGGCGCCACGTAGCCCCTCAGCGGCCTGGCAATGAACCGTATCCGCCGCCCCAAGCACGCCGCCGAGTTCGGCTGCCCGCGTCTCGAGCGCGCGCGGCGCCGCGGCCCAATCGTCGCAGGCCTGGGCGGCCTCCGCCTCGCGCTGAGCCAGCCCGGCACAGCGGCGTGCCGCCTCCTGGTGGCGTATCGTCCAGGCGGCGCGTTCCTGCTCGACCAGGGGCAAACTGGCCCGCGCCTCCGCCAAGGAAGCGGCCAGCGACGCGCAAAGCTGCGCCGCCGCCGCCTCGCGCATCCGGTGCTCGGCCAGCGCCTGCCGCGCCACGGCTGCCTGTGTCGCCATTGCGGTCGGATCCGCCAGATCCGCCTGCCGCGCGCGTGCCGCGGCCAAGCCCGCCGCTTCACGCCCATACGCGGCCAGTGCCGCCTCCCGCGCCCGCACCGAAGCCGCAGCGGCCATGCGCGCTTCGGCCGCCTGGCGGTCCAGCACCGCAAAGGAATGGGCCGTCTCGGCCTGCAAGTGCTCGGCCTCCGCCGCGGCTCGGCGCGCCGCCTCCCGCCGCCTC
>CAXUNZ010000043.1:0-9892 GCA_964252525.1 uncultured Acetobacteraceae bacterium
CCCAACAAAGGTTGTTCGTGCACGTCAGTACCGTATCCTGATTTCCGGCGTCAACTGGCGGCATGGGAAAGCTCGCGGAAGCCACGTCGGGCGCCACCGTGACGGTGCCGGCCGGAGCAAAGGTTGTGTTCGTCGCCATCGGCCTAATCCTCCTTCGGCATGATTTTGTGCAACGCCTGAAACCTCGCCTTTTCCGTGGGGGTCATGCGATGCCAAGGTTTGATAATTCCAACGTTGGGATCGATGGAAATTCCATATTGAGCCTCGAAAGCGTGCAACTCCGCAATACTCATTGCGCGGATGTTTGACGCGATTAGTTCCCAGTTCGTGCCGTTCGTCTTTACAGCTGCCCTGTCTGCACTGGACGGCTGCCGCCGTGATCCTAAAGACCTCAGCGCGGCGTCAGCCTCCGTATCTGTCATATCGCGCACGTGTTTCGCTGCCATGGGGTTGCCTCCGTATCCCGCTAACGGGCCATGATGTTGATGTGCATCCAGCGTGCGGGCTGCGATTGCCGCTCAACCATCAGCTCGCTTACCGCCCAAACCAACGCATCCAGGCGATCGGGCGAAGGATCGCTCCCAGCGGGGTCCCAACCGCAAAGTTGGTCCTCCATCTCTGGAAACATGCCGACATGGTGCACGCGCTTCTGCTCATAGAAGCTCACGACCGGCTCAGCGCGGATTGCCTTTCCGCGCGACGCCACCACCAGCTTTACGGGAACACTCGCATCAACCGAGCGGATGGTGGCTTCAACCATGGCCCCGCCGTAGTTCTGCTCGCACACGATGCGGTCCGCGTTATATGTACGGTATAGGTCCACCGCACGCCTCGCCCAGCCATCGGGCGTGTATCTGCCGGACTGGTCCGCCAGCACGTAGCCATGGCCGTCGTCGGCACGTCCAGCCACGATAAGGCCAGTCTCGGCATTGCTCTTGCTGCTACCGCCGGCAGGATCAACCGCCACAACGACGCGACGCAATGATGGAGGCGCGACATAGACGCGGCAGGCGTCCAGCATCGCGCGGGTCCACAATGCGCCTTCCAAGTCCTCCAACAATTCCGCGTCTAGCTCTTGCCGGCCTAGCGTCGTGCCGCCGTATTTTTCGCGGTAATAGGCGAGCGTTGAAGGGTCCAGGTTGGCCGCGTTGTCGCTGGTCTTGGCGCGGGTGACGACTGTGCTGGGCGCGTTCAAGATCGCCTTTAGAAGCCGCTGCATCTTGGGCGTGGTGCTCACCACGCATTGCGGCGCGTCGCCTTTGGGGCCTGGCACCCGCAGGCAGAATTGCAGCATATCCCAGACCGTAGGCGCGTCCGCCCATGACGTGATCTCGTCCGCCCATGCCGCATCGAGATTCGGCCCGCGGAGCCTGTCCGGTTCCTCTGCGCTGAAGAGATGACAGACGGCGCCGCTTTCCCAAACCACGCGGCGGGTGCTCGGTTCGTAGCTCGGCCGGTTCCATGGTGGACAGACTGAGAGAAGCCCAGACGGGCCTTCGATCTGAATTCGGCGCACCGCGTCGCTTGTTGGACCAACGATGCCGACCTGTACGCGCCTACCGGCCTCGATCTGTGCCCGCACCCATTCCACGCTTGATCGCGTCTTGCCGCTTCCCCGGCCGCCTAGAAGCAGCCATGTGCGCCAATCGCCAGGCGGGGGGAGTTGATCTTGCCGCGCCCACATTGGCCAGCACCAGTGCAGCGCCTCCAATTCCAGCCTTGAGAGCCCCGCCAGTGCGGCGCTGCGCTCATCGTGCGACAATGCCAGCAAGCGTTCGGTCAGGGTCGTCATGGCGTCGCCTGGCCCAGAGATTGGGGCATCGTAGGAAACACACTCCGCCCAACTGCCCTACGCCGGAGGAGCAGAACTCTATCCGGCCCACATTTTGGCCCACAATCGGAGTTCATGCGGCCTCCGCTTCAGCATCAATCGTCGGGGCGCGTGCCGCTTCTACCCGAGCGATTCGCTCAAGGAATTTCGTGGCAAGCTCGGTTTGGTCGATCGTTGCCGGGGCCTGCACGCTGGCGGTGACGACTGCGCTCAGACGCGGTTGAATGAAGCCAGCAGCGGCCAGTGCGCATTCCTTGCGTAGCTGCGCGGGAAGGCTCGCGTCCCAAGCCATGTCCACCAGCACGAGCAGCGGATTGTTGTCCGCCGTGAGCACTTTCGTAACAGTCGCGCGGGCAAGCGCGCGGTTTTCATTGTAACGCCCAGCGCCCGGCTTCCGGCCGGCGCCCTCGCGCTTACCGCCGCGGGGCACGTGCGCGCGTTCGATTGCGTTTCATACAATGAAATATAGGAAAGCGATTGCGCTCCCACCAGAGAAATCCACACGCATCCAATTTGTTGCTGACTGACGCTAGCAGGTCCTACTTGTATCTCCCTGCTTCATGGTCTCGGTTTGATTGACGAGAATGTGTTGAGGTGTTGCAGATTAGCCGGCTTTGATCGTGCGATTGGCTTGGGCTTGGGCTTGTGCCTAGCATCTCGCGTCTGCCTTACTTCGTTACGACCGCGGGCCTACCTAAAGGCCCCGCGGGCTATAGGGGGGTATGGGGGGAATGTGTCGCCGAAGTGTCGCAAACCGTCGCCCCAGCTGTGGTAAGGGTTTTTCCATTTGCGTCGCATGTGTCGCCGCAAACCGTCGTTCTATGTGTCGCTTAACCTTTTCAATGGGTTAGGCTGGAAGGTTTCGAAGCGTCGCTGGAACGATTAAGGGACTGTGGCCACGATATGCTCTGCCTTCCCCCGCCCCCCAGCCTTGCCGTATTCCTCCATCTTGATCTTGCCAGCCACGAACAGACGCTGCATCGCGGCTTCGAAATCCCGTTGGTTGAAGCCCTGCCGATCGGGCCGGCCTGCGAACTGCTTGGGGGCGTAGGTGTGCGAGCGCGAACTGTCGGACACGTGCCGCCCCTCACGACCTATGGCGTCCAGCATGGTTAGGAAAGCCGCCTCCGCGTCTAGACTGCGAGCGATGGCCGCGCATCCGCTGGCGCTGGCGATTGGCTGGATCACGCCGCGTTCCCAGCGCAGCCGCACCTCCACACCCGCGCCGGATCGCGCGTAGTTTGCCTTCGGGCGACGCAACACGCGCTCAACCGGATCGGCACCATCTTCTGCTGGGCGGTCCAGCGTCAGCCGCGATCGAACGCTATTATTCCATGCGGTGCTCCCGCTATCGAGTCTGCCATCCTTTGCCAGCCCGGCTTTTGACGGATGCGCATTCAAAAAGATCGCGCAATTATGTTCGTAAGCGAGGCCGTTCAAAAAGCCGATAAACTGGCGCACCTGCTGCCGATTGTTTTCGTCGCCCGCAAATAGATCGGCCGCGGTGTCGAGTACGACGAGGCTGGGCCGCTCTTCTTTGATTAGGTTTTTGAGTGCAAAGAATGCACTGGTCTTGCGCATCCTCCCCACTTCGTCCGGCTCGGCCAACGCGTTGTCTTGACCATAGCCCGATATTGTCATCATGCCGTCAAGATCACTCGGAACGCGCCCTGCGGCGTCGCAAATGTCCAGGGTGCGCCGGTGCAGCTCGTCCGCATCATCCTCGCAATAGAGGCCGAGTGAGCGGCATTGCACGGTGGCAAGTCCGCACCAGGGGATCAGGGATGCGGTTGAGCATTGCAGTTGCAAGGCAAGCAGTGTTTTGCCCACTCCGCCATCCGCGTAAAGCGACGTGGTGACCTTCATCGGAACCCAGTCTTGCGCGATCCATTCGCGCTCGGGTGGCCGAACAAAGGGCAACGTATGGGATCGAATCACATTCCATGCCAGCGGTTCGGTTGGCGTATCTTGACGGTTCCCGCGCTTCGGCTTGTCACCCAACACATCGTTGACAATATCCTCGCCGCGAAACTTCCTCGCGTCCCCATCAGCCATGGCGCCGGGCCTCCGGGAGCGCGCCGGCCGCGGGGTTTTTCATCCCCCACCCGATCGCAAGCGCGATTTCTTTGCCGTCATCCTTTCCGGCTTGCTGGGCAGCGCGCGTCAATACCGCGCTCACATTGCCGCTTGTGACCAAGCCGACTTGCACAAGGCGCGCGAGGTTAGACGCCTCCCGCACGATGGTTTCGTGCCTGTTGCCCTCGCCTGCCCCAATGATGGCGTTCGCCGCGCCGATCAGCGCGCCGCGTGCGTAGGCGTCCCCGACATCACCGGCGGCGATCCTCTCGACGGGCACGGGATCGCGGGGCGGTGGTGGCGCCAATTCGCACGCGCTGGGCACGCGCAGCCATTGCTCGCCTTCCAGCAGCTTCAGCCGCTCCGGCAAGTGGTCAGCACGTCCGGGCGCAAATACTGGCGCGGCGGTGTATACCGGCTGATTGGTGCGAAATACGCTGGCGTCGCAGCACGTGCCCTTCAGCCATCGCTTCAATTCGTCGCCGCCGATGGGCCGGTCGGCCCAGAACCAAAGCCGCAACCGAATATCGGGGCGGATGCCATGTTTCGCGCTGGCCTGGACGATGTGCGTGCTGCGCTGGAACACGGGCGGCAGGCGGTCGGTCACGTGATCCGCGCACGCCTCCAGGTCATCAGCAGGAATGTGCGCGGGCCGCTCAATTCCCTCGCAGTCCAGCGCCAGCCATCGACGCGGCACCTCGCGCAGTGTCGGCTGGTCCCCCGTCTCGGCATCGGGCAGAGCGAGGCGCCGAATATTCTTCTGCCGAGAGGCCCCGATTAGCTCGCCTCGCACCACGCAACGGTCGGGCATAGCCACCAAGCGGGTAAGCAGGCCGAGCAGAGGTATCAGCCCGGCAACGGGCACTGACGCGGCGTTGAACCGGTAGGCGCCATCATAGTCGTGCACGGTGCCATCGGCCGCCACCAGCTTCGCCAATCGCCTGTCGGGGGCATGGAGCACAACCATGCGGTCGTGCCTCCCCAGCGCCATTAGGCGGTTGTTTTCGGAAAGACCGGTCATGGCGCTGGCCTCTGCACGATCGTTGCCCATGCAGCCTCCGCCTGCCGGCGCGCGCGTGACATAGGCGGCACCACATCAGCCGCGTGCCACACCTGCAGAGACGCGGACGCGGCACCCGTTGTGCCGCCCTCCGCCCACTGCCGCTTGAATTGCGGATTTTGGCCCGGGTTATCTTGGTCGGCGCAGCGCGCCTCTCGAATTGAAAAGGTCATTATAAGGGCATCCATCTGCCCCGATCGGACTTGCCTCCGCGCGCACGAACCGCTACTTGTGGCGCGTCTGCCGAGACAGCCCACAGAGTATCCGCCGCTCCGGTGCCGCCCGCTCCGGGGCGGTTTCTCTATGCAGCCTTGGGCGTGCGGAACGTGGCCGCCGGCAGGCTGCGCCAAAAGGCGTCTAGCGACTCGGTCGTAACTAGGGTTTTTGAGCCGATCTTCAGCGCACGAAGCCGGTCTGCGGCCAAGAGGCGATTGATGGTAGCGCGGGATACGGAAAGCTGCTGCATAGCGGTCTCGATCGAGACGCCGCGCGGCGTGGGAAGGGTTTCGCTCATATGGTTACCTCCTGCTTCGCCTGGCAGTTGCCAGCGACAGCCGGAAGCATGGCGGGTACTTGCCCAAATCAGGTGCCAATGATTGGAGCAAAGTTACGCTAATCTTTGGTAGGCCCCAGCAGACCAAGGCTGGCGGTCTTCCATTGTTCAACGAACCATGGGACTAGCGAACCTTGTGTGACGTCCGACAAGTCGTTTTCCTTCGCTTTTTTCAGCCAGTACTTCCACTTTCCAATACTACCGTCCTCCAAGTGCCCCGCAGCACGCCAAAGCTCGGCCGTGGCTTGCTGTGGAATTTCCTCGCTATACGGAATAAGTGTCCCTCGTGCGGCTTGCCAAGCACAAGTGACTATTGCAGCGCAGACTAGCTTAGGCTGCCGCGGCTGCGTCTTCTGTTCGTCAAACAAAGCGGGTGACCTATCTCCACCCTTTCCAGAAGGGATGCTTTTGTAAGCAAGGGCCACCATCTTTTCCAATTCGCCAAGCTGACTTGCTAGACTGATGTAATTGAAATCAGACTTTCCGAGCGTCGCTGTAGTCGCAAAGTGTATGTCCTGTAACTCTCGGGAGAGCAAACCTGCGTAACGCCTTGCTTCATTCAACCTTTTTCGTGTGTCCACCCGTAGCGGCCAATGCTTTATACCTTCGCCGAGTTTGGGCAAGAAAGCTATTTGTTCTTCAAGCAACTCCAAAAACCGCGCGCTCGGGGGGCCATTGCATATTCGCTTAGCTGCGTCGCGAAGCAGCGCCCGATCAATGGTCATGGTCGGAGCCTGTTGAGCCGTCATGCCTGCGCTCGCATCGGCACCACGTTGCCGCCCATTGGCTCAGAGGTTGCACAATAATCTGCCCACTGCGCCATCAGCTTCCGGCGCGGATCAAACAGATCACCGCGGGCATAGGCCGCCTCGGCCTTATTCTTAAGCGTGTGCGCCAGCGCGGCTTCCGCCACTTCACGGGCCACGTTCGATCGCTCACCGGCCCAATCGCGGAACGTGCTGCGAAACCCGTGCACCGTTAGGTTGCCTTGCCCCATTCGCTTCATGACGGCAGCAAGACTCATATTAGAGAGTCCAGCCCCGTCCTTCCGGCCTGGAAACACATACCCGTCGCCTGATTTGGGGCGGGCAGGCAGCATGGTGCGCAGCACGGCCATTGCAGCATCGGACAGCGGTACGCGGTGCGTCCGGCCGGCCTTCATCCTCTCGCCCGGAACCGTCCAGGTTGCCGCATCCATGTCGATTTCGGACCACATGGCGCCGATCGTCTCGCCGGTTCGGGCTGCCGTCAGGATCGTGAACTCAAGCGCCAGTTTGGCCGTGCCGGGCTGCTTGGCCAGTTCCACCATGAAGCCGCCGATCTGTGTCCAGGGCAGCGCCGCGTGGTGCTCCACCTTCGTCACCTTGCTGCGCTTCGGCAGTAGGTTTTCGACGTGCCCGCGCCAACGCGCCGGATTTTCAACCGCGCGCCAGCCCCGTGCCGCCGCGTAGTCGAGCACAGTCTCGATGCGCCCGCGCACCCGACTCGCGGTTTCCACCTTGGTCTTCCACAAGGGTTCAATCACCTGCATCACGGCGCCGGTATCCACGGCCGAGACTTCCCAGCCGCCGAACACTGGGGACACGTAGGTGTCGAGCGTCGAACGCCACTGGGCGCGGTGCTTGGGGTTTCGCCATGTGTCCTCGTGTGCCGCGAGATAGAGCTTCAGCACCCCGTCGAAGGTCATCGCGGACTGCTGGGCCTTAGTCTCTGCGGCCTTGGCTTTTTTCTTGGCGTCGAGGGGGTTGATCCCAGCGCGGACTGCCTTGCGGGCATCGGCTGCGGCCTCCCGCGCATCCTTCAGGCCAACGTCAGGATAGGGGCCAAGCCCCATCGCCTGCTGCTTGCCTTCCCACGCGAAGCGAAAGAGCCAGGATCGCGCCGGCTCCCGCACCGGCTTCTTGCGGTTCGCGTCGGGTTTGCGCACCTGAAACCATAGGCCGTCGCCGTCGCAATAGCGGCCCGGCTGCTTAAGGTTACTGACCTGCTTATCCGTGAAAACGCCCATCTCAAGATTCCTCGGCACACTTCTCGGCCCACATATAAGCATGAGATGGCGAGGCGTGTACAGATATAATGAGAGACGTTGCAGGCGTGGTCTGGCGTAGTGCGCAGGCGCCACATGAGACGGCTAGAGCCAGTTAGACTCCCACGTTGGGCGGACATCCCCTCCGCCAGCGCCTGCATCTTTTGCCAATCCGGTTCCGGCTTGTGTTCTGCGCACCGATACATCGGCGAACGCGATCGGGGTAAGCAGTCTTTTGCACTGACTTTGACTCGCCGCGCCTGACCGAAATCCTGGGGAAAGCTCCTGCGCGCGGGCAGGCGCCGACGCACGACCGCAGAGACTGCCTTGTTGCCCACCGCGCTTAACAGCGCAACGCGCCAAGCCCGGCCCGAGGCGGTCTCTCAACGTTCCAAGAAGCAGGCGCTGGCGGAAGAGGCGATGCGCCCGGCCGTCAATTATCCCCTTGTGATAAAAACACTCATCACGTCTCAACTCACGCACAATTCGCCCGACGAAATCTCAGGATGCACTGCGAATTATATTATTGTTACATGCTGCGTTTAAATGCAGCGTTTCCACTCATTTCGTGCTTGATTTGGCTGAAGATTAAGTCTCTTCTTCCGCAACGATATCTCGACCGCCAGAAGACTTTCTTGTCACGAAAACGCACAGCGGCACGAACCCAGCAACGTGGCCTGTGCGCGCCGGCAGCGTATGAGTTTTCTTCCGGACAGGGAATCGTTTCGGACATCTGCACGAATTCGAAGTTTTGGAGTGTTACATGCAAGTTTGTAAATCCGCTTCCATGTCTATTGTTGCTGCGCTTGCCGTCATGACAAACGTCGGCGCGGCACTTGCCGCATCAAAGTGCGACATTGTCGGCACTTTTGTCGATACGCTCGGCAGCGTGGGCGAATTCTCGAGTGAGAAGAGGGGAAAGGCGACGAATGATACAGCCTGCCAGACGGCCTACAGACTTACCGTCACCAAGCTCACCGAGACGGTTCTCAATTTCAAAGGCAAGGCCAAACAATGTCCGGCTATAAACGCCAAATTTACGTTTGTGGCGGGCAGCTGCCTTGTTGCGAACGGCACTCTCACGGTCAAAGGCGTGGGATCGTTCAACGACACGATAACGATCACGGGTGAAGCGGCGAGGTTCAAGCCGGTCGACAGCTCCGCCTTGACGAACGGCTTCAAGTAAGCCGAACACGACACTCACCGAAGTAATCGCAGAACGCCGGGCCGGGCCGCCAATCCCCGCCGGAGAGCGGTGCCTGCCCATGGCAATTGAGTGAAGACGCTGGGGGGGATGTGCCATCCCCCTCAGACCCCCCGTCATCATTCAAGGCGGGCCAACATCCCCGGCCTTCTTTCCTGCCTCCCCGCTTTGCCCTTCCTTTTCAAATCCAGCCGCCCGCGCCACAAACGGTGCATGGTCAGGCTGAACGGCGTTGGGTTGTTCTATGGGCGCGCCGGCAGCACGCCCATCCTGCACGACCTGACCTTCGCCATTCCAGCCGGCGGCTTTGCCTGGCTGCTGGGTGCATCGGGCGCCGGCAAGACCAGCCTGCTGCGCCTGCTCAGTCTGGCCGTCCGCCCCACCTCGGGCGCGCTGGAGGTGCTGGGCGCGGCCATTCAACGCACCCGTCGCGCCGAACGGCCGGGCCTGCGCCGGCGCATCGGCGCGATCTACCAGGATTTCCGCCTGCTGCCGCATCTATCCGCCTATGACAACGTCGCCCTTCCTTTGCGCCTGGCCGGTCGGCCGGAGGGCCAGATACGCGCCGATGTCGATGAAATGCTCGGCTGGGTCGGCCTAACCGGGCGCGCCGGCGTGCGCCCGGCCGAACTCTCCGGCGGCGAGCAGCAGCGCGCGGCCATCGCACGCGCCGTCATCGCCCGCCCTGCCCTGTTGCTGGCCGACGAGCCCACGGGCAATCTCGACGACGCTCAAGCGGCACGCTCGATGCAATTGCTGCAGGAGCTCAACCGCCTGGGCACGACCGTGATCGTGGCCACCCACAATGCCGCGCTGGCGAAATACTATCCCGCCCGCGCGCTGGCGCTCGAGAAGGGACGGCTCGTGCAGGATGGCGCGTGCTGATGGCTGCCTCGCTAAGGCCAGGCGGCGCGGACGATCTGGGTCTGCGCCAGGCTCTATCGGACCGGCTGCTGCCGCTCGTCGTTGGCGCCATGGTGTTTCTCGCCGCCCTGGCGCTGGCCGGCGCGCTGGCCGCCTCCGGGCTGGCAGCGCACTGGCAGAGCGGGGCGGCCGGCCTGCTCACCGTCACTGTGCCCATGCCGGACGAGCCGCAAGACGGCACGACGCGCGCCGAGGCAGTGGCCCGCGCGCTCGCCGCA
>CAXUNZ010000043.1:9902-18189 GCA_964252525.1 uncultured Acetobacteraceae bacterium
CGGGCCCGACGATGGCCTGATCCCGCCGGCTTCGGCCCGCGCGCTCGCCGCAGCGCCGGGCATTGCCTCGGCGCGGCGCCTTTCGGAGGCCGAGATGGCCGCGCTGCTCAAGCCCTGGCTCGGCGGCGATGCCGCCCATTTCGGCCTGCATTTGCCTGCCTTTTTCGAAGTACGCGCCAAGCCGGGCGGTGATGCGGCTCTGGCCGGCCGGCTCGATCGCGCAGCGCCCGGCACGCTGACCGAGGATGGCGGCCAGTGGCTTGCACGACTGGCCGCGCTGCTGAATAGCCTGCAAGCCTGCGCGGCGCTCGCCCTGCTGGTCGTGACCCTGGTGGGCGCGGCGATCGTATGTGTCGCCACGCGCGCGGGCCTCGCCGCGCGGCGTGATGCCATTGAGATCGTCCATAGTCTCGGCGCCACCGACCGCCTGATCGCGGGGCGGTTTGCCCGCCGCATGGGTGTGCTGGTCCTGCTGGGCGCGTTAGCGGGGGCTGCGTGCGCCGTGCCGGTATTGCTGGCGCTGATCCGTCTGGCCGCCCCCTTCACCTCGGCGCAAGCCAGCATTCGCGTGCCCGCGCTATGGGGTCTGCTGGCGTGCCTGCCGGTCGCCGCCGCCTTGATCGGCTGGATCACGACGCAGGCCACCGTGCATGCCTGGCTGCGGCAATTGCCATGAGGCGTGGCCTGGCACCGGCCCTGGCGCTGACGGCCGCTCTCGCGGGAGTGGCTTGGATGGGTGGCTTCATCTGGTTCCTGGGTGATGTGATGCGTCCGGCCAGCCTGCCCCCACCCGCGGATGGAATCGTGGCACTCACGGGCGGAGCGGATCGCATCGCCACGGCGCTGCAAATGCTGCAGCAGAACCGCGCCCGCCTGCTGCTGATTTCGGGCGTGGGTCCGGCGACCGAATTTGCCGCCCTGTTCCGCGGCACCGGCATCGCGCCAGGCACCCTTGCCGGACGTATCACGGTCGGGCGCCAGGCCACCGACACGCTGGGCAATGCCGATGAGGCGGCCGATTGGGCGCGCGCGCACGGCCTGCACTCTTTGATTGTGGTTACCGCGAGCTACCACATGCGGCGTGCGCTGACCGAAATCGGCCGCACCTTGCCTGATGCGCGCTTATATCCGGCACCGGTTCTGCCGCCTGCCCTGCGAGGTGCGACGGACCTGTCCACGCTGCGCCTGCTCGCCGGCGAGTACACCAAATACCTGGCGGCTGAATGCGGCCTGACCCTGCTCCAGCGTGGGCGGGATGTGGGAGCGGCCGGATGATCATGCTGCGCGCGGCTCTGTTCAACGCCTATTTCTTTAGCTTGACTTTCGTGCTGGGGCTGGCGGGGCTGTTCGTGCGCGCCTTCGCGCGGCCCCGAATTTTCGATTTCGCGCGCTTCTGGGCGGGGCTGGTCATTGCCGGCGCGCGGTACATCTGCGGCATCCGCGTTGCGGTCACCGGAATGGAGCACCTGCGCGGCAATGGGGCGGCATTGCTGGCCAGCGAACACCAATCCGCCTTCGACACCCTGATCTGGATGACGCTGCTCCCTCGCCCCAGCTACGTCGTCAAGCATGAATTGACGCGCATTCCGCTGTTCGGGCCGCTGCTGACGCCGGCGGGGATGATCCCGATCGATCGCGGCGCGGGTGCTGCCGCTTTGCGCGCGCTCCTGGGACAGGCGAGGCAGGCACGCCGGGCAGGGCGGCAGATCATTCTCTTTCCCCAAGGCACGCGTGTCCCTCCCGGCCAGCACGTGCCGCTTCAGCCGGGAATTGCCGCCATCGCAACACATCTGGACCTGCCGGTGATGCCCGTAGCCACCAATTCCGGCGCACACTGGGGACGCCGCGCCTTCCTGAAATTGCCGGGTACGATCCACATCGCCATTGGGCCGCCGATCTCCCCTTCGCTCAGCCGGGCCGAACTGCTGGCGGCCATCGAAGCATTCTGGCGAGAGGCGGCATCGTGTGGGTACGAGGCTGTGGATAGTTCTGTGGGCGATATGCCAGCGCAGCTACCGCTCGCGGTTAAGTGAGTGTTTCAAGCGGCTGTAAATGCCTCGTGTCTCGCGCCACCGCGATGGCCAACTCCGCTTGTGCAACTCCTCACAAGAGGGGATAGATTGCCTCAAGCCGCTGTTTTAAATATCGACTTCTTAGCCACGTCGAGACTGCATGCAGGACGAGCCGGGCCGCTCGCATGGCGCGTGCGGAGAAGGCTCGTCCGCGAAGACTGCGTGTGGATGACATCACCCAACAAGGCCTGGTGCTGAGGCGATGCGCCGCCGCCTCGCCCTCATCGCCGCGTTGTTCCTGCTGCTGGCAGGCGCGGATTGGCTGGCTTGCCTGGCCCTGCGCGCGCGCCTGCGCGCCGAATACCTCGCCTGGGCGTCGACAGTCACGGCGCAAGGCTGGATGGTGCACAGTGCCGCGGTCAGCGAAAGCGGATTTCCCTTCAGTGCGACGCTGACGCTCACAGGCTTTGCGCTCTCCGGCGGGCACGCGATGCTGCCGGGTGGGCTGGATTGGCGATCGGAGCGCGTGATCGTCTCGGCCGGGCTTGCTCACCCCACGCGGCTGAGCGTGGAGCCGCAGGGCGAGCAGATCATCCGCCTGGCCAGCGCACGGCCCGTGGTGCTCTCGGCCGAGCGGCTGGTGGCGTTCGTGCCCCTGGGGCGGCAGACGCTCGATCGCTTGTCGTTGCAGGCCGATGGGCTGAGTGCGGGTCTGGCCCAGGCCGACAGGCAGGATTTGCAGATCGAGCACCTCGCTGTCAGCCTTCAAGCCAGCCGGCACGAGGCGGCACGTGTCACGGCGGGCGCGGTCCTGAGCGCCACGGGCATCGCACTGCCCGACAACACGCGTTGGCCGCTCGGGGCAAGGGTCAAGCGCCTGTCATGCTCGCTGGACCTGACTTCGCCCGCCTTGTCCGGAGCGGCGGCCATCGAGCAGGCGCGCGCCTGGCGGGATTGGGGAGGGACGTTGAGCGTTCACGACCTGCGCCTGGAATGGGGCCCGGCCGACCTGCGCGCCTCCGCCCGCCTTGGCTTGGATGAAAACCTGCAGCCGGCGGGTACCGGTACCGCCACGGTCAGCGGCTGGGCACAGGCGGTCGATGCGCTGGCGGCGGGTGGCACCATGCCCGTGGGCATGGCGGAGACGGTCAAGATGGTCATGGGACTGATGGCGCCGGCGGGTCACGGCGACACGCTGACCGTGCCGCTGAAATTGAAGAACAGCACGCTTTCGGTGGGCAAGATTCCGCTGATCCAATTGCACGCGGTCGGCTGGGGCCGCGCTTATGTCGATCCGCATTGAGATCGGCACGCAGCCGGCAGAAGGCTGAGGGGATGTGCCATCCCCCTCAGCCTTTTTGAGGGTCAATCTTTCATGCTTTTTGGTATGCCAAGAGTGCTGACGCTTGCACGAAACAACTGCTCCGTCGCCGCATTCGCGGGAAAAAAGCTTTCGATGCGCAATTCATCCGCCGTGATGTCCTGCGCTGTTCCAAAGGTAGCAATGACGGTAAAAAGCGACAGGCGCGCATGGGGCTCGCCGATTTCGAAGGGAATGACGGGCAGCAGCGGTTCGCCGGATGACGAGGTCAGCGTATGAGAGTCCTGCCAAGGCCTGAGTTCGGCCAGAAGCGCCTGCATGTCCTGGCCGGCCAATGCGTCGGCCTCGCGCTGAGCGCGCTGCCACAGCAGCGGCGCAATCTCCGGCCAGTTGGCGACGAGCGGCCTGATACCGTTTGGATGAAAAAACAAACGCATCAGGTTGCGCGGCGGACCGCCGATGCGCACCCAGATATCTTCGCCAAGCCGTTCGGCCAATAGATCGAAGGCAGCGTTGGATAAACGTATCGTCCAGGCACGATCTATCGCCACCGCCGGAAAGGGCAAATGGTTTTCCAGCATCATGCGTATGGCGCCGAGCACGCCGAACATGTGCGGATCTTCCAGCGCGCGCGCCTTGAACATCGGCGCAAAGCCCGCTGCGATCAGCCAATCGTTGCGTTCACGCAGCGGCACGCCAAGGCTTTCGCTCAGTTGCAGGATCATGCTCCGGCTGGGACCGGCGCGGCCGGATTCGAGAAAGCTGACGTGGCGTTGAGAGACGCCGGATGCCAGCGCCAGGTCGAGCTGGGACAAGCGGCGCCGTTGACGCCAGCCGCGGAGCAGATTTGGGAATGCACCCTGACCTCCACCTTGCCGCGTCACGACCGCTTCAGACACGATGCGCCACCCCTTTCGCCGCTACGCATGGTCCCGCATGCGCAAAGGCCGGGCAATGACCTTGCAGGTAATTGCGGACAGGCGGACCAGGCACGATCCTGCGCCCGTTCTAACAGGAGGTGTCCGATGTCCACTCGTCTGATCTTGCTGCTTTGCGTTATCTTGGGCTTCGGCGCGCTGAGCGGCGTGGCGCTCGCCGATGTCGGCTATTTCGGCATCATCAGGCCGCATTTCCTCAGTTGGGGCGAGGCGCAGGTCTTTGCCGACCTTGTGATCCTCGCAATCATGGCCTGCTGGTGGATGTCCCGCGATGCGCCCGCGCATGGACTGCCCGCGTGGCCGTTCATAGGCATGACAGTGGTGGCCGGATCCTTTGGCCCACTGCTTTATCTGGCGGCGCGGGAGTTGAAGACTGCGGATAGGTAGCCTGCCCTGCCGGTCCTGCTCCTTGCCGGCGCTGTCAGCCATGGCCAGGCCCCTGGTGCTCGAACGCTTCACCCCGCAGGGATGCTCGTTCTGGGCCGGCCGATGCCCTGCTCGGCAAAGTGCAAGCCCATTCGGCCGACATTCTCGCGCAGAACTTTCAACTTGGCGCAACGGCGTGTTCGCCGCCGGCGTGCAAGCCGCGGAAGATCAGGTCCAGTATTCGCGCCGATTGCGATCGCGCGTGCGCTTGCGGCGATAGCTGCAACAGCAATCCCAAGAGCGTCAGCACGTCTTCGGGGTCGCTGTCGGGGCGGATGCCGCCCGCGCCCTGGCTCGCCGCCATCAACTGACGAAGTGCGCCGATCAACGATTGATGCAGTTCCTCGAAATCCGACTCCGCCATCGCCGCGCCGAGCGTGGCGGCGATGCCGTGCTTGACCGCGCCGAAGGCAACGAAGCGATCGCACCATAGGCGAAACGCCCGCAGCGGCGAATGGCGGAGAAGCAATGCGGGCGCATCGGCCACCAGCACGTCGATCTCGTGGCGGAAGACGGCCACCAGCAACGCCTCGCGACTTGGAAAATGACGGTAGAGCGTGCCTGCGCCGACGCCGGCGGCCTTGGCGACAGCGTTAAGCGACGCCGCGGGATCGGCCGCAATCGCCTGGCGCGCCACTGCCAGGATGCGAGCCCGATTCGCCCGCGCGTCGGCTCGCCGGGCCTCTGCCACATCTGTCATTTTGAGCCTTGCTAAACGGAGATGTCTCCGGTAACCCGTGTAAACGGAGAACTGTCCTTTTGCTTAACGGGAAACTTGCTCATGCACTACATCAAACTTGGCCGGTCGGGACTGGACGTCTCGCCGATCTGCATTGGCTGCATGGGTTTTGGCGGTGCATCGCGCGCTTATCCTGACTGGTCGATCGACGAAGAAGCCAGCCGCGCGCTTATTCGCCACGCGCTGGAGTTGGGAATCAACTTCTTCGACACAGCCAATCTCTATTCCAATGGACACAGCGAGGAAATTTTAGGCAGGGCGCTTGGAGATTTCGCCAACAGGGATGCGGTGGTCATCGCCACCAAGCTGTCGGCTCCCACGCGCAACGGTCCCAATGCCATCGGCTTGTCCCGCAAGGCGATCATGACCGAGATCGATCACTGCTTACGGCGGCTCGGCACCGACTACATAGACCTCTGCCAGATCCATCGGCGCGATCAGACCACGCCATGGGAAGAAACGTTGGAAGCGCTCCACGATCTCGTGAAAGCAGGCAAGGTGCGCTACCTCGGCGCGTCCTCGATGATGGCCTGGGAGTTCAGCAAGGCGTTGCATCTGCAGAAGGCAAACGGATGGGCACGTTTCGTGTCGTTTCAGGACAATTACAACCTTGTGGCGCGCGAGGAGGAGCGCGAGATGTTGCCGCTCTGCGCCGATCAAGGCGTGCAGACGATCGTCTATAGTCCGCTCGCACGCGGCCGCCTGGCGCGGGATTGGGGCACAGCCACAGCCCGCACGGAGTCCGAGCGCGCCTACGCCGCCGCCGACCAGGCAAATGCAGAGAGCGACCGGCAGATCATCGATGCGCTCGGCGCAATCGCGGCGGTCAGGGGCGTCAGCCGCGCACAGATCGCGATAGCCTGGCTGCGGCGCCACCCTGTCGTCGCCGCTCCCATCGTGGGCTCGCTCAAGGGAGCGCACATAGACGAGGCGGTCGCGGCGCTTTCGATCAAGTTGACCGGTGAGGAGGCCGCGAGGCTTGAGGCGCCTTACACGCCGCGCCGGGATAGCCAGGGATCATCCGATCCCGTCATGCTGGCCCGCGCAACGGAGGCGACGACAGGCTTCAAGACGGCTATACTGGAGGTCAGCGCCGTGGCGGATCGCGCCGTTCCCTTCTCCACCTAGCGGCGCGGGAGTCAAAGAATGCCGAAGCGCCGCCATGCCCTGCCAGTCCTGCTCCTTGCCGCCCTGGCGCTTCCGGCTAGAGCCAGGCCGGTGGTGCTCGAACTCTTCACCTCCCAGGGCTGCTCGTCCTGCCCGCCGGCCGATGCCCTGCTGGGCAGAGTGCAAGCCGGCTCGGCCGACATTCTCGCGCTGAGCTTTCACGTCACCTACTGGAACGGAGTAGGTTGGACGGACCCGTTTTCCTTGGCCGAGGCCACTTCCCGCCAGCGCACCTATGCGCATGCGCTGGGAAGCGAAGTCTTCACCCCGCAGCTTGTCGTCGATGGACAGGCCTCGGTGGTGGGTTCCGACCGCAAGGGGCTGCTCGCCGCGGTGGCGCACGCACGACAGGCGCAAGCGGCCGGCCCCGCCATAAGCGTGAACGCGTCGCAGGGCAATCTGGAGGCCACCATCGGCGCGGGCTCGGGCGAGGCCACGCTGCTCCTGGTCGGCTTCGATTCCGCCCACAGCACGCAAATTCGCGGCGGCGAAAATGGCGGGGTGCGGCTGGATGAGACGCACGTGGTGCGCAGCCTGCGCGCGCTTGGCGCTTGGCATGGCGCGCCGCTGCAATTGAAGGTCGCGGCGCCAGCCGGCGAACGCGTGGCGCTGATCCTGCAACGGGAAGATGGCGGCATATTGGGCGCGGCGAGCAATTGAGGGAAAAACCTTCTCTTCTGAAGAAAAGAAGCAAAAGACTTTTGAAGTCTTGACGTACGCGCCGACCGACGCGAGCACCAAACAGATAAAAGTTTTTTGCTTCTTTTTTTCAAAAAAGAAGAACTTTCTTCGGCTTAGGAACCCGTTCCATGCAGGTACAGATCATCGGCTCGACCCTCCCTGTATTGGAGCTGCTGATCAGCCCCGGCGAGCGCATCATTGCCGAGACTGGCCAGCTCTCCTGGATGACGGCGGGGATCGAGCTCAACACCACACATGCCACCGCAGGCACCACAGGCTTTCTCGGCGCGATCGGCCGGGCGATGTCGGGCGGCGGCCTGTTCATGACCGAATACACCGCGCCCTACCAGGAAGGCGTCGTGGGATTTGCGGCCAAAATTCCCGGCCACATCCATGAAGTGCAGATCGTGCCCGGCCGCGGCTACATGGTGCACAAGCACGGCTTTCTTTGCGCGACCGACAGTATTTCGGTGACAACGGGCTTTCAGCAATCGCTTGGCGCGGGAATTTTTGGCGGCAACGGATTTCTGATGCAACGCCTGTCGGGCGCGTGCCGCGCCTGGGTCGAGCTGGGCGGCGAAATCATCGCGCGCGACCTGGCGCCGGGCGAGACGCTGCGCGTTCACCCCGGCCATGTCGGCATGTTCGAGGAGAGCGTGCGTTTCAACATCACCGCAATGCGCGGCATACGCAACGCGCTGTTCGGCGGCGACGGGCTGTTTCTTGCCGAGCTGACCGGGCCGGGGAAGATCTGGCTGCAGACGATGACGTTGCCCAATCTGGCGCACGCGCTGGCGCCCTATCTGAGTGGCGATGGCGATGGAGGCGGACAGGCGATCGAAAACGCAACGGAGCTTGGGGTGGCGGGCGCGGTGCTGAAGTCGTTCTTTAATCGATAGGCTGCAACAGGGAAGGAATACCCTTCTAAAAAGAATGGTCCGGTTATGGCTTAATATACACCTCCACCCGCCTGTTGCGCTCCCGCCCCGCCTCCGTCCCGTTA
>CAXUNZ010000044.1:0-18040 GCA_964252525.1 uncultured Acetobacteraceae bacterium
TTTCGAAAACAGTATCTATTTCGGCTGCACCGCCCCCCACCTTCCCATCGAACTCGGCTGCTGCCGCGTGCTTCTGGAACGCGACGGCCACGAAGTGCTCATGCTGGACGGGCACTTAGATGCGATGGACGCGGCGCAAATCGCCGATGCCGTCGCGGCATTCGCGCCGTGCATGACGGTGGTCACCACCGCGCCCACCTATTTGTTCTGGCGTTGCGCGCCGCCCGAATTGCGTGTGCCGCGCGAAATAATCCGGGCGCTGGCCGGACGCGGCGGGCGCGTGGTGGCGGTTGGGCCGCATGGCTCGGCAACGCCTGGTGCCGCGCTGCGCAAGCTCGGCGCGGATATCGTCATCCGCGGCGAGTGTGAGGAGGCGGTGGCAGCGCTCGCCAACGCCTGGCCCCGCACGGACGTGCTAGGTGCCGCCACGCACGATAGCGATGCGACCGTGCAAGCCACGCGCTTTACGGACATGCCCGCGCTGCATTGGCCCGATGCGTGGATCGCACGCCATCACCATCACCATCACCGTTTCGACGCGGAGCCGCGCGGTCCGGGTGCCGAAGTCGAAGCCTCGCGCGGCTGTCCGTATTCGTGCAGCTTTTGCGCCAAGATCGATTTTCGCGACCGCTACCGCCGGCGCAATCTGGCGCCGCTGCTGGAGGAGATCGACGCGCTAGGCAGGCAGGGCGTGCGCTACCTCTATTTCATTGACGAAATCTTCCTGCCGCAGCCGGCTCTGCTGGAAGCGTTGTGCGCGCGCGATTTCAAGTTCGGCATACAGACGCGGCTCGATCTATGGAAGCCGGCGCTGATCGAACAACTGGGCCGCGCCGGCTGCGTATCCATCGAAGCGGGCGTGGAGAGCCTCAGCGTCGCCGGCCGCGCGGCGCTCGACAAAAATTGCCGCATGACCACGGACGAGTTGACCGAATGCCTGGTGTTGGCGCGCCGGCACGTGCCGTTCGTGCAAGCCAATCTGATTGCCGGTGCAGGCGACGATGCCAATGAAATCGCCGCATGGCGCGAACATCTGCAAGCGCAAGGCGTGTGGGCGAACGACCCCGTGCCGATGTTTCCCTATCCCAGCAGCCCCGAATACCATACGCGTTGGGGCGCGCCGGACGAGCACGCATGGGAGCGCGCGCATGCGCACTACCTCGCTCAATTCGACCGTTTCAGCGACATTCAGGATGGCGCCCCGCACGCGCTTGCGGAACTGGAGGCGGCGTGCATGGCACGATAGGTGCCGCCCCGCGCGTTCTTCTGACCAGCGATGCGGTCGGCGGCGTGTGGCGCTACAGCCTGGCCATTGCCGCTGGAATAGGTGCGGGCGGCGGGCATTGTACGCTGGCCACTATGGGGCCCGCACCGAGCGCGCGTCAACGCGCGGAAGCGGATGAGATAGCCGGCTGCACGCTGGTCCACACCGGATTGCCGTTGGACTGGACGGCATCGAGTCCAAAAGCGATGGGCCACGCCGCCGCAATCTTGGGGCGCATGGCCGATCAGGTCCAGGCGCGTACGGTGCATTTGCACACTCCCGCCTTGGCCGCGTTCGATTGGCCGGTGCCGGCGGTGGCGGTGGCCCATTCCTGCGTCGGCGGCTGGTGGCAAGCCGTGCATGGCGATGCCTCTCCGCCTGCCGAATTTCGCTGGCGCATGGCCCTGATGCAGCAGGGCCTTGGGCGCGCGGCCGCGGTGATTGCACCCAGCCGCGCGGCATCCGAGGCGTTGGGCGGCATTTACGCGGCGGGCCGCGCGATTGACATTGTCCATAACGGCCTGGCCGCATCGGCGCAGGCACCGGCCGCGCGGCGGCGGCGCGTGCTGGCGGCCGGGCGGCTATGGGATGGCGGCAAGAATTTTGCCGTGCTCGATCGCGCCGCACTCATGCTGGATGCGCCCATCGATGCGGCGGGTCCGTCCCAGGGGCCGGGTGGCGCGCAATTTCGTGCTGTCGGCTTGAACCTTCTTGGCAATCTGCCCCAGGCCGAGTTGCGCGCGGAAATGGCGGCTGCCGCTGTCTTTGCCGCGCCCTCGGTCTACGAACCCTTCGGGCTTGCCGTGCTGGAAGCGGCGCAGACAGGTGCCGCGCTGGTTTTGTCCGATATTTCGAGCTTCCGCGAATTGTGGGAAGGCGCCGCGGTATTCGTCGATCCGCATGACGCGCATGCATGGACAGACGCGCTGCGTGCTTTGCTCGCCTCACCTTCTCAGGCGGCGGCACTGGGCGGCCGCGCGCGGGCGCGCTCCCGCCGCTACACGGCACGCGCCATGGTGGAAGCGACGATGGCCATCCACCGCGCGGTCGCCCTGCAGGCCGCCTGAGCACCATGCGCTTCGTCTATTTCACGCATTCGCTGCAATCCTGCTGGAATCACGGCAACGCGCATTTCCAGCGCGGCGTGCTGCGCGCGCTTGCCGCGGCGGGACACGATGTGCGCGCCTTCGAGCCGCAATCAGGCTGGAGCCGCGCCAACCTGCTTGCCGAGCATGGCCAAGCCGCATGCGAAGAACTTGCCGCCGCGTATCCCGATTTGCGCGCGCAGGATTATGCCGATGCCAATGGCGCGCGGGCGGCGGTCGATGATGCGGATGTCGTCATCGTGCACGAATGGACCGATCCCACGATCGTGGCCGCACTCGGCCGCCTGCGGCGCGCCGGCGGGCGCTTCACGCTGCTGTTTCACGACACGCATCACCGTGCGGTCAGTGACCCGCAGGCCATCCGCGCCTTCGATCTCTCAGGTTATGACGCGGTGCTCGCCTTTGGCGCCGCGCTGGCCGAGGTGTACACGCGCTGGGGCTGGGGCGGGCGCGTCTTCGTCTGGCACGAAGCGGCCGACACGACGCTGTTCCACCCGCCGGCACACGAAAGCGCGCGCGAAGGCTCGGTCTGGATCGGCAATTGGGGCGATGGCGAGCGCACCGCCGAACTGGGCGAATACCTGTTACGCCCCGCTGCGCGCGCGGGTGTGGCACTCGACATTCACGGCGTGCGCTATCCCGCCGAAGCGCTGGCCATGCTGGCTGAACACGGCGCGCGCTATCACGGATGGATCGCCAACACGCGCGTGCCAGCGGTTTTCGCGCGCCACGCCATGACCGTGCACGTGCCGCGCCGCCACTACACCACGATGCTGCCTGGTATTCCCACGATCCGCGTTTTTGAGGCGCTGGCCTGCGGCATTCCGCTGATCTGCGCGCCGTGGGACGACGCCGAACACCTGTTCAAGCCTGGCGAGGACTACCTCGTTGCGCGCAACGGCGAGGAGATGCAGGCGCACATGGCAACACTGGCGCACGATCCGCCGCGGCGTGCGGCGCTGGCAGCATCGGGCCTGGCGCGCATCCGCGCCCGGCACAGCTGCGCCATTCGCGCGCGCGAATTGCTGGACATACTCGACAGCATGTCCGCGCGCGCGGGTGCGGCCTGATGCGCATCGCCTTTTACGGCTCCAGCCTGCTATCGGCATATTGGAACGGCGCGGCCACCTACTATCGCGGCCTGCTGCAGGCGCTCGCCGCGCACGGTCACGACATCGTTTTCTATGAACCCGACGCCTTCGACCGCCAGGCGCACCGTGACATCGATCCGCCGGACTGGGCGCGCGTGACCGTCTATCCCGCCACGCTTTCGGCCATGCACGACGCGGCATCGCAAGCCGCGCACGCCGACGTTGTTATCAAGGCCAGCGGCGTCGGTGTGTTCGACGACGAATTGCTGGATGCGACCATGGCCGCGGCACGGCCGGGCGCCTTGCGCATCTTCTGGGATGTCGACGCGCCGGCCACGATCGCCGCCTCCCGCGCCGATCCTGCATGCACGCTGCGTCGCCATTTGGCCGATCTGGATTACGTGCTGACTTATGGCGGCGGACCGCCCGTTATCGCCGCCTACCGCGAACTCGGCGCGCGGGAATGCGTGCCGATCTACAACGCGCTCGATCCGCTCACGCATTTTGCAGAGCCTGCCGATCCTGCCTATGCGGCCGATCTGGCATTCCTGGCCAATCGCCTGCCCGACCGAGAAGGCCGCGTGGAGCAATTCTTTCTGGGTCCCGCGGCTGCGCTGTCGGCCAGAAGCTTTATCCTCGGTGGCTCCGGCTGGGAAGGCAAATCCATGCCGGCAAACGTGGCCTGCCTCGGCCACGTGCCCACGGCGCTGCACAACCGGTTCAACAGCTCGCCGCGCGCCATACTGAATGTGGCGCGCGACAGCATGGCCGAAATCGGGTTTTCGCCAGCCACGCGCCTGTTCGAAGTGGCGGGTGCCGCGGCTTGCCTGATCACGGATGCCTGGGAGGGCATCGAACATTTCCTCACGCCGGATCGCGAAGTGCTGGTCGCGCGGGACGGTACGGACGTCATTGAACATTTGCGCACATTGACCTCGGCGCGCGCACGGGAGATCGGCGCCGCCGCACGGGCGCGCTGCATCGCCGAGCACACATACGCGCGCCGCGCCGCGCAGGTGCACGCCATTTTGACGGATGCGATGGTCGCTTGAGCCTGCGCATCACCGTGCTCGGCCTCAGCCTCAGCTCCTCCTGGGGCAACGGGCACGCCACCACGTGGCGCGCCTTGCTCCGCGCGATGTCGGCGCGTGGCCACGATATCCTGTTTCTTGAGGCCGATCGCCCATGGTACGCGCAGAATCGCGATCTGCCCAATCCCGATTTCTGCCGCTTCGCGCTCTATGACGTCGCGGCCGATCTCGCGCGCTGGCGTGCCGACATCGAAGCGGCGGATCTGACCATCATCGGCTCCTACGTGCCGGACGGCATTGCGGTTGCGCGCCTGGTCCGGCCATGGGCGAAACTTCTCGCTTTCTATGACATCGACACGCCGGTCACGCTGGCCAATTTGCGGGACGGCAACTGTGCCTATCTCGATGCGCAAGCCATCGCTCAATACGATCTCTATTTGTCCTTTACCGGCGGCCCGACCTTGAAGCTGTTGGAAGATCGCTACCGATCGCCATGCGCCCGCGCGCTCTATTGCGCGGCCGATCCGGTGCTCTATTATCCCGAGCCGGCGCAAGCCAAACGCTGGGACCTCGGCTATCTCGGCACCTACAGTGACGATCGCCAGCCCACGCTGGAGAAACTGCTGCTAGAACCCGCGCGCCGCGCGCCGCATCGCTGCTTCGTCGTCGCCGGTCCGCAATACCCTGCCGGCATCGATTGGCCCGCCAATGTCGAGCGCATCGAGCACCTGCCGCCCGCCGAGCATCGCCTCTTCTACGCCTCACAATTATGGACGCTCAACGTCACAAGAGCGGACATGTTCGCCGCCGGCTACAGCCCCAGCGTGCGGTTGTTCGAGGCGGCAGCCTGCGCCACGCCGATCATCTCGGACGTATGGGACGGCATCAACGATGTGCTGGCGGAAGGCCGCGAAATCATTCTCGCGCGCACGGCTGCGGACGTGCTCGCATGCCTGGACGCACCGGATGCGTCATCGATCGGCGCGGCGGCCCGCGCGCGGTTTTTGTCGTGCCACACGGCCGCCCATCGCGCGATGGAGCTGGAAGTAATCGTGAGGGAAATTGGGGAAGCAGTGCCTGCAAAATGACGACGGGGGGTCTCGGGGGCAGGCACTGCTCCCCAGTTCTTTTAAAAACTCATTCCAAGTTCATCGAACAAGAACGCCATCACATCGGTTTGCTGATCGATCCGGATGCTCAGCGCGCTGCCGATCCCGTGCCCTGCATGCGCATTGATGCTCAGCAGCACAGGCAAGCCGGACACGGTCGCCGCCTGCAGCCGCGCGATCATCTTACGCGAATGGGCGGGATTTACGCGTCCGTCATGCTCGCCGGTCGCCATGAACACCGCCGGATACTTCGTGCCATCCACCACATGGTGATAGGGTGAATAGGCATACAGCGCGCGGAACTGGTCGGGGTCACGCACGCTGCCAAACTCTGTCGTGTTGAACGCGCCGTTCGGATCGCGCTCCACGCGCAGCATATCGTAAATGCCCACGGTGGAAACGACCGCATGCGCCAGCTCGGGGTGCTGCGTGATCATGGCGCCCATCAGCAGGCCGCCATTGCTGCCGCCCATCAGCGCCAGATGGGCGGGTGAGGTGTAGTTGGCCGCAATCAGCAACTGCGCCGCCGCGGTGAAATCGTCGAACACGTTCTGCTTGTGCGTTAAAGCGCCTTGCGCGTGCCACTCGGCGCCGTACTCCCCTCCGCCGCGGATATTGGCCAGCGCATAGATTCCGTGGCCATCAAGCCAGATGCGGCCGGTTCGCCCCAGGAAGGCCGGCTCCTCGCTGATATTGTAACCGCCGTAGCCATAAAGCAGCGTCGGATTGGCGCCATTTCTGGCCATGGCTTTCGGCGCAACGATGTTGACCGGCACGCGCGTGCCATCCTTCGAACCGGCAAAAACGCGCGTGACAGCCGCATCGTCGAAACGGATTGGACTTGTCTCCATCAGCTTGGTAGGCGTGGCGGTCCTGCCGTGTTCGTCGTAACGCGAAAAATACGGCGGCCGCAGATAGGTCGCGACCTGATACAGCAGCGTATGATCTGGCAGAGCCACAACCTCGTCTACGGCGGCAACCGGCGGCACCGGCACGTCTGCCAACGGCTTGCCGTCCAGCGTATAGGTCGCCAGGCGTGACGGGCCACCGACCAGTTCGCGGATATAGACGGCATCGGCCGTGATGACGACAGGCTCGCCCGCGAATTCGCCGCCGGTGCGTATCACCGCATCGCCTTGCGGCACCAGTGTGGCCGCGCGCGCCAGCACCGGATCGGCCGCATCCACACGCAACAATTTGCCGCGCGGTGCGCCCTGACGGCTCGTCAGATACAGCCGGTCGTCCGGCCCGATTGTGGCTCCCACCACCTGATCGGCAAAGTGTGTGACCTGCCGTGGCGCGCCCTGCGGAGGGATGACGAAATGCTCGTATTCCCCGCCATCGCCGTTGGCCACGGTCACCAGAACGTAGCGCGCGTTCTGCCTGGACGACAAAACCACTTCCGCCAGCTTGGGAAAATCGCGGCCCAGCACATACTCATCGGATGAAGGCGCCATACCCAGCTTATGAAAATAGACCTGCTGGAAGAAATGACGGTCGGCCGCCGCCCGTTCCTCGCCGGGATAGCGCGTGTAATAAAAACCTGCGCCATCGGCGCGCCAGGCCACGCTGCCGCCGCCTGTGGGGTATTGCACGCGCGGGATGATATCGCCGGTCTCGTGTCCGTTCGCCGTGTCGAAGACATGCAGCGTGCCGTCCTCGCTCCCGTTCTGCGAAAGAGACACGGCGATCTTCGTGCCGTCCGGCGAAGGCACCCACCAGTCGATCGCCGTCGTGCCCGCCGGATCGATTGCGTTCGGATCGACGACAGACCGCACATGCGCCGGATCGGCATCCAGCCCCATGATGCCGATAAACGGCTGCTGACGCGGCGGCTGCACGACCGTGGCGAACAGCTTGCCGGCCACCGGCGTCAGATCGTGATATGACGGCGATGTCGCCGCCACCATCTTGACGATGCGGTCGTGAATCGTCTTTCGCAGCGGAACATGGTCGAACCAAGCGCGGGTGCGTGCATCTTGTGCCACGCTCCAGGCATGCACGGCCGGATCGTCGGTGTTTTCCAGCCAGTGGTATGGATCGTTGACCGTCACGCCAAAATACGTATCGGTGGCGCCAGCGACGGCCGTGGCTGGCGCGCTCGTGTCGCGCGCGTGCGCAGCGCAGGAGAACACCAGCAAAGACGCGAAAAAAGTATGTTTCATGATAAACCTCGCAGGAAGCAAGCAGTTCTTTCTTGAAAGAAAGAACCAAAGAAATTTTTCAAACTGGCAGTCGTATCCGGGCGCGCAATCCGCCCAGGGGCGAGTCCTCAAGCACAATATCGCCGCCATGCGCGCGCACGATGTCACGCGCAATCGTCAGGCCCAAACCGGTACCGCCCGCGCTGCCGCTTTCAAAGGGACGGAACACGCTTTCCCGACGATCCGGTGGAATCCCCGGCCCGTCGTCATCCACCATCACCTGCACCGCCCGCTCCCCCTGCACCGCGCCCAACGCCACCCGCATCGCATGTCTGCGCGCATTATCTACGAGATTCGTAATCGCCCGCCTTGCCGCATCCGGCCGCAAATGCACGGTCAGCCCAAGCGGTGCCGCCACATCGATGCGCGCGCCCGCCCGGCGGGCACCCGCAGCAATCTCCTCCAGCACCGAAGCCAGGTCGATCTGTTGCGCCTGCTCGGCCTGCTCGCCGCGCGCAAATGCCAGATACCCGCCGATCATGCGTTCCATTTCCTGCACATCCGCGGTCATCTCCGCGGCATCGGCGGCATACGGTCCGGTACTCGGCAGCATCGCCAGGGCCAGGCGAAGCCGTGTCAGCGGCGTGCGCAGATCGTGACTGACGCCTGCCAGCATTTCCGTGCGCTGCGCCAGAAAACGCCTAATACGCTCCTGCATGCGGTTGAACGCGGTTGCCGCCTGGCGCACCTCGACCGCCCCTTCCGGCCGGATCGCTCCGCTATCACGCCCCAATCCGAAAGCCTCGGCCGCGACCGCAAGGCGCCGTATCGCGCGCACCTGGTTGCGCATGAACAGCGCGGCGATACAAAACAGCAGCACCGAGCTGCCGATGACCCACACCACGAACAGGTAGATCATGCTGGTGTACAGGCGCTTGCGCGGCGCCTCGACATGCAGCACGCCGGCCTGCATCTGCACATCGATCAGCACGAAATTTGGATCGCCACGCCAATCCATGGTGAACGGGCGTCCGACACGCTCCCGCAGGGCGATGGCCAGATCGTCATCCATCGGTCCGAGCACATTGACATGCCGCACCTGGGCGATATGCCGCCCCATGTCGAATTTCATGCGCAGATCGAAATCGCGCACCGCATTGCCCAGCAGCCAGGCCCTGTCTTCCGCCTCCTCCGTGCCATCCAGCAGCGTGGCCGTCTGCGCAATCTCGCCCGCCACCGCTCCCGCCAGCCGGCGAGAAATCAGATCCAGATGGCTGCCGTAAAACAGCATCAGCGCCACCGCCTGCACGACCACCAGCGGCACCAATATGATCAGCAGCGAACGCCCCAGCAGCGATCGCGGCAGGACTTTGCGCGCGGGCTTCTCCCACGCTGTGGCAAAGCGCGTCATTGCCCGGGTTTCAGTACATAGCCGCGTCCGCGCACCGTGTGCAGAAAGCGCGGCTCGCGGGGATCGGCCTCAATCTTGCGGCGCAGGCGCGTGACCTGCACGTCAATGGCGCGTTCGCTCGCCTCATCCATGCCCAGCGTCGCCGCAATATCCTCGCGTGAAAAAACCTGTCCCGGCTTGGCGGCAAGCGCGCCCAGCAAGGCGGCTTCGCTGCCGGTCAGATGAATAACCCCTGCCGGCCCCCGCAATTCGGCGCGCGCGGTATCGAATTCCAGCGGGCCGATCCGCACCGGTCCGGAGGGGGCATCCGCGAACGGCGCCGTGGGCGTACGCCGCAGCATCGCGCGCAGGCGCAGCACCAGCTCCCGCGGCTCGAACGGTTTGCCCAGATAATCATCTGCGCCGGATTCAAACCCGGCGATACGATCCTCCGGCGCCCCGCGCGCGGTCAGCAGCAGGATCGGCAGGCTGGGGCTGAGCACGCGCAGCGCCCCGGTCAGATCGAGCCCCGTTTCGCCCGGCATCATGACATCGAGCACAAGGGCATCGGGCTGCAGGAAGCGCAGCTTGTCGCGTGCCTCGGCCGCATGGGCCGCGATGCTGACGCGAAAGCCGTTTTCGGCCAGATAGCGGCTCAGCAAGTTGCGCAGCCGCGCATCGTCATCGACAACCAGGATGTGCGCGGCCTCCTCGCTCATGGCCGTCCCATGACACGCGGCACCGGCGGCGGCCCATCCAGCGCGGCCCGGCCGCCCGGTCCCATCACGCCGCGCATGACCTGGCGAAACCCCTCGACCGCTGCGGCGCCGGCTTCGCGATAGGCCATGGTCAGGCGCTCGCGCTGGCAGTCGAACAGCGCGCGCTCCAGGGCCACGCCCGCCTCGGTCAGGCTCAACAGGCGCTGGCGCCGGTCGGCGCGGCCGGGCACCTGGTGCACCAGTGACTGATCGATCAGCGGCGCCAGCACGCGCGCCAGGCTCTGCTTGGTGATCCCCAGAGCCCCGAGCAGATCGCTCACGCTCAACCCGGGCGAGCGCCCGATGAAATGCAGCGCGCGGTGATGCGCCCGCCCCAGCCCATGTGCGGCCAGCACCGGATCCACGCAGGCGGCCAGATCGCGCGCGGCCAGGAAGAACAGATCCTGCGCCTGCCGGATCTGCGCTTCCCGCAGGAACAGCACGCTGGTTCCCGGTGCGCTATCGGGCATGGCTCCCCTCGCAAGATGACAGAGGGATGTGCCTTACCATCTTGGCCGGATTGCGGCTAACTCAGCCGCGTAATATTCTTTCGCCGCAATCTAGAGAGGCGCGCCGCCATGGCCCTGATCCCCTTCGACGACCGCGACGGTTTCATCTGGATGGATGGCGCGCTCATCCCCTGGCGCGAGGCGAAGCTGCATGTCCTCACCCATGGCCTGCATTACGGCAGCGGCGTGTTTGAGGGCGAGCGCGCCTACGCGGGCAACATCTTCCGCCTGCGCATGCATACCGACCGCCTGATCGCCTCGGCGCGCATCCTCGGCTTCGAAATCCCCTACACCGCCGATGAGATCGACGAGGCCTGCCGCCAGACGCTGGCCGCCAACGGCCTGAGCGATGGCTATTTGCGCCCGCTGGCCTGGCGCGGCTCCGAGCAGCTTTCGGTGGCCGCCCAGCACACGAAAATCCACCTGATGATCGCCACCTGGGTGTGGCCGGCCTATTTCGAAAACCGCATGGCCGGTATCGCGGTCGAATGGGCCGAGTGGCGCCGCCCCGACCCCGTGACCGCGCCCACCGCCAGCAAGGCCACGGGCAATTACATGGTTGGCACCCTCTCCAAGCACCGCGCCGAGGCACGCGGCTTTGCCGATGCCATGATGCTGGACTGGCGGGGCAACCTGGCCGAGGCGACGGGGGCCAATGTGTTCCTGGCCATCGACGGCGCGCTGCACACCCCCACGCCCGTCGGCTTTCTGGACGGCATCACCCGCCGCACCGTGATGGCGCTGGCGCGCCGGCGTCAGATCCCCGTGGTCGAGCGCACCATCCTGCCCGGGGAGCTGGACCGCGCGCAGGAGGTGTTCCTGGCCGGCACGGCGGCCGAGGTCACTCCCATCCGCATCATCGGCGAGCAGCATTTCACGCCCGGCCGGCTGACCGAGGCGTTGGTCGAGGATTACGAGGCGCTGGTGCGCATGACGCCGGATGAGGTGGAAACCAGGATGGCGTGAACGGGACCTTGGCGCCGGGCTCCTCGTTCTTACCGAGAGTCCGTGTTTGTAATTGGAGCAGCGGTAGCAACCGGGTTCCAACATTCTCTGGCAGAAAGCGGCACTGCGGAGGTGATGGCAGGAGAGCCTCGTAAGCTGCCCGCCAACAAGCGCCAGAGTGCCGGCGGTGGCCCAATGCGCTGCCTTCGGGCCTTGACCGGCCTCTCCCTTTGGCGTGTTCGATTACCGGTCAGATTGCTCCACGTCCCGCCAGCCCGTCAGGCGCGGACCATCAACTGGCCGATGCTCTTGGCCGTGTCGCCACACGCGGACAGCGTCACTGGCACCAACTCCCCCGCCTAGCCCGTCGGCAACCGTCAGCGCTTTACGGCGGAAACCGCAGCTCCCTTTCAATCGCTGCG
Organism: uncultured Acetobacteraceae bacterium; assembly: GCA_964252525.1. Classification (GTDB taxonomy): domain Bacteria; phylum Pseudomonadota; class Alphaproteobacteria; order Acetobacterales; family Acetobacteraceae; genus CAJCIS01. The sequence continues at coordinate 11,770 of CAXUNZ010000044.1, forward strand.
AACTGGGGCGTCTGGCGGATCGGCTTCAGGAATGTATCGGTTTTCAGCATGGCGAGGCCTGCGTCATGCGTGCGGTAAGCCACGTCCAGCCATTTAAGTGCTTCGGCCGGCTGGCTCCATTGCGCATAGACTTCCGCGTATTGAAAGGCCCCGTTATCGCCCAGCGCGTTGCGCAATGCGGCAAAATGGACCGTAGCCTGGCTCGTATGCCCAAGCCGGTATTCGGCCACGGCCAGGCAGAGTTCGCCCATCCACCCGTTACGGCCGCGTGCGCAGTCTTGCGCGGCGGTTCGATTATCACTGCGTTCAAACGCAATGATCGCCCCGATCATGGTGGTAGCAGCTGAATTCGCGTCCAGTAGGCGCGCATGGCGCAGCGAAGCCAGCGCGCCGTCGTAATCGCGCACTGCCTGCTGCGCGTATGCCAGCGCCGTATAGGCCGAAGGCGCCAGCGGGTCAAGGCTGACACCCAATTCGGCCACCTTGAGCGCCGCCCCGGGATGGCGGAATTCGACTTGCAGGTAGACGTCGTCGAGCAGCACCTGAATGTCGTTCGGCGCATATTCCCGCGCCAGCCATATTTCCCGTTCGGCTTCGAGAAAATTCTGCTGAGCCTTGGCAATATCAGCACGCGCCAAGTGGGCGATGCCGAGGTCGGGGGCGATCGCCAAGGCCCGGCCGGCCTCGTCGGCCGCCTCCCGCAGAAGCGGCTGCGACTGGGCCGGTGTCGCATTGCCGCTTTCATCGAAAAGCTCGGCCAATTCGCGCGCGCGCCAGGCTCGGGCCATGGCAAAACCCGGGTCCAGCGCGATTGCAGCCTCGAATGCCTCGCGCGCCGCCTGCCTTGCGTTCTTGTCATCGGCGCCGCGCGCGTATTTCAGGCCGCGCAGATAAGCGTCGTACGCAGCCGCATTATGCGTGCCACCCAGCGCCAGTTCCGTTCCGTGTCCTGGGCCGAGCACAACCTTCAGCGAAGCTGCCACCGCTTCGGCAATATCCGCCTGGGCGTCGAGAAGATCGCCGCTTTTAATGTCATAACCATGCGACCACAGCGTAGAGCCGGTGCCGGCATCTACGAGCTCGGCTACCATGCGCACGCGCTCCCCGTCACGCACGATGCTGCCTTCCAGCACGGCGCCGACGTTCAATTGGCGCGCCACCTCGGTGGCCGCGACCGGCCGGTTTCGGAACAGGAAGCTTGAGTTGCGCGCTGAAACGCGCAGGCCGCCCACGCGGCTCAGCGCATCGATCAGCTCGGTTGACACACCGTCGGCAAATTCGTCCTGGCGCGTCTCATGGCCGGGTGTTGTAAATGGCAGCACAGCCACAAATTGGGGCGGCGCCGCGGCGACGGGCCCGTGCCGCGCCGGGCCGATAAGGCTCAACACAACAGCCGCGGCCGCCGCTGGCGCGCCCGCCAGCAGCATGCTGCCCCACCAAGTCCGAGGAAGGCGGCGCGCCACGCCTTGGGGCTCCGGAGCTGGGGGGGCGGACAGCACGCGCTGCACGGGCACCGTTAGCCGGTAGCCGCGCAGGGGCACGGTCGCGATGAGCTTCGCACCGCCGCCCTGCTCCAGCACCCTGCGCAACTCATAGACCGTTTGCCGGATGGTCCCGTCCTCGACCACGCGGCACCCCCATACCGCGCGCACCAGCTCCGCCCTGTCTACGGTCCGTCCGGCATTCTCCAGCAGGCAGGCGAGCACATCGAAGACACGCGGCGGCAGACCGACATTGCGCCCGTCCAGCGTCAGGGTCCGGCGCAACGGATCCAAGCTGAACGGCCCGAAAACATAGGGCACGGACGCATCGCAACCTTTGATCACCGGAACATTGACGGAGGCGTTGACTGGACCTGCCATAATCCGAGCCTACGCCCCGCCGAACGGCAGTGCCATTCACAATGGGAATGCCGCGCCAGCAGCCTCGTAGGATGTGTCAGCGCCACCTTTGACGCCACCTGACGAAAGCTGACGTGCAAACGCGGCCCGCCTCGCATTTGCTGGGCTTCGGCCACACCGGCCCCCCAGCAAAACCGACGGGACGAGGGAATGCCATGATCAGATCGAGTTTGTATGCCAGCGCCGCGCTAACCGCGGCGGCCGTTCTGGCTGCCGGCGCGCACGCCGCATCTTTCAAAACGCTCTATCAATTCAGCGGCGGCGCAGATGGCGGCGCGCCCACGGGTCATCTGGTGCGAGGGTCCAACGGCGCCTTCTACGGCGTCACTGAAATCGGTGGCGCATCCGGCAACGGCACGGTGTTCCGGCTCGATCGCCCGCGTCAGGGCCCGGGCCAATGGCGTGTGACAACCCTGTACAGTTTCGCCGGCGGCAGCGACGCCGCCACACCAAACAACCTCACCATGGATGCGGCCGGCAACCTGTTCGGCACCTCCAGCGCCGGCGGTGGCTCGGCCGTGTGCACCACCGATGGCGTGGTGACCGGCTGCGGCACAGTGTTCGAGCTCAGCCCCACTCCAGGCGGCGGCTGGAGCGAGCAGGTCATCTACGCCTTCCAGGGCACCACGGACGGCCAGGCGCCCGAGGGTGTCACCTTCGACCGCATCGGCAATCTCTATGGCTACGGCTTCATCGGCGGCACCGGCATCTGCCATTTCCAGACCATCAGCTTCGGCTGCGGCACCGCGTTCAAATTGACCCCTGTCGAGGGAGCCCCATGGAGTTTTTCCCTCATCTACAGTTTCAAGAATGACGCCGACAGCGACGGCGTCTTCGGGCCGCCGCTGATCGATGCGCAAGGCAGGCTCTATGGTGAAAGCGAAGGCGGTGGTCCGGGTGCCCCGGCCGCCTGCCAGCCTTCCACCGGTTGCGGCGAGGTGTTCCGCCTGACACCGCTCCATAACGGCGCATGGAAAAAAGAGGCGATCTGGACGTTTAGCGGCCCGGACGGCGCCGAGGGCGCCAATGCCCTGACAGCGGATGGGGCCGGCAATATCTACGGCCTGACAAACGAAGGCGGCCCGGCCAATCCGCTCTGCCCACAGGATCTGGCTGTCGGCCTGTCGGGCGGTTGCGGCGTCGCGTTCGAACTCTCGCCGCCGGCCAACGGCACCGACACCTGGACCTACACGACGATCTGGGACTTCAAGCTCGGGCCGGACAGCGGAAATCCGTTCAACGCGTCGATCACGCTGGCCGGCGGACGGGCGTTTGCCACCAGCAGCGGCCCCTATCCGCTCGCGAATTCCTATGGTGCGATCGTGGAGTTTATTCCGCCAAATGCAAACGGACCGTGGAAGGAGAAAACGCTATTTACATTCACCAACGATCTTTTGAACGAAGCGCAACCGGAATCCAGCCTCTTCTGGCTGAATAACCAGCTGTACGGTGTGGCGACCGGCTACACCACAGCTGGTAGTTTTGGCAGTGTGTTTCGCGTCAGACCGTAATAAGAGGATGAACAACGGCTGACCAGGCAGCGCCCCTACGAAAGACGCCGGCCGGCCGACCGAAAGTTGATAGCGGCGGGCCCCGACCGCAACCGGCTCGATACGCCGTGGCGCTCTATCGCGCGTGTCAACCGCCGGGCAGGGCCATAGCGGGCTCGGGATGGGAGGCGCAGCAGACTTCCGTCCGGGCCTTCGTGGCTGCCCAAGGCTGGACGCTCATCGAGGAGTTCTTCGACATTGCCAGCGGCAAAGACGATCGTCGCCTTGGGATTTCAAGCAGCGCTGGCAAGGTGCCGACAGCTTGGCGCTATGCTGGTCGCAGCGCGCCTCGATCGCATTTACCCGCAGGGCTCACACCCTGTCGCAGTTGCTCGAGGATGGCTACTCGATCCGGGCCGCGGACATGCCGGGTGCGGACGACCTGATGATGCGCATCTACGCGGCGATGGCGCAGAAAGAGCGGGAGCTGATCAGCGAGCGCACACGGGCGGCGGGGGAGGCAGCGAAGGCGCGTGGCGTCGTGCTGGGTGGAGGTCGAGGGTATCGCCCTTCCGCAGCGCCCAGTGCCGCCGCTGCGACCGCTGCACGCGCGGACGAGGCGGATCGCACGGCACATCGCGTTCGGATTGAGATCGCGCGTTTGCAGGGGAACGGGGTCACGACCCTTGGTGGCCTGGCGCGTGAGCTGACGGCGTTGGGCATTCCGACGCCGAGGCGAGGACGTGCCTGGACGCATACGACGATGCCTCGGGTGGTAGAACGGGCGCAGGCAGTTGCGCGTGGTACTGATGATGGCAGCCCCCAAAATTCAACCGACGGCTGGGGATCGGCAAAGCGTAGTTCGAACTCGGCACGCTCCTTTTGATGATTGCTCGAATGCGAATCATCACCGGCTATGACTGTATTGCACTGCCAACGCCGGTGTAACCGGGCACGACTGGCGAGCATGGCGGCTTGCATGCAATATGTAGAAGGCACCAGCCCTAAGATTTGTCTTGGTGGCAACCAGACGCGAGGTGGTAATTGGCTCAAGCTGGTGATAAAGTTTCCGCACCATTTACCGGCGCAGTACAGCTGGATTATGGATTTAATGCGAAAACCAATACCGTTGATTACCACTGGAACCAGAAAGGCACCTTTGCTGATTTTGGCATCGCCGATCACACGCCAGTGGGCCGGGTGGGCGCGGTTACCTACCAGGGTGCGCGAGCGTTTAGGTATGCGGGTCGGGCACTCATCGTCTTGGGAGTCGCCGCCGACACGTACTCGATCGTCATGGCGTCTAATCCCCTTCTGCGCTCGACGCAGGTTGTCTCTGCATGGGCAATGGCCTGGGTAGGCGCAGAAACCCTGGGCGCCGGGGGCGCCGCCGGAGGCGCAGCGCTTGGTTCCGTGGTTCCGGGACTCGGCACCGCGGCTGGCGGGGCGGTGGGCGGCATCGTGTTCGGTATTCTGGGTGGCATAGGCGGATATTGGGCCGGATCGAAAGCCGGAGCGATCGTCTATGACTGGGCCGCAGAAACCCATTTCCTACCGCTTCCGGAAACCGACGTGGGAAAGAACTAAGCTTGGCTGATCCCATCATTAACTGCCCGGCTTCGACACACTTGGTCAGATAAGCTGCTGCAAGTCGAGGACTTGCGTCCAAAGAGTAGCAGCTCGCTCCTTCTGGATTGGCAAGTCAGTGACTCGGTTGATCCGGAGTGCCGCCTCGGATGGCCCAAGCCATCGCAAGTGCTTTAGTAGGCTTGGGCTCAGTCGCGTTCCGATGGGGAGGTGACTACCCCTGGCCAACGGACGACGCCGTCGTGGTTAGGGCACCAAAGCACGGCATAGCCCATGCGGCGGTAGACCGCGTTATGGGCCGGTGGCAGAACGATCTTGTCCTAACCGAACGCGCGGCCGTCGTCATCGCGATGTTTGATCATGACTGGGAATTGCAAGGTCAAGCTGCCCTTGTCTTCGATCCGCAACAACGTCTAGATGATGATGTCCGTTCCGAACTCGCAACACGACGAGAATGGCGCGATTTTAAGTTCAGCTCTCCCATCGTCGCCTTTCTTGCCCCAGCTGCTGACGGAGACGCCATTCTTGTCGCGGCGCGTGCAGACAGGGACTTGCAACGTGTGATTGATGCGTTGCGGATCGCGTTGACCGACGCAAATATCTTGCTCGTTGATGACTACAGTGCTCGTTCAGCGTCATAGCGGGCTCGCAATAGAGGCACAACAAATTTCTGTCCGGGCCTTCGTGGTAGCCGACGGCGAGACGCCAGGAGTTCTCCGACATCGCCAGCGGCAAGGACAATGGCCGTCGAGCTTTCAAGGCGGCAAGGTAGGGCATTTTAAGGTCAAATACCATACTCTTGCCCGATTTGCCGCGGATACACGCGATGGGCTTTGCGTGCGCGCAAATATCGAGTTGGGTTGGCTGGAGCGAGCGTGGTCCGTCCGCCTCGTAACAATTAGGTGCTAGGTTGCGACTCTCTTGCGCTGGAGATCGGAGAGGCCCAAGGTTTGCAGTTCGCCATGATGCAAAAGAACAACTCCGCTTACTGATGCGAGCTGACGCGCAGATCGTGTATATTCTTCCGCATCGCCTTCGCTTGGGCTTCCAACGCTTGTAGGCGGCGTCCGCCGCGGCCTCTCGGGCGTGGCCGGCACCTCGCCTAGACTTTTACACCCTTCGTAATCTAAGTGAGTGGTCGGCGAACTGGCCGGGCGCTTGCAACCTGGAGGACTCGGCTTGTCCGTCACCACCTCCGACAAGCCCCCGCGCACGCCTCGACGGCTGAGGAGGTCCAGTAAGAACACCTTTCAAAACCTGCGATACAGAGCTCTGAGGCAGATAAGCGAACAC
>CAXUNZ010000045.1:0-17316 GCA_964252525.1 uncultured Acetobacteraceae bacterium
CCCCACCATCCTCTTCCGTGATTCCCGCCTCCTCATCATCGACAAACCCGCCGGCCTGCCCGTCCATCCCGGCCCCGCAAGCCGGTCCAGTGTCGAAGACCTCTTCCCCATCCTCTCGCGCCGCAAAACCGGCCCCTGGCTCGCCCACCGCCTGGATGCCGACACTTCCGGCTGCCTGGCCATCGCGCTGACCAAGACCGCCCTCCTCGCCACCCAGCAGGCCTTCGCCACCGGCCGCGTCCGCAAGACCTACTGGGCGCTGACTGCTGGCACGCCGGCCGCCGTGGGCGGCCAAATCACCGCCCCCCTTCTCAAACGCACCACCCGCGCAGGCTGGCGCATGCACCCCGACCCTGCCGGCGACCCGGCCCGCACCACCTGGCGCCTGCTCGCCACGCAAGCCGGCATCTCCCTGCTCGAATTACACCCGCACACCGGCCGCACCCACCAGATCCGCGCCCATTGCGCGCTCCTCGGCTGCCCCATCCTCGGCGACCCGATCTACGGCAACGCAAACGGCACGCTCGCGCTGCTCGCCCGCGCCCTGCACATCCCGCTGGCTCCGCCCGTTTGCGCACAAGCCCCCATGCCGCCGCACATGGTGGCCTTCTGTGCCGGGCGGCCAACCCTGCAGCACGCCATCGGCAATCCTTCGTAACCCTTCCCTCGGCCTGGAATACTGCAACGCCACGCGGCGAATGCCATTTACAGGACAGTGGGGCGGACGCTTCTCCGCCCACACCTCAGGAGAACGTCAATGACCATCAAACAGACCCTGATTGCCGCCGCTGCCGTCTGCGCGCTCGCCGCGTCCGGCGCCGCCACCGCCCAGCCCATGGAATTCCATCACCACGGCGGCGGCGAGGGCATGGAAATCCTGCACTCGCTGAATCTGACCGACGCACAAAAAGCCCAGGTGCACGAAGCCGAACACGCTGCCTGGGCCCAGGCCAAGCCGATTATGGCCGAAATGCATGCCGTGCACGAACAGATGGTCACCGCTCTGACCGCGTCGGGTCCGGTGACTGTCGAGCAGCTCGCGCCTCTGACGCAAAAGGAAGAGCAGTTGCGCAACCAGCTCGACCAGATCCACCTCACCACGGTACTGCAAGTGCGCAACCTGCTGACGCCCGAGCAGATCGCCCAGGCCGCCACGCTGCATGAGAAGCTGGCTTCGCTGCATGAGCAGGAACACGAAATTATGGGTCACGAGGATTAAGCCGAAAGCTCTGGGGGGACCAAGCCGCTCCCCCCGGACCCCTCGTCGTCATTGGCAGGATGTGACACCGTCACTCCGCAGCCTGCATCACCGCCAACTCGTTTCCATTCGGGTCTTCGAAATGGAAGCGCCTGCCGCCGGGAAATGAAAAGATCGGCTTGACGATCACGCCCCCCGCCTCCTCGACGGCGGCGAGGCTCGCCTCCAGATCATCTACGCGGATCACCGGTAGCGGCGCCCGCGTCGCCTCCGCCATATCCGCCTGCAGACCGACATCTACATCGCCGGTCATGGTACACGCATAACTCGGTCCAAAACCGGTCAATGCCCAGCCGAAGACCTCGGCGTAAAAACTCGCCGCCGCGCCGATATCCGCGCTCGGCAATTCAACAAACATCACGCGCGGCGTTTTCATTTTTTCTTCCCCTTTTTCGGCGCGGCCACCGACTCGGCGGCACAGCGCGCCACCCATTCGCGCAAGACACCCGCATCGGCTAGCATTGTCTCGGGCACGACCACGTAAGTCTTGCTCTCCGGCTGATCGGGCTCGTAGCGCAACCGCGCCGCCCCCGGCACCGCTAGCAGCGCCGCATGCGTCGCGCCCGCGCATTTCAACGCCAAACCGACATCGGAGAGGGACGCAAGCGGCTTTCCCTCCGCATACGCCAATATCCCACCGAACATCGACCGGAACGCCAGCGGCAAATCGGGCGGCGCGGCCGCGGTCAGTATTGCCTTCAGCGCCTGTGGATCATGTGCCATCTATAAGCCGTATTGCATCGGCTGGGACGGCTCGCACTGCTTTGCCGGGGTTGGCCGCGCCACGCGGCTATCCTTCACCCAGCACTCATCGAAGACCGAGCAGTAGCACACCCGCACCCGCACGCCCATCCGCTTCTGGTTCAACGCCTCCCATACATCGGGCTTGTTCGGCCCTGCGGGAAAGGTCAGAAAATCGATTTCATCGCGCGCCGGCAGCACCTCGTCCCGCACAAGGCTCATGGAGTAATTTCCCGACTCGGCATTGCAGCAAAGCTTGAGCAATTGAGCAAAGTTCTTGACCGGCGTGTCCTGATAGAACACCTCGAACGTGTCGATACGCGCGGGTCCGACGCCGGTGTTGCGGAGTCCCAGCGCAATGACCTTCGGCTGCCCCGCCAGTTCGTTGCTCGTGCTATAGCTGATGTTCGGCCAGGAATTCGCTTCGACCAATTTCTCCATCGTCTGTCCGTGATGCACGGCAATGAAGATGGACACGGCGGATAATACGATGGCCAGCCCGCCCAGGATGTAATCGACGTGGCTATGCCCCGTCTTGTGCCGATGCGCCTCGATCTCCGGTCCCGCCATCACGCGCCCACTTCCTCCGCGCTCAGCAGCGCCGCATTGCCGCCGGCGGCGGCCGTATTGATCGAGACCGTCTGCTCCACGCCGAAGCGGCGCAAATAGTCCGGCCCGCCCGCCTTCGGTCCCGTGCCCGACAGTCCCGATCCGCCAAATGGCTGCACACCCACCACCGCGCCGATCATGTTGCGATTGACATAGATATTGCCGACCGCGAGGCGCTCGGCAATATGGGCGGCGCGCGCATCGATGCGCGTATGAATGCCAAGCGTCAGCCCGTAGCCCGACTGATCAAGCGCATCGAGCAGCCTGTCCAGTTCGGCCGCCTTGTAGCGCACCACGTGCAGCACCGCCCCGAAAACCTCCTCGGCCAGATCGTCCGGCTTTTGCAGCTCGAAGATATGCGCCGCCACGAAATAACCACGCCATGGAGCCTCTCCCGCATAATGCGTTTTGGCATGCGCCTTCATCCGCGCGATATGGGCGTCGAGCCGCGCCTGTGCCTCCGCATCTATGGCCGGACCGATATGCGTTGCCGGATCGCGCGGATCGCCCAGTTTCAATTCGGCCGCGGCGCCCGCCAGCATGTCAATGACGCGGTCGGCCACATCCTCCTGCACCGCCAGCAGGCGCAGCGCGGAGCATCGCTGGCCCGCGCTGCGGAATGCGCTCATCACCGCGTCATCGGTCACCTGTTCGGGGAGTGCCGTCGCATCCACGATCATGGCATTGATGCCACCGGTTTCGGCAATCAGCGGCACGATCGGTCCGCGTTTTTCGGCAAGCGCGCGATTGATCGCCCAGGCGACCTCGGTCGATCCCGTAAAAGCCACGCCCGCCACGCGCTTATGTCCCACCAGGCGCGCACCCACCGCGCCATCCCCCAGCACCAAATGCAGCGCATCGGCCGGCACCCCGGCCTCGTGCAGCAACCGCACCGCCTCATAGGCAATCAGCGGCGTCTGCTCGGCGGGTTTGGCCACCACGCTGTTGCCCGCCGCCAGCGCCGCGCTCACCTGGCCCAGGAAAATCGCCAGCGGGAAATTCCACGGCGAGATGCACACGAACACCCCACGCCCGCGCCGGCGCAACCTGTTCAGCTCGCCCGTCGGTCCCGGCAGCACCTCGCCCTCGCCATACAGCGCGCGCGCCTGTTGTGCGTAGTAGCGCAGGAAATCGACGGCCTCGCGCAATTCCGCCAATCCATCGTCCAGCGTCTTGCCGCCCTCGGCCGCCAGCAGATAAAGCATCCGCCCCCGCCGCGCCTCCAGCATATCCGCCGCGCGCTCCAGCACCGCCGCGCGTGCGCCGGCGCCCGTCTCCGCCCAGCCGCGAAAGCCCGCGATCGCCGCGTGCACGGCCTCATCCGCATCCTCGCCTGAGGCATCGACAACGTTGCCGAGCACGCTTGTCGCATCATTGGGGCTGACCACGTCGCGCGCCGCGCCCTTGCACTGCCGCCCACCAATCAGGCAGGCCGCATGCACCGGCGTGGTATCGCGCGCGATATCGGTGAGCAGCGCATCCAGGCTCGCGGCATGGCCGAGTTCCACGCCCGCCGGATTGCGCCGCCCGGTGCCGTAAAGCGCCGCCGGCAACGGCACGCCTTCATGCCGCGCCCGGGCCGGCGCACCCACGCTATCGCCGGGCCGGCGCAGCAGCGCATCGACAGGCACGGATGCATCGGCCGCGATGCTGACGAAACTCGAATTGGCGCCATTCTCCAGCAGGCGCCGCACGAGGTAGGCCAGCAGATCGACATGCACGCCGACGGGCGCATAGGTCCGCACCCCGATGCCGGGATGGCGTTCCAGCAGCGCGCCGTAGAGCGCATCGCCCATGCCATGCAGACGCTGAAATTCGTAGCCCTCGATGCCGCCGGCGCGCTCCATCACGCTGGCCACGGTCAGCGCATTATGCGTGGCGAATTGCGGATAGATGCGCGGCCGTTGCGCCAGCAGCCGCTCGGCGCAGGCCATGTAATTCAAATCCGTCATCGGCTTGCGCGTAAAGACCGGATAATCTGGCAGGCCGCGTTCCTGCGCCCGCTTGATTTCCGTGTCCCAATAAGCGCCTTTGACAAGCCGCACCATGAAACGCCGGTCCAGCCGCACCGCCAGTTCGCCCGTGTAATCGATGGCCGCCAGCGCCCGCTTGCCGTAGGCCTGAATCGCCAGCCCGAACCCGTCCCATTTCTCCAGCATGCGATCTGCGGCAACCGCTGCCAGCACATCCATCGACAATTCCAGCCGGTCGGCTTCCTCGGCATCGATCGTGAAATTCAGCCCGCGTATCGCCGCCGCCCGTGCCAGTTCGCGCACCCGCGGCACCAGCTCATCCATCACCCGCGCGCGGGACACCGCCTCGTAGCGCGGATGCAGCGCGGACAATTTCACCGATATGCCCGGCCGGTCCGGCAACGGCTTGTTGCCCGCCGCATTGCCGATCGCCTCGATGGCGGCCGCGTAACTCGCCTGATAGCGTTCGGCGTCATGCGCCGTGCGCGCACCCTCCCCAAGCATATCGAAACTGTAGCGGAACAGCCGCCCCGCCCGGCTGCCCGCGCGCGCCAGCGCATCCTCGATTGACTGGCCGAGCACGAAATGGCTGCCCATCACCCGCATCGCCTGGCGCAACGCCGCGCGCACCGTCGGCAATCCCAGCCGGCGCACCACGCCGCGCAATATCCCCTCGGGCGTATCGGCGGGTCCTACCAATCGCGCGGACAAGCCGAGCGCCCAGGCACTGGCATGAACCAGCATGCTCTCCGGCTGGTGCGTGGCCGAGGCAAAGCCGCCCTGGCCCAATTTGTCCTCGATCAGCCGGTCGGCGGTGGCATCGTCGGGCACGCGCAGCAGGCCCTCGGCCAGTACCATCAGCGCCAAACCTTCAGGCGTGGTCAGGCTGTATTCGCGCAGCAACGCCTCGATGCCGCCGATGCCGCCGGCGCTGGCGCGAATGGCGTCGATCAGATAGCGTGCCTGCGCATCGATGCGCGCCTCGCGCTCCGGCGCCAGCCGCGCGCCGGCCAGAAGCGGCGCGGCGATGATTTCGTCATCGGGCGCAAACGGCGGGCGGAATGGCGCCATCGCGGTCATAGGACACCGCGCAGAAACTCCAGCAGGGCCGCGTTCGTCTCCTCCGGACGCTCCTGCTGAATCCAATGTCCGGCGCCGCGCGGACGCACCTCCATGCGCAGATCGGCGCAATGGGCGCGCATGTTTTCCAACTGGTTCGGCAGCATGGCCAGCACGACCTCGTATTCCCCGGCCAAAAAACCCGCCGGCTGGGCGATAACATTATCGCCGTATCTGGCCGCATCGGCCGCGTTGCGGGCGAAATTGCGGTACCAGTTCAGCGGCCCGCGCCACCCGCCCGCGCGGAAGGATGCCGCGTATTGCGCAAGCTCTTCATCGGACATGAAGCTCAGCGGACCATCCGGCGCGTCATCCCAGCTTTCCATCAGTTTTGCGTCGCGCGGCACGCGGCGCCCGCTGCGGTTTTTCACGCCTTCGCCGCTGGCGCTCCAGTAGATGCGTTTCAGTGCGCTGGGCAGATCGACCCTGGCCATCTCCGCTTCCGCCACCCCGATGTCCTGGAAATAGCGGATATAGAAGAACCGGTCGGGGTAGAGCTTGTCGATGACGTCCATGAAATCGACCTTCGGCGCGCCCGCATGCGGCACGCTCATGCCGAAGACGCCGGCGACGCTGTCGGGAAAGCGCAGCGCGCAGCGCCAGGCGGCCGGCGCACCCCAATCATGCCCCACCGCCACCCAGCGCGGCGCACCCAGCGCGGTGGCAATGGCCTGCATGTCATCGGCAATCGTATCGAGCGTATAGGCGGCAGGATCTTCCGGCTTGCCGCTTTGACCGTAGCCGCGCATGTCCGGCACCGCGACCGTGTAGCCCGCGCCGGTCAGCGCGGGGACCTGGTGGCGCCAGGAGAGGCTCTGTTCCGGCCAGCCATGCATCAGGATAACCAGCGGTCCCTGCCCCGCGACGGAGACGGACAGGTCGATGCCCGCGCCCGCGATCGTGCGGCTTGTGCCCAGTGGTGCTGTGGGGTCCGGCATGGCTTTCTCCCGCTTAAGCAAACAAACACAGGGTGAAGCGTTGGGGGGACCGAGCCGGTCCCCCCAGACCCCCCGTCATCAGTTTGGCGGGGAGTCCGGGAGGGGGGATGGCACATCTCCCCCTGCTCTTCCTGCGCCTAACCTTGCGTTGAGCTTTGGATGAGAAACTGAGCGGGCACTCCTGGAGCGATGCTCGGTGTCCTTCGGCTTTCCGGTCCTGCTCGGCTCGCAAACCCTGGCGCCCCGCTACCGCTGGCGGCTGGTCGATAGCTTGTTCGGCGCCTGGCGGCCGGCGGTGGAGGGAAGCTGCGCCGTGGGAGCGGTCGCGCTGATCTGCCTGCTGCAAACCGGCAATAGGATGTTCGGAGTATTGCTGGTGATCAATGCCGCATTGCTCGCCGCGCGATTGTTGCTGGCCAGGCATTACGCGCGGCTGTGCGGCGCGGCGGGGCGGCGCTGCCGTTCGCCGGATTATTGGGCGGCCTGGTACTCCCTGGGCGCGGTTGCCGCCGCCGCCCTTTGGGTCGCTGTGGATGTCACGGCCATCGGCGCGCGAGAGGCAAGGCTGCCTTTTCTGGCCCTGGTCGTTCAATCCGGATGGCTTGGCGCATCGAGCCCGCGGACCGCGGCCTGCCCGGCAGCGGCGATGGGGCAAGCCGTGACCTTGCTGGTGCCAATCATCGCGTATGCCTTCTTTATTTCCGACCATTTTCTGCACCTGCTGGCGCCGTTCGGCTTTCTTCAACTCCTCGCAACCATGGGCATCACGCGAGGGGTCGGCAAACAGATCACCGCAGCCCTCTTGTCCGAACAGCGTCTGGAGGCAGCGAACGCGCAATTGGTGCAATTGTCCTCCACCGACGGGCTGACGGGCATCGGCAACCGGCGCGCCTTCGACGCGGCATTCCACACCGAATGGTCGCGCGCGGTGCGGGACAGTTCGGATCTTGGCCTGCTGATGATCGATGTCGATTGCTTCAAGGCTTATAACGATCATTACGGACATCCCGCGGGCGACGAATGCCTGCGGCTGGTGGCGGAGGCGATGGCGGCCACGTTGCGCCGGCCGCCCGATACCGCGGCGCGTTTCGGCGGCGAGGAATTCATCGCCCTGCTGCCGGGCACCGATGGCGCGGCCGCCGCGGAGGTGGCCGAGCGCGTGCGCCTGGCCATCATGGATGCCGGGGTGGCCCATGCCGGCAGCGCGCTGGGGCGGCTGACGGTCAGCATCGGCTCGGCCAGCCTTGCGCCGCATCCCGGGCAGGACCGGCAGGTGCTGATCGATCTGGCCGATCGCGCGCTGTACGAAGCCAAGCAATCCGGGCGCAACGCGGTGCGGAGCGCCGGCGGCGGGGTGCGGATTGCGGCGTTGGGGCCGGTGGTGGCCAGCGACGGCGCCTATTGAGCGCCGACCAGTTCCACATCGAAGATCAGCGTGGCGCCCGGCGGGATGACGCCGCCGGCGCCGCGGTTGCCGTAGGCGAGATCGGGCGGAATGATCAGCGTGCGCTTGCCGCCGACATGCATGGTGGCAAGACCCTCATCCCAGCCCTTGATGACGCGGCCCATGCCCAAGGCGAACTGGATGGGCTCGTTGCGGTCGTAGGAGGAGTCGAATTTGGTGCCCTTCTTGCCGTCCGTGTAGAGCCAGCCGGTGTAGTTGACGCTGACGGTCTGGCCGGGCTTGGGTTCGGGGCCGGTGCCTGGGGCGGTGTCGATGATGCGCAGGCCGGAGGGGGTGGTGGTTTCGGCGGCGGATGCGGACATGGTGGTGCTTCCCAAACTTGTTGCCAATGCAAAGATCAACGCGACGGCCCGTTTCATATGCGACCTCCAAACTGATGACGGGGGGTTTGGGAGGGATGGCACATCCCCCCCAATTCTTATTCCTTAAGCATGATCAACCTGTGCTGCTTGCGTCCCGCAGACAGCTTGGCGGGAAGGTCGGCTTGCCTGATCAACCGCGCCTCATCGACAATCGTCTCGCCATTCAGTCTCGCGCCGCCTCCGCGGACAAGGCGTCGCGCCTCTCCATTGCTGGCCGTCAAGCCGGACTCCGCGAGCAGCCGAATGACGGAGATGCCGACGATGGCATCATCCTTGGAGACCTCCAGGGTTCGCAGACCGACAACAGCGGTCGCGGCTATGGGTGCCGCGGACTCTCCACGCGCTGACGCGAAGATGACCGACGCCGTGGCCGCCGCCTGCGCCGCCGCCGCCTCGCCGTGCAAAAGCTTTGTTGCCTCCCGCGCGAGAACTTTCTTGGCTTCGTTGATCTCCGCACCTTCGAGCGCTTCCAGGCGCGCGATGTCATCGAGAGGCAAATCCGTGAAAAGCCGGAGGAACCGGCCGACATCCGCGTCCTCCGTATTACGCCAGAATTGCCAGTATTCGTCCGGCGAAAGGCGATCGGCGTTCAGCCACACGGCGCCCTTTGCCGTCTTGCCCATTTTCGCGCCGGAGGCCGTGGTGATCAGCGCCGCCGTCAGGCCGAAGGCTTGGGCAGCATCGGTGCGGCGGATGAGATCGATGCCGGAGACGATGTTACCCCATTGGTCCGAGCCGCCCATCTGGACGCGCACATTCCGGCGGCGGAACAGCTCGCGGAAATCGTAGCTCTGCGAAATCATGTAATTGAATTCGAGGAACGTCAGAGGCTGCTCGCGGTCCAGGCGCAGGCGAACGCTGTCCATGGTCAGCATGCGGTTGATGGTGAAATGCGGGCCCACTTCGCGCAGCAGCTCGATATAGCCGAGCCTGTCCAGCCAATCGGCATTGTTGACCATGATGGCGCCTGCCGGGCCGTCATTGAAATCGAGGTAGTGGGCAAAGGCGCGGCGGCAGCCCGCCATGTTGGCGCTTATCGTCTCGTCGGTCAGCAACTGGCGGGTTTCGTCCTTGCCGGACGGATCGCCGATGCGCGTGGTGCCGCCGCCCATGAGCACGACAGGACGCTGGCCGTGCTTCTGCCACAGGCGCAGCATCATGATCGAAACCAGGTTGCCGACATGCAGGCTGTCGGCCGTGCAATCGTAGCCGACATAGGCGGACAGCGTGCCGGCCTCCAGCGCGGCGGAGAGGGCGGGCTCGTCCGTGCATTGGTGGATGAAGCCACGGGCGGCGGCTTCGCTCAGAAAGGCGTGCATGGAGCGGATTGGTAGGGGAGCCGCCGGGTTAAGGCTAGGGGTCGGCGGTCGCGAAAGGCTGGGGGGCGCGCGCCGCGCCCCCCAGACCCCCCGTCTTCAGTTTGGTCTCTACCGCAGTCGAATCCCCGCTTCGAACGACTTGCAGCCTCGGTGTTCCGCGTTGCGGGCGGGCCAGGAGGCAGAGCATGCCTTCGATCTGTGCGCCGTTGAATTCGGCCATATCCAGCAGGCTCAGCGCGGCGGTGGCGAGTTCGCCGGCGAGAAGCTCGCCCAAACCGGCGCGCGTCTGCTCGATGCAATCGAGCTGGTCGGGCGGAAGGTGGTGGCGCTCCCGCAGAAGCAGCAGATGCGCCTCGGTCTGGCCGCCAAGGACGGTGCGGGTAGCCTCCAGATACGCGGCGCGGGCGGCAGGCTGGCGCTGCGCATGGGACAGGCCTTGCACGGCCTTGCCGATGGCGCTGCTAATGGCCAGCAAATGGCGCGTGAGGATTTCGCCCAAAAGGCTGTCCAGGTCCGGGAAGTAACGGCGCACCGTGCCCGGGGCCATGCCAAGTGCCACGGCGAGGTCGGTCAGCCTGATATTGGCGCGGCCATGATTGACCAGCACGCGGCGGCCGGCGGCGAGGATGACCTCCTGCCGCTCGCGCTCGCGTTCAGACAGGCGCGGGCGGGCGCCGGGGATGTCCTCGATCTCGGCGCGCAGGATGCGGGGTGGCGTGGGCATGGGCGGCACTATAGTGAACATAAATAGAACGAGGCAACCGCAAACGGCGCCGTCACCATCCTTTGACTTCGCCGCGCGCGCAAAACTGCCAGCGTGCCTCAACGCCACCGGAGACAGCGCCATGCCAGGTGCAGACCACGACGAAAGCGCCTTGCCGCCAAGCCGCCGCCAATTGTTCCAACTCGCAGGCGCCGCCGGCGTGCTGGCCGGCGCCGCGGTGGCCGGCGCCGCCGCCCAGACAGAAACAGCCGCGCATGTCAGCGCCCAGCCGGCACCGCTGCCGCCCTCCGGCGCGAACACCTCCGACATCCTCGTCGATATCCTGATCGCCTGGGGCGCGACCCACGTCTTCGGCATCGTCGGCGACGGCATCAACCCGATCATTGAGGCCCTGCGCAAACGGCGTGATGCGATTGCCTTCATCGGCGTGCGGCACGAGGAAGCGGCCGCCTTCATGGCCTGCGGCATGGCCAAGCACGCCGGCCGCCTCGGCGTCTGCCTGGCCACGACCGGGCCTGGGGCCGTGCACCTGATGAACGGCCTGTACGACGCAGCCATGGATGGCGCGCCCGTGCTGGCGATCACCGGCACCACCTGGCACGATCTGCACGGCATGCGCTTCATGCAGGACGTCGATACGGTCAAGCTGATGCAGAACGTAGCCCTGTTCAACGAGCAGGTGAGCGGCCCCGATCACGCGCTCTTCGTCGCCAACCGGGCCTGCCGCGCCGCGCTCGGCCTGCGCGGCGTGGCGCATCTGGCCGTAGCCAAGGACGTGCAGCGCATGACGCTGGCCGCCGACAAGCCCTCCCTGGAGAATCACGGCGGCCGCACCTCCACCTCCTGGTCCCCGCCGCGCGTGGCGCCGGACGCGCCCGAATTGCGCGCGGCGGCCGATTTGATCAACGCTGGGCGCTCCCGTGGCCAAAGCGTACCTCGCCAAGGCGCTGTTGCCGGACGAGCATCCGTTGACGACCGGCGGCATCGGCCATCTCGGCACGGCGCCTTCGTCGTGGGCGATGCATAATTGCGATACCGTACTGATCATGGGATCGACCATGCCGTATATGGATTTCTATCCCAAGCCTGGCCAGGCGCGCGGCGTGCAGGTCGATATCAACCCCGACCGCATCGGCCTGCGCTATCCGGTCGAGGTCGGGCTGACGGGCGAGGTTTCGGCCACGCTCGATGCCTTGCTGCCGATGCTGGCGCGCAAGACCGAACGCGCCTTTTTGGCCGAGGCGCAACGGCGCATGGGCGAATGGAACAATCTGCTTGATCGCGTCGCCGGCACGCAGAAAGGGCCGCGCCTGCGCCCGCAGAGCGTGGTGCGCGCGCTGAGCGATGCGGCACCCGCCAATGCGCTGTTCAGCATGGATTGCGGCGCCAATACGCATTTCGCCGCGCGCATGATCCGGCTGCGCGAGGGGCAGGGTTGGACGGGATCGGGCATGCTGGTTTCCATGGCCTCCGGTCTGCCGCTGGCCATTGCGGGCGCGCTGGCGTATCCGAACAGGCCTTCGATTGCCGTGGTCGGCGATGGCGGCCTGGCGATGCTGGTGGGCGAGATCTCGACCGCGGTTCTGCACAGGCTGAACGTGAAAGTGCTTGTGTTGAACAACGACTCTCTGGCCGAGGTGACTTTCGAGCAAAAGGAGATCGGCGCCGAGGTGTATGGCTGCGCGCTGGGGCATATCGATTTCGCGGCCGTGGCTCAGGCGTGTGGGGCGCGGGGGTTTCGGGAGGCGGGTCTGGCGGAATTGCGGGGCGCGATTGCGGCTTGGCTGGCGGCGGAGGGGCCGGCGGTGCTGGATGTGCAGGTGGATGGGGGAGAGGAGCCTAAGCGGCCGGAGGCGCTGGTGGTGTAAAGAAGGAAGCGCTTCTTTTTTGAAAAAAAGAAGCAAAAAACTTTTGTTCCTTGGCGTACGCCGGGCCAACTTGCAAAAGTTTTTTGGTTCTTTTTTTCAAAAAAGAACTGCTTCCTTTTACGCGCGTAACGTCGTCCACACCCGCACCCCAACCAGGCTATGGCCGCGATCGTCCGGCTGGTGGCGGCGTCGGACTTGGCCCGTGCGCTCATCGGACCAAATGCGGCGCAGAGCCTCAGCGGGTCAAGGCGGGAGCAGCCTTCCTTGCCGAAACGATGTTAAACCACGCTCTTGTAAAATATCGTCGTGTCGCAGGGCGCCCCGTCCGGAAACAGCGCGTAACCCGGGACGACGCCTACGCGGACGGACCCAGCCCATCCGCGCATAGAGGCGTTCCCCATTTCCACCGGTGACGGTATCGAGCACGAGCAGCGTCAAACCCCTTGAACGCGCCCGGTCCTCGACCGCCCGCATCAGTGCCGCGCCAACGCCGCGGCGGCGCGCGCGCCGATGCACCAGCATCTTGGCAATGTCGGCGCGATGCGGCTGATTGTCCGCGCCGGCGCGGCAGAGCTGCACCGTGCCGATCGCCTCGCCATCGATTTCTGCGATAAGCAGATCGGTGGCGCCCGCGCCGACCCGTTCGGCAACGCCGTACCAAAACGCCTCCGCGCGTGTCCGCGTCAGATCCTGCATGAAGCTGACGGAGGCACCGCCCTGCACGCAGTCGATCAGGATGTCGGACAGCGCGTCGGCATAGCGTGGCATGTCCGAGGCATCGAGCGTCCGGACCGCGACGCTCGAATGCTCAGGCGCCGATGCCGCCGAGTGCCAGATACTTGATTTCAAGATAATCCTCGATGCCGTATTTCGAACCCTCCCGTCCCAGACCCGATGACTTCATGCCGCCGAAAGGTGCAAGCTCGGTGGAGATGATGCCCTCGTTGATGCCGACGATACCGTATTCCAGCGCCTCGGCCACGCGAAAGACGCGGCCGATATCGCGCGTGTAGAAATAGGACGCCAGGCCGAATTCCGTGTCGTTGGCCATGTCGATCGCTTCGGCCTCGGTCGAAAAGCGGAACAGCGGCGCCACCGGACCGAAAGTTTCATCACGGAAGATGTCGGCGCTTCGCGGCACGTTGCCCAGAATTGTCGGCGTATAGAAATTGCCGCCCAGCGCGTGTCGCTTGCCGCCGGTGATCACGTCGGCACCCTTGGCGATGGCGTCCGCGACATGATCCTCCACCTTCTTCAGCGCGGCTGGATTGATGAGCGGGCCTTGCGTCACGCCCTCCTCCATGCCGTTGCCAACCTTCATACGCTCGACGGCGATTTTCAGCGCGGCGGCGAATTTGTCATGTATCGTGCTCTGCACCAGGATGCGGTTGGCGCAGACGCAGGTCTGGCCGGTGTTGCGGTATTTGCTGGCCAGCGTGCCGGCGACCGCGGCCTCGATATCGGCATCATCGAAAACGATGAAGGGCGCATTGCCGCCCAATTCCATGCTGGTTTTCTTGATGGTGGGCGCGCATTGCGCCAGCAGCTTGGCGCCGACTTCCGTGCTGCCGGTAAAGCTCAGCTTGCGCACCATCGGATTGGCGGTCAGCTCCGCGCCCGTTTCACTGGCAGGCCCCGTGATGATGTTGCACACGCCCGCCGGCAGTCCTGCCCGCTCGGCCAGCACGCCGATCGCCAGTGCCGAGAACGGGGTCTGCGAGGCCGGGCGAATGACGCCGGCGCACCCGGCCGCCCAACCCGGCCCTGCCTTGCGCGTGATCATGGCGGCGGGAAAATTCCACGGCGTAATCGCGGCAAAGACGCCGATCGGCTCCTTGAGCACCATCAGCCGGCGCCCGGCCAGATGCTGCGGGATCGTATCGCCGTAGATGCGCTTGCCCTCCTCGGCGAAGAATTCGATGAAGGAAGCGGCGTAGGCAATTTCGCCGCGGCTTTCGGCCAGCGGCTTGCCTTGCTCGGCGGTCATGATGACCGCCAGATCCTCCTGGTTTTCCATCATCAGGTCGAACAGCCGGCGCAACGGCTTCTGGCGCTCCTTGGCGGTCATGGCGCGCCAGGATTTCTGCGCCGCGTGCGCGGCCTTGATCGCCTGCCTGGTTTCCGCCGCGCCGCAGGCCGGCACCACGCCCACCAGTTCACCGTTGGCGGGGTTGCGCACCGGCAGAGTGCGCCCGCTCTCGGCCTGCACCCACCGCTCGCCGATCAGATTCGCCTGGCGCAGCAGGTCGGCGTCCTTCAGCGGCAGGGGCGAAGTGGGGTTGAGCATCGGCGGACCTCCTGGGCCTTGCTGTGATTGACGCAATGATAACGGTATGAGGGTTTACGCGTGCAACCGCCCGATCGCATCGCTCACAACCCCGAGGTCTTCACCATGTCGCCGCTGCTGGTTTTCGACCTCGACGGCACGCTTGTCGATTCGCTGCCCGACATCACCGCCGCGCTGAACCGGATGTTCGCCGCCCGCGGCTTGCCGAAGCTGAGGCGCGACCAGGTCCTGCCGATGGTGGGCGACGGCGTCGAGCCGTTGATCGCCCGCGCCTTTGCCGCCCAAGGCGCGCCGCCGGACAGATTGGCCGCTACCGACTACGTCCGCGAGTATGAGGCCAAGGTGCTTGTCGATACCCGCCTGTTCGACGGCATCGCCACGACGATCGAGATACTGGGCCGCGAAGGCTGGCGCTTCGCCGTGTGCACCAACAAGCCCGCGCGCGCGGCGCGGAAGCTGCTCGAGGGGCTTGGCCTGACCGGCCGCTTTGCTTCCGTCGGCGGCGGGGACAGCTTTGCTACCCGCAAGCCAGACCCGCTGCATTTGACCGAAACCATCAGAGCGGCGAATGGCGAAGCATCGGGGAGCATCATGGTCGGCGATCACCAAAACGACATCGCCGCGGCGAGGGGAGCCGGCGTGAAGTCGATCTTTGCCGGCTGGGGGTACGGGCAGACGGGCATGGAGGCGGGCGCGGATGCCGTCTGCCGCGATGCTGACGGACTCGCTAATGTTGCCAAATCACTGCTGGCGCAAGCTGCATAAAAGCCTCGCCAAAGCAGCAGCGGGCGTCCAGGGGCGGGAGCCCCTGGCCCAATTTCAGCCTACCGCGTGCGCCATGCGCCGCTCCGCCACCTGCGTGCGCATCGACTTCTGCAACTTCTCGAACGCGCGAACCTCGATCTGGCGCACACGCTCGCGCGAGATGTTGTACTGCTGGGACAATTCCTCCAGCGTCGTCGGATTGTCCTTCAGCCGGCGCTCGATCAGAATGTGCCGCTCGCGGTCGTTCAGCGTGTTGAGCGCGCCGCCGAGGAGTGCCTTGCGGCCGGTCAGTTCCTCGCGATCGGCAAGCTCGCTCTCCTGGCTTTCGCCCTCATCGACCAGCCAATCCTGCCACTCGCCCTCGCTATCGGCGCGGACAGGCGCGTTAAGGCTGTGATCGGGCGCGGCCAGGCGCCGATTCATGCTGACCACGTCTTGTTCGGGCACGCCCAGCGTCGTCGCGATCTTGGTCACATGCTCCGGGCGCAGGTCGCCGTCTTCGATGGCCTGCATCTGGCCCTTCAGCCGGCGCAGGTTGAAAAACAGCTTCTTCTGCGCGGCTGTCGTGCCCATTTTCACCAGGGACCAGCTGTGCAGGATGTACTCCTGAATGGCCGCCCTGATCCACCACATGGCATAGGTGGCGAGGCGAAAACCCCGGTCGGGATCGAAGCGCTTGACCGCCTGCATCATCCCGACATTTCCTTCGGAAATCAGCTCGCCGACCGGCAGGCCATAGCCGCGATAGCCCATGGCAATCTTGGCCACGAGCCGCAGATGGGAGGTGACAAGCTTATGTGCCGCCTCCATATCCTCGTTGTCGCGCCAGGCATGGGAGAGCGACAGCTCCTCCTCCGGCGTCAGCATCGGAAATTTACGGATCTCCTGCAGGTAGCGGGAGAGGTTGCCTTCTGGGGCGACGTTGATGACAGCAGCAGCCATGGTGATCGGCTCCTTTTCGTCCGGGTCTTCGCGCAAGCCGGCCTACCCGTTACGGCATAGGCGAGGCACGGTTCCGGCAGGTTAAGGACGGAGCGCGGAAGAAGGCAGTCACGTTACTGCGCCCGATCCCTCAGCGGCGGTCGAGCGGAGCGCCTTGCCGGCATTGCACGCCCGCGACACCGGTAGAGAGATTGATAAGCCGCGATAGCTTTCTTGTCAAGTTAACAGTGTGCATACAGGGAAGCCTTCACGGACCCTCATGCAGCCTGAGCCGCTTGGCCATGCCGGACTGCATCCTGCCCGCCGGATCGATGCCGGCCAGCACCCGCGCGAAGGTTTTGAACTCGGGGTACATCGCTCGGAAATCCCCCGCCGAGAGAAGCGCGTCCTTGCCAAGATACACCCGGCCGCCTGCCTGGCGCGTGATCGCGCATAAACGCGCATACAGCGCCTCGATCCCCCGCCCGCGGGGGAAATCCAGCGCCAGCGTGTAGCCGGCCATCGGGAAGCTGAGGTAGCCCGCTCGCCCCGCCCCCATGCGCTTGAGGACGGCAAGGAAGGATGCCTGGCGCGAGGCGGCAATTACCTCCAGCATTTCGCGCAAAGCCGCGGCGCCGCCCGCAAAGGGCACCACGCATTGAAATTGATAAAATCCTCGCGCGCCATAGATCCGGTTCCAGCCGCCGATGGCATCGAGCGGGTAGAGAAAACGCGCCAGCGTCACGTCCCGCACACGGCCGGCCTTGGGCACGCGCCGGAAATAGATTTCGTTGAACAGCCGCACGCTGAGCGGATTGAGGGCGAGTGCGGGAAAATCGACGGGCACGGTCCGCGCGCGCGAGGCCGGCTGCGCGTAGGGTCCCGGCACGATTTCGGCCGTCTGCAACACGCCACGCCCGAGCGGAAGAGATAAACGTCCGCGTTGTTAGGCAGGGTGCGTCCGGCG
>CAXUNZ010000045.1:17326-17995 GCA_964252525.1 uncultured Acetobacteraceae bacterium
GTGCCATCGATCCAGCCCACGGAATAACTCGCCTCCCGCGCGTCTTCCATCAGCGAGAGGAATTCGCCGAGCCCGGCGGCACGATCTTCGCGCAGGGCAACGATACCGCCGGGCACAGGCTGCATGCGAAAAGCAATGCGCGTCACCATGCCGGTCAAGCCAAGGCCGCCGCAGGTGGCTGCAAACAGCGCGCCATCTTCCGGCGTAATCGTCCGCCGCGCGCCGTCGGGCAGCACCAGATCCAGCTCGCTCACGTGCTGGCAGAAGCTGCCGGCATGTTCGTGGTTCTTGCCGTGCACATCGTTGGCCACCGCGCCGCCGATGGTGGCAAAGCCGGTGCCAGGCGTGACCGGGACCAGAAAGCCGCGCGGCAGGAACACGGCAAGCAGGCGCGCGAACGTCACCCCCGGCTCGACCTGCACCAGCCCCGTTTGCCCATCGAAGGCCAGGATGCGGTCCAGCCGCGTGGTGATCAGCGCCTCCCCGCCCGCCAGAACCGCGCAATCGCCATAGGAGCGGCCGGCGCCGTGCAGGCACAGCCCGTGCGGCGCCGGTGCTTCGAAGGCGGCGAGTGCGTCCGCCTCGCCGTTCGGGCGGCTTGCCAGACACGGCGCGGGCGTGACCCGTCCCCAACCGTTCAGCGTCACCTCGGCACTAGCCAAGGGCAAC
>CAXUNZ010000046.1:0-17748 GCA_964252525.1 uncultured Acetobacteraceae bacterium
GGCGTCCTAAAATCGACGGGGGGTTTGGGGGGGATGGCACATCTCCCCCAACCTTCTTCCTTCGAAGATGTGTCAATCTCAAAGCGGATTGGTATAATACATCGCCGACCCTCAGGTCAATGCGCGCGCCAGAACGGAGTCGGAGCACGTTGTGTTGCCGACCACGAACTGCCTGGCGCCGATGCGCTGAAACCCTTGACGCTGGTAGAATGCCAGTGCCCGGCTATTCTCGTCGTGCACGCCAAGGACAAGCCGGGATGCGCCGCGCGCCCGTGCCTCATCCATCGCCCGCGCCATCAGCGCATGCCCAAGCCCCGTCTTGTGAAAAGGATAGAGCACGTAGATCCTCATCACCTCGTAATCGCCGGGCTGCGGACCCTCCAGCGGCAGCGTTGCCGGCACAAGCACAAGATAGCCGATCGGCGCACCCAGCCGCGCCTGCGCAATCCACACCGCGCACGCAGGATCATCCAGCCAAAGCGCGTATTGCGCGGGGCTGTGCTTGACAGTGCAGAAATACAGCAGGTCCGGTCCAGGCAGAAGGCCGGTATAGGTTTCCAGCACCGTCGCCGCACCCAAAAGCGAAAGTGCGGCCGCATCGTCCGGCGCCGCAAGCCTGATCGTATGATCCATGTTGCCCCGAGGCAAAATGATGCTGGGGTCTGGGGGAATGGCGCCATTCCCCCAGGTCTTTCTTCAGGTATTCATCGCATCGAAAAAGTCTTGATTGGTCTTGCTGTATTTTAGCTTGTCCAGCAGGAAATCCATGGCGTCATTGGCGCCCATCGGATTGAGGATACGCCGCAGCACCCACATCTTGGACAGCGTGCCGCGATCGACCAGCAGCTCTTCCTTGCGCGTGCCGCTCTTGGTGATGTCGATGGCCGGGAACGTGCGTTTGTCGGACAGCTTTCGGTCCAGGATAATTTCCGAATTGCCGGTGCCCTTGAACTCCTCGAAAATCACCTCGTCCATGCGGCTGCCCGTATCTATCAGGGCGGTTGCGATGATCGTCAGCGAGCCGCCTTCCTCGATATTGCGCGCGGCGCCGAAAAAACGCTTGGGCCGCTGCAACGCGTTGGCATCCACGCCACCGGTCAGCACCTTGCCCGAGGACGGCACCACCGCGTTATAGGCGCGCGCCAGGCGCGTGATGGAGTCCAGCAGGATCACCACGTCCCGCTTGTGCTCGACCAGGCGCTTGGCCTTCTCCAGCACCATTTCGGTCACCTGGACGTGGCGCGTGGCCGGCTCGTCGAAGGTGCTGGCGACGACCTCGCCATTCACCGTTCGCGCCATGTCGGTCACTTCCTCCGGCCGCTCATCGATCAGCAGCACCATCAGGAAGACTTCGGGATGGTTGGCCGAAATGGCGGTGGCGATGTTCTGCAGCATCACCGTCTTGCCCGTGCGCGGTGGCGCCACGATCAGCGCACGCTGACCCATGCCGATCGGGGCCACCAGGTCGATCACCCGCGGCGTGTTATCCTTTTGCGGACCCTTGGCAACGGATTGGAAATTTTCGCTCTCCATCTTCAGGCGGCGGTCGGGATAGAGCGGCGTCAGATTGTCGAAATTGATGCGGTGGCGCACCGCCTCGGGCGGTTCGAAATTGACGTTTTCGAGCTTGAGCAGAGCGAAGTACCGTTCGCCATCTTTGGGCGCGCGGATCTGGCCCTCGACCGTGTCGCCCGTGCGCAGCGCATAGCGGCGCACCTGGGCGGGACTGACATAGATGTCGTCCGGGCCGGGCAGGAAATTGCTTTCAGGGCTGCGCAGGAAGGCAAAGCCGTCCGGCAGGATTTCAAGCGTGCCATCGCCCTGAATGGCCTGGTCGTTCTCGGCCAGGTTTTTCAGGATCGCGAACATCATGTCCTGCTTGCGCAAGGATGACGCGTTTTCGATCTGCAGGGATTCGGCAAAGCTGAGCAGGTCGGAGGGGGATTTCGCCTTGAGTTCGGCTAAATGCATGGAGGGGTCGGGCCTCGGGATGGAAGAAGGTGAGGAGATTTGGTCCGAATGCGCCGCGCGCATGGCGGGTAGCGGCGCCTGAAATCCAGCTGGAGGATGTCGTCTCCGCGGCGAAAGAAGACGTGCCGGCGGAGGGAGCGACCACGCGGAGAACCCGCGTGAGCGCAACTGACGTGGCACGTTCGGAGAACGGGATCAAGCCTGACGAGCGAAAAAGATTGGGCTGGCCGGCACCCGGCCCTTTTCTTTCTCAAAAGGGCCGCACCACCACCATGACCACCGCCACCACCATCAGCACCGTCGGCACCTCATTGGCAATCCTGTAGAAACGCGGCGAGCGAAGCCGCTGATCGTTCAAAAATTGCCGCCGCCACTTGCCCATGGCGCCGTGAAATCCCGCCATCAGCACCACGCTGGCAAGCTTCACGTAGAACCAGCCCCGGTGCCAATCGACGAGGCCCGGTGTCATCGCCAGCACGATGCCCAGCCCGAAGACGGTCAGCATCGCCGGCGTCATGATCTGCTTGTAGAGCTTGCGCTCCATGATCTTGAACCGCTCGCTGCCTTCGGACCCGACCGGGGCCGCGCAATGATAGACGAACAGGCGCGGCAAATAGAGCATGCCCGCCATCCAGGCGATCACCGCGATGATGTGCAGCGCCTTGGTCCACGGGTAGAGCCAGGCGAAGATGCCGCCCATCACGCCGCCGCCCGCAACCGGGCGCGCAGCAGCCCAGGCACCTGGTCCAAGGAGGCGATGACGCACGCCCCGAGCGCGCCAAGCCCGTATACGTCTCCCGCGGGCGCATAGCCGATGCAATCCATGCCGGCGGCGCGTGCGGCCCTTACGCCCGGAGTGGAATCCTCGATGACCACGCAGGAAGATGCGGGCACGCGCGCGGCGGCGGCGGCGGCCAGGAAGAGATCGGGCGCCGGCTTGCCGCTTCCCACCTCCCGCGCGCTATGCACGCGCCCCTGCACGAATGGGCTCAGGCCGGCCAGATCGAACTTCACGGCCATCTCCTCGCGGCTGGAATTGCTCGCCACGCGGTAAGGCAGGCCTAACGCGGTCACGGCGCGCAGGCAGTCGGCCGCACCCGGCATGGCGGCCAACCGGCCATGCAGCGCGGCGATCAGCCGCGCCTGCATGTGGTCCGGCCAGTCGGCGCCCAAAGGTTCGGCGGCGTGGCGCTGAAAAACCGGCTGCAAATCCGACCAGCGCAATCCCACGAAACCCGCCGCCTCGGCATCGCCGATATCCCAGCCCAAGCGGCGCGCCTCATCGAAGACAACGGTTCGCGAGGCAGGCTCGCTATCGACCAGCACCCCGTCGCAATCGAAGATCACCAGACGCAGCCGCATCAGGCGGCCCGCCGCATCGGACAATCGCCGTGCTGCGCGGGACAGGCCCGGCCGCCGGCAAAGCTGCACAGGCCGGGTCCGCGCGCCCTTGCCGCGGCGACCAGCCCGGCCAGCGCCGCAATGAAGCCGGCATCGCTGTTCTGCGCGGGCGCGCGGAAATAGCCGGGCACGCCAAGCTTTTCCGCCAGTTCGCGATATTCCACGTCCAGCTCGACCAGCGTCTCGGAATGGTCCGAAACAAAGGCGATCGGCACCACCAGCACAGCGACCTTGTCGTGCGCCGCCGTCTCCAACACCGCCTCGACCGAGGGGTCCAGCCATTTCTGTGGCGTGGCGCGGGACTGGTAGCACACAGCGTGATCCAGCGCCGGCTCGCCCAGGGCGGCTACGACACCGGCCACCGTGGTTTGCACCTGATACTGGTAGGGATCACCCTTCTGGACGATCACCTCCGGCAATCCGTGCGCGGAAAACAGCACCCGCACGGGCGCGGCCGATGCGGCCCGTGCCTCGTCCAGGGCGCGGCGGACGATGCCCGCGGTGGCCGCGATATAGCCGCCATCGCCAAACCAACAGCACAGCGTGGTCACGCGCCGCGCCAGCCCCGCCGCCACCGCCGCCTCGCGCCAGGCAATCAGCGAGCTTCCCGTCGTGGTCGTGGAGTATTGCGGGTAGAGAGGCAGGAGAAGCACTTCATCGGGTTGCCAGTCGCGCACGGCGCGCGCCGCCTCGCCGCTGAACGGGTGCCAATAGCGCATGGCGATGAAGCATTTTGCCTCGATACCTGCGCGGGCAAGCTCGGCATCGCGGGCAAGCTCGGCATCGAGTGAAGCGGCCTGGTCTTGCGTCAGCTCCAGCAGCGGCGATTTGCCGCCCAGGATCGCGTAATTGGCCGTGGCCGGCGCCACGCGCGCGCGCGCAATCACGCGCGCCAGGATGGGCCGGATGAAGGGCGGCACGCGCAGGATGGCCGGGTCGCGGAACAGGTTCAGAAGGAAGGGCTTGATTGCCTCGGGACGGTCAGGACCGCCGAGGTTGAACAACACGACGGCCAATCGGGTCATGAAACCTGCCGCACGATCCCTACGAGGTCGGCCACGTGCTCCGGCGGGGTCTGGGGCAGGATACCGTGGCCAAGATTGAAGATATGCGGACAACCGCGAAGTCCATCCCTGATGGCCGCCGCTTCGCGCGCCAGCGCCTCGCCGCCGGCAATCAGCACCATGGGATCGAGATTGCCTTGGACGGCCACCGTTTCGGGCAGTGAGGCGGCGATGCGCGGGCCATCCAGGCTGGTGTCCAGGCCGACGCAATCCACGCCCGTGCGCTCGGCGTAATCGGCGATCAGCGTGCCGGCCAGGCGGGGAAAGCCCAGCACGGGCACGCCGGGATAGCGGGCGTTCAGCGCGTCCACGATGGACGCGGTGGGTTCGACCACGTAGCGGAAGAACTGGCTTGGCGGAACCACCCCTGCCCAGGTGTCAAACAGCATGACCGCATCAGCCCCGGCATCGATCTGATCAGACAGGTAGGTGATGGTGGAAGCGACCAAGCGTTCCATCAGCGCGCCGAAGAAGAGCGGGTCCTGCCAGGCCAGCGTGCGGGTGGCGGCGAAATCGCGCGAGCCACCGCCTTCGATCATGTAGCAAGCCACCGTGAAGGGGCTGCCGGCAAAACCCAGCAACGTGCAGGATTCCGCCAGGGCCGCGCGCACGCGCCGCACGGTTTCCATGACAGGCGCGGTGCGGTCGGTGCCGCGGGCGGCATCGAGCACATCGAGGCCGGCGACGTCGCGGATCGGCGCCAGGACAGGGCCTTGGCCATCGAGGAACTGCACGTCCTGGCCCATGGCCCAGGGCAAGATAAGAATATCGCTGAAAAGGATCGCCCCATCCATGCCGAAGCGGCGAATCGGCTGCAGCGTGACCTCGGTTGCCAGATCGGGCGTGGTGCAGCGGGCGATGAAGCCGCCGCCAGCCTCTCGCAACGCGCGGTATTCGGGCAGATAGCGGCCGGCTTGACGCATCAGCCAGACCGGCGGTGGCCACACGGCTTCGCCGCCCAGGACGCGCATCAGAGGCTTGGTCATGCATCGTCCCGGCTGGCGCGTGCCAGCCCGTCCGACACGCCTTCTTCCTAGAAAAGATTCTTAAGAAGTAAATGGGGGTGCAGTTTGGGATGTGAATAACGGGGTACCCGACACGTCGGTCCTCGCCGCTCATACATCCACATGCGGCGGGGCGATTAATAGGCTGTTCATCCAGCTTTTTACTGGCTTGTCCGCAAGATGGACCGCCAGGTGGAGAGTTCATCCCCAGCGCGGCAGGATGGCGCCCTTATCCCCGCGTTCCGATCCCCTTCGCCGCGGCGGGGCTGGCAAGGCGGGTTATCCCCGTTATCCTCGCACACCCTCATCCGGCGGACCCAGGCTTTGCCAGACCTTCAAACCGACCGGATCAACCTGCATCTGGTCTCGGACGCCACCGGCGAGACGCTCAACTCGATTGCCCGGGCCACGGTTTCCCAGTTCGAGCCGCTGCGCATCATCTATCATCGCTGGAGCCTGATCCGGACGCGCTTTCAGCTCCATCGCGTG
Organism: uncultured Acetobacteraceae bacterium; assembly: GCA_964252525.1. GTDB lineage: Bacteria > Pseudomonadota > Alphaproteobacteria > Acetobacterales > Acetobacteraceae > CAJCIS01. Next base: position 5,930 of record CAXUNZ010000046.1, read on the forward strand.
CTGGAGGGCATTGAGTCCGAGCCGGGTCCGGTGCTGTCCACCGTGGTGGATCGCGGCCTGCGCAACGATCTGGAGGCGACCTGCCAGCGCTTGGGCGTGACCGTGGTCAATGTGCTCGACCCGGTGCTGGCGGTGCTGCAGGACTTGCTGGGGGCGACGGCGGCCGCACGGCCCGGCAAGCAGTATGTGCTGGACGCGGATTACTTCAAACGCATCGATGCCATCCATTTCGTGCTCGCCCACGATGACGGGCAGGCTCAAGCGGGGATCGAGGAGGCGGACGTGATCCTGGTCGGCGTCTCGCGCAGTTCCAAGACACCGACGAGCTTTTATCTCGCCAATCGCGGCGTCAAGGCAGCCAATGTGCCGCTGGTGCCCGGACTGCCGGATCCGCCTGGTCTGGATCACCCATCCTGTCCCGTGGTCGGGCTGACGCTGGACCCGCAATCGCTGATCGAAATTCGCCGCCACCGGCTGAAACTCATCGCCCAAGGCCATGGAGCAGGCCATATCCGCCAGGATAGCGGCGAATACGTAGACATGGAGAGCGTGCGGGCCGAGCTGCTATGGGCCCGGCGCCTTTGCACGCGGCGGGGCTGGCCGGTGATCGATGTCACAAGGCGTTCGATCGAGGAGACGGCGGCAACGGTCCTGCAGTTGATGGCCGCCTGGCACACGCGCCACGACAAAGCCGCGCCCAAGGCGGTGGAAAGCGGGCTCGCGGGGTAAGCAAGGCTGGGCGGGATGTGACATCTTCCGCGCCTTCTCTGGTTTCTGGTGCGCAAGTATCCGGCATCCTCGCCGAGGCATGTCTTGTCGCGTCGCCACGTGTCATATATAACTGACACGTGAAAGATCGTAACTCGCAGGCCGGGCGCGGAGATCGTCTTCTTCTGCAACTCACCGCACTCGCCAGCCCGCATCGACTGAGGATCATCGCCGCCTTGCAGCATAACGGTCGAACTTACGTCAGCCAGTTGGCGCGGAGTTTGGGCATGAGCCGGCCGCTCCTGCACCTGCACCTTCAGAAACTGGAGGAAGCCGGTCTTGTCCGCAGCCAGCTCGAATTGTCGCCGGATGCCAAGGCTCTCAATTTCTTCGAGGTTGCCGCTTTCGATCTTGCCGTCACGCCGGCGAGCATCGCCGAAGCGGCGTTCACGCTGTCATCCCCCTCTTCCAAGTCCGACAGCTGAGAGGAGGATGACATGTCCGAATCCGTCTATCTGCTCACGCTCTTTTCCGTGCTGGGCACTGTATTGCTCGTATTTGCGTTGCGCTACATCACTCTGGCCCGACAGACCCGCTCGCGCTCGGCAAGCGCGGAAGCCTACCGGGAACTCGCATCGCAATCGACGCGCGCTTTGACGGACGCTTCCGAACGCCTCGGCATCGTTCAGTCCGAACTGGCGCTGCTCGGCACCCGCTTCGCGGCGATCGAGCAAATTCTCAAGGAGGTCGAATGAGCCCGATGCTCGTCGCGCATGTCGCCGGCGGCGGTGTCGGGCTGCTCAGCGGAGCAATGGCGATTTGCGCGGCGAAAGGCGGCGCGCTCCATCGCGCGGGCGGGACCATTTTCACGGGAGCCATGCTGATCATGGCGGCTTCCGCCACCATCCTGGCCATCACCATTCCCGACCGGTCAAATCTTCCCGGCGGCGTGTTCAGCTTTTATCTGCTGCTGACGGCTTGGGCAGCCGCACGTGCGCCAAAGCCCGCGCGACGGCCAGTACCCCTAGCGTTGATTGCTCTCGGCCTCGTTGCCGCCTGTGTTGCATGGAAGGTTGCGCAGGAGGCACATTGCAGCGTCACCGGCGAAATCGGAGGCAAGCCGGTTGTAAACTTCATTGTCTTTGCGGGCTTGGCGACGTTCGCGGTCGTTCTGGACGTTCGTATGTTGATAAGGGGATTGCCGAGCCCTCGCCAGCGAACCGGCCGCCACATCTGGCGCATGTGCACCGCCCTGTTCTTTGCGACGGGATCGTTCTTCCTCGGCCAGCAGAAAGTCATGCCGTCATGGGCGCAAGAAAGTCCGTTGCTTATTGTGCCGGCCGTGGCGCCGCTGTTTGTCATGGTGTTCTGGCTTGTGCGGAACCGGCTGCGACATGGGCGGCACTTAACCCCGGTCGCCAGTTCGCCTTGACGGCTCGAAAGTAAGTGTCGGCCTGTCATACCAAGCCCCATTGAGACTGACACACAGCCGAAGGCGGCTGGGGAAGATGTGCCATCTCCCCCAGTCTTTGGCGGCTTGGTATAGGATAGGAGCGGTGCCTGACCGGAACCCCTCCTCACCTGCCGGTTACGGATAATAATTATACAGCAGATTCGTCACGTTGACCGTGCCCAATCCGGTTGCCAGACTATAGCCCGGCTGCGCCTTGTAGGCCGGTACCGTCTTGCCGCCGATCGTGGCCGTGAGCACGCCGATGCCCATCGTCGATCCCTTGTCCGTTTTGCAATCGGCTGTGCCAGCATAGCACGGTTCGGCGTTATCTCCGGCGGTCACGTCATAGAACGCGCAGGCGCTGGAGATTTTGTTGCCCAGCGTGGCATTGCACTGGCTCAGCCCCAGAGGCGTCGTGTACTGCGCATTGGCGATCTGGTAGAACTCCGGCGCCGGATTGCCGAGCTTGGCGCCTTGCAGAGATTGCTGGATCAGCGCCGCAATACCCGCGAACGCGGGCGATCCGAAGGATGTGCCGCCTGCCGCATTGCCGAACAGATCGTTCACGTTCTTGTAGTCGCAAGGCGAGCCGCCTTCGTTGGCATCCGACATGCAGAACAGGTAGAAATGCGCCCAGATGCCATTGGCGGCAAAAAGCGAGACATCCGGTTGGTCGCGCACACCGTCGTTGGGCATGCCAGGAACGGTGGTCAGCTGCCAATTCGGCTTGGGATAGAACACGCTCTGGCTGCCCGAGCCCCCGACGCCATTCTGGTCGTTGGAAAAGCTAGAGTTGCACAGTTGGATGGCGTTTTTCGCCCCTTCGTACTTCCACAGGATCGAGCTGGCGCAGGAATTGTCCCAGGGGATTTCAGGCACGTAGGATTTGACGGACAGGCCATGCGGCTGGTTCTTGTTGCGCCAATACTCGGCATTCTCGCCCAGCGCCGTGTCATAGAAATCGGTTCCACCGACGGAGACGTTGTAGGCGCTGTCGGCCAGACCGTTGACGAAGAGGCCGTCGCTATCGATCGTGTTGCGGTCGGCTGACGTGCCGTTATCACCGGAGGCGACGAAGATGGCGATGCCCTCTGCCGCGCCCTCCTGCAACAAATTGGTCCAGGTCTGGATGAAGCTGTAGCCGGCGGCGGTCTCCTCCGCTTCGTAGCTGACGCTGAGAACGGTGGCGGTGGTGCCCTTCTCAACCACCTTGGTCAACGCGGTTAGCACGCCGAACTCGAACGGCGCCGTGCCAGAGCACGAATATTCGACAATGTTGGCGTCCGGTGCCACCGCCGTTGCCCATTCGGCATCCAGCGCCGCCTCTCCCTCATCGCCGTTGAAGCCGGGCGATTTGCAATCCGGGTGCGTGAGCGTAAGCGTACCAGCGTAACCGCCGAGCCCAAATTTGCCGCGGAAATCCTTCCAATCGTGTTCGAGGATCTTGGTTTCTTCGATCAGCCCGATGGTTACGCCCGCGCCGGTAATGGGCGCGCCGTAGAAATTGTTGCTCGAACGCAGCGGGGTGATGTTGTAGATCGTGGCGAAGTCCTGCGGCGTCACCGCATAGAACGTGCCATACGGCGTATTTGCCGTGTAATTGGGCGTGATGCGGGCCATCGCGGGAACCGGGAAGAAATCGGACAGGGTGACGCCCGTGACGACCGGCGCCAGCGCGGCCGGAATTGCGGGTGCCGATATGTTCGCGATATGGGCCTGTGTGCCGCGGAACACCCGATGCAGTGATGTGCCAAACGCTGCGGCCACATGGCCCACATCGCCACCGAAATCGATCGACATGCCGCTCGGGCTGACGCTGTTCACGGTTAGTCCCTGGCGTTTCAGCCAGGCCGTGACCTGATCGATATCCGATTGCGCCGGGCCGTAGGCGCGCAACTGCGATGGCTTGAGCCATTGGTGATACTGCGCCGAGCCGCGGACTTGCTGATTGGTTGTCAGCGTGTCCAGCGCCGCCTGCAAGGCGGCCGGCCGCGTCAGCGCCATGCGGATATGCGGCAGCGCCATCTTGTCGTCGATCGCACCCTGGTCCCGCGTACCGGCAAGCGCGCCGGGCAGATCCCGCGTCAGGACGGCACGGACGTGATCATCCACCGGGCCGTTCAGCTGAGGCGCGGCGCAGGCAGTTCCCGCCATGCCGGCGAGGGCGGTCGCGCACAACAGAAGGGCGCGCGGCAAAGAATGGATCATGCGGATTTCCCCTGGCACCGAATTGCAATCGTGGTGGCACGCTAAGGGGCAGCAGAGGACAGCACAACGACAGGTTTATCAAATAGCGCGTGTGTGAAGAAGGAAGGTTGTTCTTTTCTGAAGAAAGAACCAAAAATCCCTCATACGTTGGGTTCCCAGAACCAGATGGTTGCACAACGTCAGAGATGAAGGTTTTTGGTCCTTTTTTCAAAAAAGGACTGCTTGCTTCCTTGTCCCCGCCAGCGCACAGCCCCAGCCGCCATGCGCATCCTCCATGTCGGCAATTTCGGCTCGCGCGCCAAGGGCGCCTTCCTCCACTCCGTCGCCCCCAAGCTCAGCCGCGGCCTCATCCGCGCAGGCCACGCCGTGGTCGATTTCGCCGATCGGGACGCGGCGCGCGCGGGCAACATCCTGGGCGCGCGCAAGCTGGGCACCGTGGCTGCCAACCGCGCGCTCACGCGCCTGGCGCAGGACATGCGCCCCGATGTTCTGTTGCTCGGCCATGCGGACACGATCACCGCGCCGACCCTCGCCGCACTCCGCGCCGAAATCCCGTCGATGCGCGTGCTGCAGTGGAACGTCGATCCCCTCTTCGAGCCGGACAACATCGCGCGCCTGCGCGGTAAGCTGGACGTGGTGGACGCAACCCTGGTCAGCACCGCGGGCGAGGCGCTTGCACCCCTGCGGCGCCCCGGCATGCGTCTGGGCTTCCTGCCCAACCCGGTCGATTTCAGTATCGAATCCGCAGCGGCCCATCTCAGCGTCGAACTGCCCAACGACCTCTTCTACGCGTGCGGCCACCCAAGCAGTCCGTCCCGGCACGTTTTCGGCCGCGCCTGGAACATGACCACCTTTTTCGCCGAGCTGCGGGCGCGCCTGCCCGGCCTGCGCGCCTATGTAGCCGGATTGGAGGGCCGCCCGAACGTGGCCGGCGCCGCCTATCAGGACGCGCTGAGCCGCAGCGCGGTCGGGCTGAACCTCAGCCGCCGGCAGGACCAACCACTTTATTCATCCGACCGGCTGGCGCATCTGGCGGGCAACGGGCTTGCCGTGCTGATCGATCGCGCCAGCCTCTACACGACGCTGTTCGACGAAACGCAGATGCTCTTCTTCTCCAGCATGGACGAACTCGCGGCTCAGCTGCGCCGCGCGATGGCCGAGCCGTTATGGCGGCAGGCGGTGGCCGCATCCGGCCGGGCGCGCTACCATGCGCTGTTCAACGAGGAAGTCATCGCCCGCTACGTGTTGGGTGTGGCCTGCGATGCCCATGATCCCGCGCGCTATGAATGGCCGACCCTGATCGCGTGATGAGCGCCCTCGCCCTCCGGCTTTCCGCCTGGCTTCCCGCCGCATTTCTGCTGTTCGTGGCCTCGGCCTTCGTGCTGCCCAATGGGCCATCTTACGCGCTGGTGTTCTACCTGGGCGTGCTGCCTTGCCTGTTCGCGCGGCTGGGCGCGGGTCCGGCGATCGCGCTGGGCGATCCTGCCCGGCTGGCAGCCCTGGCGCTGGTCGCCTGGTCGGGGCTGAGTCTGCTGTGGGGGCATGATGACGGGCACCGCGTCTGGCGCTTCGCCGCCGACACCGCGTGCACGGGCGCCTTTTTGCTGGCGATGCTCGCGGTGCTGGACGGACCGTCGCTGCGCGCCGGGTTGGCCCGGGTGCTGGTGGTGGCCGGTTCGCTCAACGCAGTCTTTTCCATGGCGGTCTTTTTCATCACACACCCCATCTTCCCGCGCTTGACCGGATGGGGGGCAACGACCCACCCGATCCTGGGTGCCGCGGTGATGTCGGTGGCATGCCTGACCGCGGTCGCGCGCGCGCTGGCAGACGCGCGCGCGTTTGACCGTGCGCTCCATCTGGCTGCCGCGCTGGTCATGGCGGCCTTCATTCTATTGACGGAAAGCCGCGGCCCATTGCTGGCGGCGTTCGCGGGCGTGGTGTTCCTGTGCGCTGCCTCGAAGTGGCGCCTGCGGGCTTTTGCGGGTTTGGCGGCCTTCGTGCTCACCTGGTTCATGCTGCCGCACGCGGCGCGCCGCCAAAGCGAAGCGGTGGTGCTGGTCGAACGCGGCTCATCGCATCGCTTCGAGGTCTGGGATTACACGCTGGCCCAGATCCGGGCGCGGCCGCTGTTCGGCCACGGGCTGGCCTCCAACCTGCATCTGAGCGTGGGCGATGGCCGGCGGGATGCCATCACCTTTCCGCACGACCTCTATCTCTCGCTGCTCTATTACAGCGGGGCGGTCGGGCTGGCGATCTTCGCCGCCATGGCGGGTTTGTTGACGATGCGGCTGGTCAGGCGGGATGCCGATTGGTCCTGGGTCACCGCGCTGTGGTTGAACGTTCTGGTCGTAGGACTGACCGATATCGGCCAGATCACGAAAGGTCCCGGCCCCGTCTGGTTCATCGTCTGGTTGCCCGTCGGCCTGCTTCTGACCAGAACAAAAGTTTTTTGGTCCTTTTTTTCAAAAAAGGACTGCTTGCCCTAAATCGTCCCGCTGCCGCATTAAAGTTGCCTATGGAACGCAACAGCCAGCCATTGACGCCGATCTCCCGCTTGGCCGCCGGATTGCTGGCTATGGTCATGGCTTGGGGATTCATTTGCCTGCTCGGCTCGCCAGGCAAGCCGGACTTTTTGTCTGTGACGATCTATCACAGCATCGGCTTGCTGACCCATGACAGCAGTTGGGCCTTCGATCCGAGGACGGGAACGAAAGACAATACGTTCTACTGGCTCGCCGCCCTGGCCCCGGTGCTGTCGGCAATCACGTTGGCAGATTATTTCGCTCGTGACCTGATACGCCCCGCGCTGATCCGGCTCGCCGCCCGCGCAAGCCTGGCGATGCCCGGCCGAACGGGCGTGGCCCTGATCGGACTGACCGATAACAGCTTTGCGCTCGCGATCTCGCTTGGCGCGGCGCGCGAGGAACGCCTGGTGCCGATGATTTTCACCGATGAGGCGGCTGGGTCGTTGATTGCGCGCTGCCACCGGCATGGCATTGCCACCTATCCGCGCCATGCGGACCGCTCGGGTGCCGCGCTGCACGCGTCGAGCGATGGCACCTTGCCCGTCCGCAAGCTGAATCGCGCCATCAATCGCGCGCAGGATTTAATTTCCTTTCTGCCCACGCCGGCCGCGCAGGTCGATTTTCTGGCTGAACTCGCCGCCTGGTCGCCGCCCGGCGGGCGTCGCGCCGGCCGCGCCTGGGTGCTGCTGGAGGATCGCGGGTTGGCGCAGCGGCTGGAGGGGCAGTCGGCGCGCTTCGCCGCCGATGAACTGACGCCGCGGCTGCTCTCGATTGCCACGCTGGCGGCGCGGCAGGTGCTGATGTCCCAACCCTTCGATGCGCTGGCCGACGCCTTCGGCCAGGCGCGGGTGCATCTGGCGATCTACGGCATGGGCGCGCTGGGGCGGGCCATCGTCAAGGAAGCGGCCCAGCTCTACGTCACGCGCCCGGCCCTCTCCGGCGTCAAGCTGCGCATCAGCTTCTTCGACGCGGACGCAACAGCGGCCGAGAGCGCGCTGCTGGCCGAGGATCCTGGCCTGCACAACGTGGTCGATATCAATGGCCAGTCCATGCGCATCGAAGCGGCGGGGCTGCTCGAAGCGCAAGTGCGGCATCTGCCGCCCGATGTCACCGGGCACATCATCACCTTCGGCCGGGCGGAGGATGCCTTCAGCCTCGCGGTGACGCTGCGGCGATGGCTGCTGGAGCCGCCGGAGGGGCATAATGAGGGCTGGCGGCGGGCGCATCATGCCGCGCCGATCTTCGTGCGCGCGCCAAGCTGGCACGGGCTGGGCCGGCTGTTCTACAAGCCCTCGCCGGGGCAGCCAGACACCGGCGGCGGCGGAAAAGCCGGCGCGCCATCGACCCTGCCTGACGGCATATTCGGCTTCGGCGCGATCGAGGGGCTGTTCGGCTCACCCGAACTGGGCAAGCAGCACGACCGATGTCTGCTGGACAAGCAGGGCGAGCGGGGCGCCAAAGCCGTTCATGCCGCCTACACGCAGGCGCGCTCGGATGTGGGCGTCTCCGCGCCGGGCCATATTAGGCGCGCGGGCGAGGCGGAATGGCACGCGCTTTCGCCCCAGCTGAGGGAATCCAACTTCCGTGCCTACGATCATCTCGCCATCAAGGCGCGCGCGGTGGGGTGCCGGCTGGTGACCAATCCGCACGGTCTGGCCGCAAGCGCCAACCTGGATGAAAGCGCCATGGAAACGCTCGAGCGGCTGGAGCATCTGCGCTATCTGGCCGAACGCATGTCGGATGGCTGGCGCCACGCGCCGCGGCGACTGGATGCGGTGTGTGTGCATCCTGATCTGATCGACTGGGCGGAGCTCGATTTCGCCGAAAAGCGGCTGGACCGTGCGCAAATTCACGCGCTGGGCGAGGTCGCCCGGCAAGCCGGCCAACGCTTTGCCGAGGCCTTGGTCATCGGCATGATCGGCCACCGGCCCAACAGGATCGGCGATGCCGCCGACTGGGTTCGCAAGGCAATAGAGGCGCGGCTGGGCGAGCTTGTCGCCGATAGCGGCGCGCGTGCCCCGCTGCTGCTGACAGCCTTGGCGCCGGGCGCCGACACGCTGGGTGCCCAAGCCGCGCTGGCGCTGGGCATACCGTTCATGGCGATCCTGCCCCTGCCTTATGAAGTCTATCGCGAGGATTTCGCGACGCCCAGGGAATTGAAAGATTTCCACAGGCTCGCCGCCGCGGCCGAATTGCAGGTCGAATTGCCGTTGCGCTTTGGGCGCGCCAGCCAGATGACAACCATGCGCCAGCCTGCGCCGGGCGAGAATGTGCACCTGCGCGCCCGCCAGTATGCGCTTGCCGGCGCCTACATCGTGGAGCGCGCGCACGTGCTGATTGCGGTTAGCGATGGCATGGGCAGCCAGGGTCCTGGCGGGACGGAGGATATAATCGGGTGGTGGAATGACAAGGTGGAAGAGGATTTCGCCACGCCGTCCCGTTTCTTTGTCCGGCCGCGGGGACGGGGAGCACCTATTGTCATTGACCCGGCAGGGGCAGCCGTAAAGATTGGGGGAGATGTGCCATCCCCCCAAACCCCCCGTCATTCGTTTGAAGGCCGTCTAAAATGAAGACGGGGGGTCTGGGGGGGCAGGCACTGCTCCCCCAGTTGTTTCTGGAAGCGTAGTTCCCTGCCCGCGATTTTCATCAGCTACGCCTCGCGCGACCAGCAGGCCGCCGACCGCATCGTGGCCGCGCTGGAGGCGCGGGGGCTGACATGCTGGATGTCCTCCCGCGACATTCCGCTGGGTGAGGATTATCAAGGCCACATCGTGGCGGCGCTGGAGGCGGCAGCCGTGGTGCTCGTTCTGCTGTCGCGTCATTCCTCGGCATCGAAGGAGGTGCCCAAGGAAACGGCAATCGCCAGCGAAATGAACAAGACGATGATCCCGGTGCGCATCGATGCCTCCGAGGTGACGGGTCCGTTGCGCTACCAGGCGACCAATGCGCAACGACTTAATCTTTCCTCGCACTTCGATGCGCGAATCGACGAGCTGGCGCGCCAATTGGCGCGCGTCCTGGATACGGCCGAGAGCACGGAGCGGCGCCTGCAGAGTCTGGCGTCCCGCCGCATGGTGACCGCCGTTCTGGTCTGGCCGGTGGCTCTGGCGGTACTCGCCGCGCTGGCCTTCGAGGTGTGGCACTTTGCGCCCCGGCCGCCATGGTTGGCCCAGGCGCTCGGCAGGGTGGGCGCGCGGCAAGGCGCCGCGGCGCCGCCGCCGCCCCGTCAAACGCCGGCTGCGGCACAGGCGCCGGTGACACCCGCGCCCAACGGCCGCGTGAGAGATTTCGTATATCGCTACTACGCGGCGCTGTCCGGCACCCCTTACGGATTGTCCGGGTTCATGGAACAAAGCGTTTCGGATCCGATCGAACTTGAGGGCCGCTCCTTGCCGCGGCGCGTGCTGATCGCCGAGGAGATGGCCTATTTTAGGCGATGGCCGGATCGCGCATTTCGCGTCCGGCCGGATACGGTGCAGGCAAATTGCTCTGCGGGTCAGGTGTGCTCGGCGTCCGGCGTGCTCGACTTCACGCTCAAGAGCCAGGTGCGGCACGTGGTATTCAACAGCACAGAGCGGTTCAATTTTCGTGTGAGTTTGACGCCCTCGCCGCGCCTGCTGAGCATCAGCACGTCTGACTTGAAGCGCCCCTGAATGGCTCGCACATCAACCAGGTGGTTAAGTGGCGTGAAGACTCATACTGCAAGCGGAAAGGCCTAGATCAGGCAGCGTGGCAAATTCCGTCCGCGCACGTTGCAGTTGTGGGCAGCAGGTAAATGCACGCGCGTCTATGTGGCGCTGCTGCACAGAACCCGAAAAAATACTGTTTCCGTCCACATGTAACAATATTGCATCTTGCGCTTGTTTCGCTGGCAGGTCCGAAATGCCGCCATGCGTGCTGCCTCGCTTTTTCCGATAGGCCGGCAAACCTTGTGTGCCGCGCTGATGATCGCCTCGGCGATGGCCTCATCCACCACGTTCCCCACGAACTCGCCCCGCGCCCGGATGTTCTGCGCAGTGTCCTTGGGCGTTGGTCGACCTGACTGCGGGTCGCGCTCGCCCGGGCGGTCGCTGACTCCGAGCGTCACGAGCACCGGGTCGACGCAGGCGTAGTTGAACGCACTGTAAGGCGCGGCGTTCACCCGCCCGGAGGCGTCGAGGCTGGTCACCAGGGCAATCGGCCGCGGCGCGACCAACCCGATGATGAGGTTGTAACGCTCGTGCGGCGAGATCGCCGCGAAGTCATAGTCCGCCACGGGGGGTGATCCAATCAGGCCGGCAGCAGCTCTTCCTCTTCGATGGCGGACTCCTGCGGCACGTATTCCTCCATCTCCTCCTCGACCGTGTTGAGCGGCGCGAACCGTTCGGCGTTGAAGCCGTACTCGATCCCGTGGCTGTTCGCGGGGTTGACCAACTCCACCAGGTAGATGGCGGTCTCGCCTTCGGTGTTGCTCAGGCTCACGCCGGGCACGAGGTCGCGCACGGTGTAGATTTCGTCTTTTTTGGGGAGAGCCTTGTAGAGTTTGTCGATTCCGAGGGGAAAATTGTCGTCCACGCAGGCGACTTTCTGGCCGGGCATAAACATGCCCGCACTAAAACCCTCCCCGCCGCACCGGGCAAGGGTCATTCACAAGGAATGCGCCTCGGTGAGCAGCACGCTGTCGATGGACTTCTGGTTGCTCAACGCCGGCCCGATGCTGAAAAGGATGTAGCCGCTGCCGCCCCGCGGGCCGATGGACCGCTCCAGGCTGATCTGTTTGGCGATCTCGCCCGTTGGCCAGTTGTATCCCTCGCCGAGACGGTCCAGCGCGATGCTCGGGTAAATCGGCACCCCGCGCGGGTTGGCCGCCGGGCTGCGCCACCAGCGCAGCAGCGCCGAATAACTCTGCGGCCCGGCGTCCGGCCAGTAGAGCTGCGGGGAAAGGT
>CAXUNZ010000047.1:0-4874 GCA_964252525.1 uncultured Acetobacteraceae bacterium
CCCCCGGCAGGTCACCTTGGCGCGCCCGAAATCGCACCGGGGGCCAGCGTCGGCGAGGCGCTCCCGCGCGTCATCGCCCATCTGACCCGCGTCCTACTGCACTGGGCAGCGCAAATCCCCGCGCTTGCGCCCGGCGAAAACCTGCAGCCCGTGCATCAGGCGCGTGTCGCCGCGCGGCGCCTGCGTTCGGCCCTGGCTGTGTTCCGCCGCGCCGCGGGCGGCGCCGAAGGGGCGGACCTGTTTCGCGCCCTCGGCGCGGAGCTCAAGGCGGTGGCAGGCGAGCTGGGCGCGGCGCGGGATTGGGACGTGTTCCTCGCCGGGGACGGCGCGGCCGTTGGCCAAGCTTTCGCGACCGACAAACGCCTCACCGCTCTGCTTGGCGCGGCCGGGCGGTGGCGCGCGGCGGCTTATGGCGCGCTCTCGGCGCATCTGGGGGCGCCTGCCTGGCGCCAGCTGACCCTGCGCCTGGCGCTGCTGCCGATCGCCCAACCCTGGCAGCCGTCTGCCACCATCCATCCTGTCCGCGACGAATTTGGCGATCCTCTGGCGACGGCGGATCAACTTGGGATCCTCGCCGCGCCTGCCGAGGCCTACGGTGCACACGCCTTGCAGCGCAGCTTCAGGCGAGTGACCGCCATCGGCGAGGATTTGTCCGCCCTTACGGCGGATGCGCTGCACGATGCGCGCAAGAGCGCCAAGCGGCTGCGTTATGCGTGCGAGTTCTTTGCTCCGCTATTTCCCGCCAAGCCGACGCGGCGTTTTATGGAGCGGCTGGAGGATGTGCAGGAAGCGCTCGGCGCGGTGAATGACGGCCACGTTGCCGCCGCGCTGATGGCGCACATTGCCGGCAAGAGCGAGGCGCGTTACGCGCATGGCGTGGTTGAGGGTTATGTCGCGGCGGCGCATGCGCCAGCGGCGCGGCGGGCGGCGCGGGCGTGGGCAAAGTTGATCAAGCAGGAGGTTTTCTGGGAGTAGGAAAAATCGCGGCTCCGGGGCTTCAAGCCCTAGGGGCAGAGCCCGTAGCCTTTTTCCTACATAATACCAACTGGTATTGCGAACGTAAGGCAGTCATTGGAAAGGAAGCTTGCGGGAGATGTGCCACCCCCCCCAAACCCCCCGTCGATTATTGGCTTCGCCCTAAAATAATGACGGGGGGTCTGGGGGGGCAGGCACTGCTCCCCCAGTCTTCTGAGAGTCAATCCTTCTCAACCGTCAATCCGAAAACAACAACTCCACATCCGCCTCCGTCATCTTCAACGCGGACGCGCCGGCGCCGCTCAATATCCCCTCCGCCAGCGCGCTCTTCCGCGCCTTGAGCACCTCCATCTTCTCCTCGATCGTATTCTCCACGGTCAACCGATGCACGAAAACCGCCTTGGTCTGCCCGATGCGATGCGCGCGATCGGTCGCCTGGTTTTCGACCGCCGGATTCCACCAAGGGTAGTAATGGATGACCGTATCCGCCGCGGTGAGATTCAGCCCCACACCGCCGGCCTTCAAGCTGATCAGGAACAGCTTGGCCCGACCCGCCTGAAAACGTGTGACCGGGGTTGCGCGATCGACGGTGCTGCCCGTCAGCAGCGCATAGTCGATATCCCGTGCCTTCAATTCATTTCGATCAACGCAAGCATGCTGGTGAACTGGCTGAACAGCAGGATAGATCGCCCTTCATCCAGCATCGTTCCCAGCAATTCGATCAGCCGTTCCAGCTTGGCCGAACCTGCCTTCTTGGCACCCGTGATCTTCAAAAGCCGCGGATCGCAACAGGCCTGGCGTAATTTGAGAAGCGCGTCGAGAATGACGATACCCGATTTTGCCAGGCCCTTTTCGGCGATGGCCGCCTGCACGCGCGCATGCATGGCCAGCCGGATGCCGTCGTAAATCGCACGCTGCGGCGGCTGCATCTGGATGGTTTCCAGAATATCGGTGCGCGGCGGCAGTTCGCCCAACACATCGGCCTTGGTCCGCCGCAACAAAAAAGGCGAAACGCGGCGCGCAAGCGCCGCGTGCCGCCCGGTATCGCCACCCTTTTCGATGGGCGTGCGGAAACGCCTGCCGAAATCCAGCGCCGAGCCCAAAAATCCCGGCATCATGAAATCGAACAGCGCCCACAGTTCGCCGAGATGGTTTTCCATGGGCGTGCCGGTCAGGCAGATGCGCTGGCCGGCGCGCAAGCGGCGCACCATCTGCGCCATGGTGGCGGCAGGGTTCTTGACGGTCTGCGCCTCATCGAGAATCAGCGCGTGCCATTCCCGCTCGCACAGCACCTCGCCATCGCGGGCGAGCAGCGGGTAGGTTGAAATCACCACATCGTGCTCCGCGATGTCGGCAAAGCGCGCCTTTCGATCGGTGCCCTGCAACGGCAGCACACGCAAGGTGGGGGCGAAGCGCGCGGCCTCACGCGCCCAATTGCCGACCACGCTGGTCGGGCAGATGACAAGCGCGGGCGCGGTCAGCCGCCCTTCCTGCTTTTCGATGCAGAGATGGGCCAGCGTCTGCACGGTTTTGCCCAGGCCCATGTCATCGGCCAGCACGCCGGCCAGTCCCGCCTGACGCAGGAACTGAAGCCAATCCACGCCCTGCTGCTGATAGGGCCTCAACTCGGCGGCAAACCAGTCGGGTGCGGGCACGCGCGTAATGCCGCCGCGTTCGTGCAGCATGCGCCCCAGCGCGCGCAGCGCCTCGCCCCCGCGCCAGACCAGGCCGGCGGCCAGGCCCGCGCGTTCCAGCGCGGCCACGCCCGCGGCGCCGTAGCGCGACACCGTCAGGCTGGCGCCGCGCTCGGTCAGGCCGCCCGCGTTGAACAGGTCGAAAAGCGTGGTCAGCACGCCGCGGATGGTGGCGATTTCCAGCGCCAGGCTGCGGCCATCGCCGAGTGCCACCACCAGCTTGCGCCCCGCCACATCGCCGTCCGTGTGAAGGCTGGCGATGATGGCGGCCGCCTGCGGACCGGCCAGCAATTTCAGCAAAGGCGGAACGAGGTCGATGCGCTCCTCGCCCACCATCACGCCGAGATCGAGGTCGAACCAATCGATCCCGCTGCCTTCGCGCAGTTCCGCTTCAAGCGGCCCGTCCGCGGCAATGACGCGATAGGGGAAATCCTCCGCTATCGTTATCTGCCAGCCGCTGTCTTGCAGCATCGGCACGCTATCCAGCATGAAACCAATCCAATGCGAGGCGACATCGCTGCCTTGCAGCACCAGGTGATTTCCGAGCCGGCCGGCACGCCCCAGCGAAGCAGCGCGCCCACCGGCGAAAAGCCGAATTTCTGCAGCGCGAGGAGAACCTGCTTTTCGGCGCTTTGGCTGCGTTTCAGCGTGTAGCGCTTGCCATCGATGATGCGTTCGGCGGCACTGTACGGCGCGTGGGCCGGAACACTGACATGGCCATAGCGGAAGGATATTTCCGCACAGGCCTGGCCGAAACGGGCGAAGTCACTGTTGTGACTGAAGGGAAGCGATCCGAGGCGTATCTGCGGCGTGGGCTTGCCGCCGATGGTGCCGCCGTGAGGCACCTCCTGCGGCAATGGCACGCCGGCGTGTGACGAAAGCGCCTTGCGCACGGTCGCGGCCTGCTCCGGCGAAATCGGTGGCGCGCCGAGAAGCCGGCGAAGAATCGAGGCTGAAATGGGAATCTCCAGCGGCCCGACCTGGCCGGTGGCCGCGTCGAGATACCACGGCCTGTCCAGCAGAAAGGGTTTGCCGCCGCCCGTGACTTGAAGGCTTGGCGTCTGGTTGCCGCGTTCGTCCAGGCGCCATTCCAATGCACCGCCGCGCGCCTCGGCAAGCTGGGCCGGGCGGCCGGGAAAGGCGCCAATCCTCGCGCGGCCGGTGGCCAGGATGTCACGCAAGGCGGCTTCGTCGTGCCCCTTGTGTCTGTCGATCATATCGCCGGACATGCGGCGCAAGATGGCGCGGTCCGAAGGGCGGAGATATTTCGGCGGCGGATCCGTCTGGATCAGCCGGAAAGCGTCCGGGCTGGTGGACCTCGGGTTGATCGTGCCGTCATTCCGCACGTCTCCCACGGCAAGTTCCACGTCCAGCAACGGCACGCCCCGCTCGACGGAGGCACCCAGCATGTAGAACAGGCGCTTGGCGACAGCGCTCGGGTAGGCTTCGCTTTCCTCCTCGCTGCCCGCCAGGCCGGAGAGCCAGGCGGCCAGCTCCGGCGGAAGAGCGGGCCCCTGGGGCTGCGGCGGCTGCCGTTGCGCCGGCGGCTGCGTTTTCACCGGCGGCGCGGCCACAGGCACGCTGCCCAATTGCTTCTGGGCAAACAGCACCGCAGCCACGTGCTTGCAGTTGTAACCGACGGGACAGCTGCACTCGCCAGCCACAGTCGCATTGCCGCCGCGCTCGGCCACGTTGATGGCAAGCTTGTATTTGGAGCCCCCGCTGCCCTGCACAGTGGCACGGATGGTGCCCCGCGTCGGCTCAATCCCGATGGCCTTAACCCGGCCGTTGCGCATATAGGCCAGCCCGGCGACGTAGGCGTTGGCCGTGACAGTGGCGCGGATGAGTGAGTCGCTGAGTTCGATCACGTGAGGTCTCGACAGGCTGGTGGACAGGGCATAATCCCGCCTTCGCCGAGTCGGTCATCACCGCCTGGCGGCAGCGGCGAAAACCTGGGCTTGATGGGGCTGCCAAGCAATCGCCACGCCCTCGCCCTGGCGCAGGCCGCGCAGACCCGCCGCGGCGGGGCGCAGCACGGCGATTTCCTGGCCCGTGCCCAGCAGCAGGCGAAGGCGGATGAACAGGCCGAGATGCAGCGCCTCCAGCACGGTCGCATTCAGTGCGCCCTCGCCCATCTCCGCGGCCTGGGTGGCGGCCACGGCAATCCGCTCTGGCCGCAGGCAGAAGAGGCATTCATCGCGCGCC
>CAXUNZ010000047.1:4884-17730 GCA_964252525.1 uncultured Acetobacteraceae bacterium
CGGGGGCGGCGCGGCCCTCCACGGTGGGACCGCAGAGAAGGCCGACGCGCGCCATGCCATCGTCTTCATCGATGGCCCGCACGATGCCAGGCAGGAGGTTGGCCTCCCCGCAGGCCAAGGCAGCCACGGCGGAATCGGGCTGGTCGTAAAGCGCCGCCGGTGCCGCGGCCTGCACCGCCCGGCCGTTGTTCACGACCACGACGCGGTCCGCCAGCGCCATGGCATCGGCCGGAACGTGCGTGGCCATGATGGTGGTGGCCCCGAGCAGCAGATGCAGGCGCCGCAGTGCCGCCATCAAGACCGGGCGCTCGGCCGGGTCCTGTCGGGACATCGGCTCGTCGAGCAGCAACACGGGTGGGGCAAAGACCGTGGCGCGTGCAATGGCCACGCGCTGGCGCTCGGCGGCGCTGGCCTGGTACGGCAGGCGGCCGGGCCCGGTGAGGCAGACAGAATCGAGCGCCGCATCAACCAGGGCCGCGCGGCGTTTGCGCCCGATGCCGCGGCGGACCAGCGGGTAGGCGATGTTCTGAGCCAGTGTCAGGCGCGGGAACAACGCATCGTTCCGTCCCACGACGCCAAAGCCGCGCCGATGGCTGGGCGTGGCGCGCAGGTCGGCGCCATCATAGGTGAGCTGACCCGGCTTTACGGCGCGTTCGCCGGACAGGCATTGCAGCACCCTGCTTCCGTCCTCGGCCTGACAGCCCAGAAGGGTGACGAATTCGCCTGGCGCGGCCGAGAGTTGAAAGGCGCCCGTATCCAGGTGAATGCCTTGGCGCGGCGCGGGGATGCTCCTGGCGGGTATGGCGGTCCAATCCCTCACAAAGCCGCGCAACCGCGCAGCGAAGGGCGGCGTTGTCCGCGCAGACATAAACCCTTCAGGAGCACGGAACCATGGCAAGTTACGACAGCGTCCGCGACGATACCACACGCCAGTTGCGCGAGCTGCGCGATCAGGTGAACAGCCTGATGGAAGAGCGCGTGTCGCCCATGCTTTCGGATGCGGCCGGCCGCGCAACGTCCGCCGCCAAGGCCGCGCGCGACTTCACCAGCGACCAGGCCGATTACGTTACGGAGCGCGTTCGCGACCAGCCGCTGATTGCCATTGGCGTGGCGGCGGCGGTCGGTTACGCGCTCGGCCGCTTGACGCGCTAGCCCGGTGCGAACCACTCGCCTGGCGCGGCTGGCGGCGCAAGCCGAAATCCTGCTGATCCGCCGCGAAATCAAGACAATCATCCGCCGCATGATTTACGGCGCGGTCGCGGCCGTATTCGGCATCGCGGTAATTGTTCTGCTGCATGTGCTCGGGTATTTGGCGCTGGTGCAGTCCGCCGGATTGTCGTCCGTGGCCTCGGCTGCCATCGTACTGGGCGTCGATCTGGTTTTTGCCGGCGTGTTTGCCGTCCTGGCCAATGGCGCCATGAAGGACCCTGTGGCGGACGAAGCGCGGCTGTTGCGCGACCAGAGCCTGGCGCAAATCAAGGACACTCTGACGCTTGCCTCGTTGTTCCGGCCGGCCAGCCGTATGGTGGGACGGAAAGGCATCTATTCCATGCTGGCCGCCGGGGTGGCGGCAAGACTGATGGGAAAGCGGCGGTAGGCAAAAAGGCGGAGCGGCTGGCGTTCGCAAGCCGCTCCGCTCCCCTTTACGATTACTCCGCCGCCCGGGTGATTTGCGGCGTATCGCGTGTGACGCTGCGCGCCTGATCCCGCCCCGCCGCCACCGCCTTCAGCTTGTTCATGACCGCACCCGTGCCTGCCGGGATCAAGCGACCTACGATCACGTTCTCCTTCAAGCCCATCAGCGTATCCACCTTCCCCGCAGTTGCGGCCTCGGTCAGCACGCGCGTCGTCTCCTGGAAGGAAGCGGCGGAGATGAAGCTGTGCGTCTGCAGGCTGGCCTTGGTGATGCCCTGCAGCACCGGCATGGCATTGGCGGGGCGTTCATTGGCTTTCAGGCGCTTGAGGTTTTCGGCCTCGAACTCCAGCCGATCGATCTGCTCGCCGGTGAGATAAGTCGTGTCGCCGGGTTCGAGCACTTCAACCTTCTGCAGCATCTGCCGCACGATGACCTCTATGTGCTTGTCATTGATCTTCACGCCCTGCAGGCGGTACACGTCCTGGATTTCGTTGACCAGATAATCGGACAATGCCTCCACGCCAAGCACCTTGAGGATGTCGTGCGGAACGCGCGGGCCGTCCACCAGCGGATCGCCACGGCGCACGAAATCGCCTTCCTGAACGCTGACATGCTTGCCTTTGGGAATCAGGTAATCGGATTCCTCGCCGGTTTCGTCATTCTTGACGATGATGCGGCGTTTGGCCTTGTAGTCCTTGCCGAATTCGATACGGCCGTCGTTTTCCGCAATGATGGCGTGGTCCTTCGGCCGCCGTGCCTCGAACAATTCGGCGACGCGCGGCAGACCGCCG
The DNA here is from genome assembly GCA_964252525.1 of uncultured Acetobacteraceae bacterium. Lineage (GTDB taxonomy): Bacteria > Pseudomonadota > Alphaproteobacteria > Acetobacterales > Acetobacteraceae > CAJCIS01. Next base: position 7,312 of record CAXUNZ010000047.1, read on the forward strand.
GTGATGTCACGCGTCTTGCTGCCCTCGCGCGGAATGCGCGCGAGCACGTCGCCGGCATGCACGGTCGCGCCATTTTCCACGGAGAGAATGGAATCGGGCGAGAGGAAGTAGCGCGCATCCGTGCCGTTCGGCAGCTTGACGACCTCGTTACCCTGCTTGAGTTGCAGGCGCGGACGCAGATCGACCGATTTGGCAACCTGCTTGTAATCGACGACCACTTTCGAGGTCAGGCCGGTTACTTCATCCATCCGCTCGACGAGCGTAATGCCCTCGATCAGGTCGAGATATTCGACCTGGCCCGCGCGTTCGGTGATGATGGGCAGGGTGTAGGGATCCCATTCGGCCAGCTTCTGGCCGCGTGTGACCTTGCTGCCTTCATCGGCCAATAGCCGCGCGCCATAGGGCACACGGAAGCGGGCGCGTTCACGGCCACGATCGTCGGTCAGCACGATTTCGCAGTTGCGCGACATCACCACAGGCACGTTCTGGCTGTTCTGCACCACGTTGCGGTTCCGTACGGTGGCAATGCCCTCGTGGGAGGCTTCGACGCTGGATTGCTCGGCACCACGCTGCGCCGCGCCACCGATGTGGAAGGTGCGCATCGTCAGCTGCGTGCCGGGCTCACCGATGGATTGCGCGGCAATGACGCCGACCGCCTCACCCATGTTGACCGGCGTGCCGCGGGCGAGATCGCGCCCGTAGCAGCGGCCGCAAACGCCCACCTGCGCTTCGCAGGTCAGCACCGAGCGGATCTTCATGCTCTCCACGCCGGCGCGTTCGATGCGTTCGGCCTCGCTTTCCTCGATCAGCGTGTTGCGCGCCACGAGAAGCTGATTGGTGGAGGGATCGAGCACGTCCTCGGACGCGGTGCGGCCGAGGATGCGTTCGGACAACGAGCTGACAATGTCGCCGCCATCCATGACGGGCTTCACGGTCAGGCCGCGCTCGGTGCCGCAATCCACTTCGACGATGATGCAATCCTGTGCCACGTCGACGAGACGGCGCGTCAGATAGCCCGAGTTCGCCGTCTTCAGCGCCGTGTCCGCGAGGCCCTTGCGGGCGCCGTGAGTGGAATTGAAGTATTCAAGAACCGAAAGCCCTTCCTTGAAGTTGGCGATGATCGGCTGCTCGATGATTTCGCCCGAGGGCTTGGCCATCAGGCCGCGCATGCCGGCCAACTGGCGCATCTGCGCCGGTGAGCCGCGCGCGCCGGAATGGCTCATCATCCAGACGCTGTTGGTCTGGCGGCCGACTTCCTGCTTGGAAATCTCTTTCATCATGGCGCCGGCCACTTCATCGGTGCAGCGCGACCAGGCGTCCACGACCTTGTTGTAACGCTCGCCGGCGGTGATCAGGCCGTCCTGATATTGCTGCTCGAATTCCTTGACCTCGTTCTGGGTCTTGAGGATCAGTTCGGGCTTGGTATCGGGAATGATCAGATCATCCTTGCCGAAGGAGATGCCCGCCTTTGCGGCCTGACCGAAGCCGAGACCCATCAGGCGGTCGGCGAAGATCACGCATTCCTTCTGGCCGCAATGGCGATACACTGCATCGATCACGTCCGAGACGTTCTTCTTGGTCAACTGCTTGTTGATTAGCGCAAATGGCACCTGTGGATGCTTGGGCAGGATTTGCGCAATCAGCATGCGGCCCGGCGTGGTGACGACGATGCGACGAACGCGGCTGCCATCCGGCTGCAACTCCTCGATGCGCGCGCGGATCTTGTCGTGCAGCTTGATGCCCTTGGCCTGAACGGCAAAGTCGATTTCCCCGATCGTGCCCATGGCCGGCGCCTTGTTGTCCTCCATGGCGCGGAAATCGGCTGTTTCCAACGATAGGTAGTAAAGGCCAAGAACGATATCCTGGCTCGGCACGATGATCGGCTTGCCGTTGGCGGGGCTGAGGATGTTGTTGGTCGACATCATCAGCACACGCGCTTCGAGCTGCGCTTCCAGGCTGAGCGGCACGTGCACCGCCATCTGATCGCCGTCGAAATCCGCATTGAACGCCGTGCAGACCAGCGGGTGAAGCTGAATTGCCTTGCCTTCGATCAATACCGGCTCGAAGGCCTGAATGCCCAGGCGGTGCAACGTCGGCGCGCGGTTGAGCATGACAGGGTGCTCGCGGATCACCTCCTCGAGGATGTCCCACACTTCGGGACGTTCCTTTTCCACCATGCGCTTTGCCGCCTTGATGGTGGTGGCGTGACCGTATTTTTCCAGCTTGCTGTAGATGAAGGGCTTGAAGAGTTCGAGCGCCATCTTTTTCGGCAAGCCGCATTGGTGCAGCTTCAGCTCCGGGCCGACCACGATCACCGAACGGCCGGAATAATCGACTCGCTTGCCGAGAAGATTTTGGCGGAAACGCCCCTGCTTGCCCTTGAGCATGTCGGAGAGTGATTTCAGCGGCCGCTTGTTGGCGCCGGTGATCGCACGGCCGCGGCGGCCGTTATCAAACAGCGCATCGACCGATTCCTGCAGCATGCGTTTTTCGTTGCGCACGATGATGTCGGGCGCGCGCAATTCGATCAGGCGCTTGAGGCGGTTGTTGCGGTTGATGACGCGGCGATAGAGGTCGTTCAGGTCCGACGTGGCGAAGCGGCCGCCATCAAGCGGCACCAGCGGGCGCAACTCGGGCGGAATGACCGGCACCACGTCCAGGATCATCCATTCCGGCTTGGCGCCCGACTCGGCGAAGGCCTCCATCAGCTTGAGGCGCTTGACGAGTTTCTTGCGCTTGGCTTCGCTGGTGGTTTCCCTCAGCTCGGCGCGCAGCTTGACCTTTTCGGCGTCCGTATCGATGCCTTTGAGGATACCCTTGATCGCCTCGGCGCCGATGCCGGCGCGGAAGCCGTCATCGCCGAATTCGTCCTGCTTGGCCATAAGCTGATCTTCGGTCAGCAACTGGTGCAGCTTGAGGTCGGTCAGACCCGGCTCCAGCACGCAATAGCTTTCGAAATAGAGGATCTTTTCCAGCTCCTTCAGCGTCAGATCGACCATCAGGCCGATGCGGCTGGGCAAGGATTTAAGGAACCAGATATGGGCGACGGGCGAGGCGAGCTCGATATGGCCCATGCGCTCGCGGCGCACTTTCGCCAGCGTAACCTCGACGCCGCATTTCTCGCAGATGATGCCGCGAAACTTCATGCGCTTGTACTTGCCGCAGAGGCATTCGTAATCCTTGATGGGACCGAAGATGCGCGCGCAGAACAGACCGTCCCGCTCCGGCTTGAAGGTGCGGTAGTTGATGGTTTCCGGCTTCTTGATTTCGCCGAACGACCACGAGCGGATCTGTTCGGGCGAAGCCATCTGGATCTTGATCTGATCGAAGGTCACGGCCTGTCCGGCCTGACCAAGGATTTTCATAAGCTCGTTCATCTCGGCACCCTAAAAAATGGGGGTCTGGGGCCGTCGTGCGAGGTACGCTCTCGCGTGACGGACCTAGTGGGGGTCCAGGGGGCAAAGCCCCCTGGCGTTGATCAGGCTACGCTCTGGTCGAGATCGACGTTCAACCCGAGCGACTTCAGTTCCTTGATTAGAACGTTGAAGCTTTCCGGGATGCCAGCCTCGAAATTGTCCTGCTCGCGCACGATCGCCTCATAGACTTTCGTGCGGCCGGATACGTCGTCGGACTTCACCGTCAGCATTTCCTGCAAGGTGTAGGCGGCGCCGTAGGCTTCCAGCGCCCACACCTCCATCTCCCCGAAGCGCTGGCCGCCGAACTGCGCCTTGCCGCCCAACGGTTGCTGCGTGACCAGACTGTATGGCCCGATCGAGCGCGCATGGATCTTGTCGTCCACCAAATGATGCAGCTTGAGCATGTAGATATAGCCCACCGTCACCTTGCGCTCGAACGGCTCGCCCGTGCGCCCATCGACGAGCACCACCTGTCCCGACGTATCGAGGCCCGCCTGCGACAGCATCGCCTCGATGTCGGACATGCGCGCGCCATCGAAAACGGGCGTGGCAATCGGAATGCCTTTCTTGAGGTTTTCCGCCAGTTCAAGCAGCTGATCGTTGTCCAGCACCGAGATTTCGTCGGTGAAGACCTTCTCGCCGTAAATTCCGCGCAGCCGGTCGAGCAGTTCCTGCTTGGCGCGGCCATCCCGGCGATATGTCTCGACCAGCTCGCCTACTTCGCGGCCGAGATTGGCGCAGGCCCAGCCGAGATGGGTTTCCAGAATCTGCCCCACATTCATGCGCGAAGGCACGCCCAGCGGATTGAGCACGAGATCGACCGGCGTGCCGTCTTCAAGGAATGGCATGTCCTCGACAGGCACCACGCGCGAGACGACGCCCTTGTTGCCGTGCCGGCCGGCCATCTTGTCGCCCGGCTGCAGCTTGCGCTTCACCGCCACGAACACCTTGACCATTTTCATGACGCCAGGCGGCAATTCGTCGCCGCGCTGCAGCTTTTCGACCTTGCCGTCGAAACGCTCGGTGATGCGGCCGACGGCGGCGTCGAATTCGCGCTTCAGCGTCTCAATCTCCGCCATGACGGCATCATCCTGCACGCCGATATGGCGCCAGGCGCCGCGGGGATGCTCGGCCAGAATGTCCTCGGTCAGCACCGTGCCGGATTTGATGCCCTTGAAGCCGCCTGATGCCTTATGGCCAACCAGCTTTTCGCGCAGCCGGTTGAGAAAGGCGCGTTCCTGAATGGCGCGCTCGTCGTCACGGTCCTTGGACAGGCGCTCGATCTCGGCGCGCTCGATGGCCATGGCGCGCTCATCCTTGTCCACGCCGCGGCGGCTGAACACGCGCACATCGACGATGGTGCCGGAGACGCCTGGCGGCAGCTTTAGCGAGGTGTCACGCACATCCGAGGCTTTTTCGCCGAAAATGGCGCGGAGCAGTTTCTCCTCCGGCGTCATCGGGCTTTCGCCCTTCGGCGTCACCTTGCCGATGAGGATGTCGCCCGGATAGACCTCGGCGCCGATATAGACGATGCCGGCCTCGTCCAGGTTCTTCAGGCTTTCCTCACCCACGTTCGGAATGTCGCGGGTGATTTCCTCCTGCCCCAGCTTGGTGTCGCGCGCCATCACCTCGAATTCCTCGATGTGAATGGAGGTGAACACGTCGTCGCGCGCGATGCGCTCGGAGATCAGGATCGAATCCTCGAAGTTATAGCCGTTCCAAGGCACGAACGCGCACAGCACGTTGCGCCCCAACGCCAGCTCGCCCAGCTCCGTGGAAGGCCCGTCGGCGATGATCTCGCCAGGATTGACCACGTCGCCCACGCGCACGAGCGGGCGCTGATTGATGCAGGTGGACTGATTGGACCGCATGTATTTGCGCAGGCGATAGATATCCACGCCCTCGGTCGTGCCGCTATCGGCGGTCGCGCGCACGACGATGCGCGCGCCGTCGATCTGATCGACCACGCCGCGGCGCCGCGCCACGATCGTGGCACCCGAATCGCGCGCCACCGCCGCTTCCATGCCCGTGCCCACCAGCGGCGCATCGGCGCGGACCAGCGGCACCGCCTGGCGCTGCATGTTGGACCCCATCAGCGCGCGGTTGGCGTCATCATTCTCCAGAAACGGGATCAGCGCCGCCGCCACGGACACCAGCTGCTTCGGAGACACGTCCACCGCGGTCACATCCTCCGGCTTGACCAGTCGGAAATCGCCCTGCCGGCGCACCGAAACCAGTTCGTCGGTAAAATGCCCGCTGGCGTCCTTGGGCGCGTCGGCCTGCGCCACGACCAGGCGCTCCTCCTCCATCGCCGAGAGATATTTCCAGCCATCCTGCACCGTGCCGTCCTTGACCAGGCGATACGGGGTTTCGATGAAGCCGTACTTGTTCACCTTGGCAAACGTCGCCAGCGAATTGATCAGGCCGATATTCGGCCCCTCGGGCGTTTCGATCGGGCAGATGCGCCCATAATGCGTCGGGTGCACGTCGCGCACCTCGAAGCCCGCGCGTTCGCGCGTCAGGCCGCCCGGACCAAGGGCGGAGAGGCGGCGCTTATGCGTCACTTCCGACAGCGGATTGGTCTGATCCATGAACTGCGAAAGCTGCGAGGAACCAAAGAATTCGCGCACCGCCGCCGCCGCCGGCTTGGCGTTGATCAGATCGTGCGGCATGACCGTGTCGATATCGACCGATCCCATGCGTTCGCGAATGGCGCGCTCCATGCGCAACAGGCCCACGCGATATTGGTTCTCCATCAATTCGCCCACTGAACGGACGCGCCGGTTGCCGAGGTTGTCGATGTCATCGATCGTGCCGCGCCCGTCCTTGAGCTCGACCAGGATTTTGACCGTCTTGAGAATGTCCTCGCGGCGCAGAACACGCATCGTGTCTTCCGCATCCACGCCCAGGCGCATGTTCATCTTCACGCGTCCGACCGCGGACAAATCGTAGCGGTCGGGATCGAAGAACAGGCCACGGAACAGGCCCTCGGCGGTCTCGGGCGTCGGCGGCTCGCCGGGGCGCATGACACGGTAGATGTCGATCAGCGCATCGTCCCGGTTGGAATTCTTGTCGATGGTCAGCGTGTTGCGAATCCACGGCCCGTTCTGCTGGTCGATGGCCAGCGTGGCCAGCGTGGTCACGCCGCGCTCTTCCAGCGCGGCCAGCTTCGCCTCGACGATCTCCTCGCCGGCCTCGGCATAGATTTCGCCCGTCTCCTCATTGACGAGGTCAACGGCCATGAAGCGCCCCAGCACGTCGCCGCGCCCAACGAGAACGTCCTTGGTCTTCTCGGCAATTTTGCGCGCCGAACGCGCGGTCAGCTTGGCATCCGCTTCAGCCACGACCTCGCCCGTCTCGGCATCGATCAGCGGCTCCAGCAATTTCAGGCCGCGGAAAGCCTCCGGGTCGAACGGACGCGACCAGCCCTTGGGCGAGAGCGTGAACTGCACCTGGCCGTAAAAATAATTCAGGATGAATTCGGCATCCAGGCCGCGAATATCCAGCGTGTCGGGGTCGGCCCCTTCGGCCAGGCGCTGCTCGCGATGCTGCGCGCTCCACTCGCTTTCCAGCGCATAGAGCAGCGTGGTGACCGGCAGCTTGCGCTTCCGATCGATGCGCACGTACACCATGTCCTTGCTGTCGAACTCGAAATCCAGCCACGAGCCGCGATAGGGGATCACGCGCGCGGCAAAGAGGAACTTGCCCGAGGAATGCGTCTTGCCCTTGTCGTGGTCGAAAAATACGCCGGGGCTGCGGTGCATTTGGCTGACGATGACGCGCTCGGTGCCATTGATGATAAAAGTGCCATTATCCGTCATCAGCGGCATGTCGCCCATGTAAACGGGCTGTTCCTTGATGTCGCGGATCGATCGCGCGCCGGTATCCTCATCCACATCCCACACGATCAGGCGCAGGATAACCTTGAGCGGTGCGGCGTAATTCATGCCGCGCTGGATGCACTCCTCAACGTCGTATTTGGGTTCTTCGAGTTCGTAATACACGAACTCCAGGCGGCCGCGGCCGGCAAAATCGTCGATCGGAAAAACGCCGCGGAACACTTCCTGCAGTCCGGTGTTGGTACGGCTGTCGGGCCGCACGTGCATCTGCAGAAAGCCCTCGTAGCTCGAGCGCTGCACGTCGATCAGATTGGGCATCGGCGCCACTTCGGGAATACGTCCGAAGCTTTTGCGGATGCGTTTGCGCGGCGTGAACGTCGTGGTAATTGCGTTCATCTGATCTACCCTATCCTGCGTGGGGATGCGTCCCCGGTCATGCCGCAAAAGCGGAAAGGGCGGGAATCACCTGGATTCCCACCCGATTCAGCCCAGTTGCCGCCGCGCGGGCGGCTGGCGCTACTTAACTTCGACAGTCGCGCCCTGCTCTTCCAATTGCTTCTTGATCTTCGCGGCCTCGTCCTTGTTCGCGCCCTCTTTCACCGTCTTGGGCGCACCCTCGACCAGGTCCTTGGCTTCCTTCAGCCCCAGGCCCGTGATCGTGCGGATTTCCTTGATCACGTTGATCTTCTTATCGCCGGCGGCGGCCAGGACCACGGTGAACTCGGTCTGCTCCTCGACAGGTGCCGCGGCGGCGCCACCGCCGGCGGGTGCCGCGGCCACGGCCACGGGCGCCGCGGCGGAAACGCCCCATTTCTCTTCGAGCATTTTGGACAGCTCGGCGGCTTCCAAAACGGTCAGGGTGGAAAGCTCGTCTACGAGCTTGGTCAGGTCAGCCATTTACTTGTCCTTAGATGTGCGTGGGTTAGGGTGCATGCAAGGGCGAGCAGAGCGCGCCCTGGTTGATCAGGCTGCTTCCGCCTCGTCCTTCTTGGCATAGGCCGCAAAGACCCGCGCAAGCTGGCCGGCCGGGGCCGCGAGCACGCCGGCAATGCGCGTTGCGGGGGTGGAAAGCATCCCCAGCAATCCGGCACGCAGCGTATCGAGCGACGGCAACTCGGCAAGCGCTTTCACCCCATCCGCATTCAGCATCTGGGTTCCAAGCGATCCGCCGATCAGCACGAGCTTTTCGTTGGTCTTGGCGAAGTCAACGGCAACCTTGCTCACCGCCACAGGATCGCGCGCCCAGGCGAGCGCGGTCGGTCCCTTCAGCAATGGCGCAATACCGTTGAAATTGGTCCCATCCAGGGCAAGGACGGCCAGCCGGTTTTTCGCGACTTTGAATTGCGCCCCAGCCGCCCGCATGCGTCTGCGCAGATCGGTCACCTCGGCCACGGTCAACCCCTTGTTCTGGGTGACGACGACCATCGACGTTTCCGCGAAGACCGCGGCGAGCGATGAGACGAACTCTCGCTTCTCCGTACGGTCCAAATCCTCTCTCCTATCGGCCGAAACCGGCCTTAGAGTTACCAGTGGGCCGCACCTGCTGGGGCGGCCCCATTCGCCTGTCCTGACAAGCCAGCGACCCCCCACACCATCGCGATGTGCGGCGTCCCCGTCTTCCACCCGCGGGACCTAGCCCTTTACTTCCGCCTGCGCGGAGACGTGTGGTCTTGGACAGGTTCGGGCAGGCTCTCGCCCACCCTGCGCGCCGGCACACAAGGCACCGGCGAATTTCATTCACACGGCGGTCAGGCTCGCCACATCCACGCTTACGCCAGGCCCCATCGAGGAACTCAGCGACACTTTCTGCAGATACGTGCCCTTCGCGCCCGTCGGCTTGGCCTTGTGAATGGCATCGACAAAGGCGCGGATATTCTCCAGCAATTTGCCATCCTCGAAACTCGCCTTGCCGATCCCGGCATGGATGATGCCTGCCTTTTCGGCGCGGAATTCCACTTGGCCCGCGCGGGCCGCGGCAACCGCGCCTTTGACATCCATCGTCACCGTGCCGAGCTTGGGGTTGGGCATCAGGCCGCGCGGACCCAGGATCTTTCCCAGCCGGCCGACCAGGCCCATCATGTCCGGCGTGGCAATGCAGCGGTCGAATTCGATCTCGCCCGCCTGCACCTTTTCGGCCAGATCGTCGGCACCCACCACGTCCGCGCCGGCGGCCAGAGCCTCCTCCGCCTTCACATTGCGGGCAAACACCCCGATGCGCACCGTCTTGCCCGTGCCGTTCGGCAGGCTGATCAGGCCGCGCACCATCTGATCGGCGTGGCGCGGATCGATGCCCAGGTTGAGCGAAATCTCGACCGTCTCGTCGAATTTGGCCTTTGCATTGGCACGGACCAGCTTCACGGCGTCATCGATGCCATAGTTCTTGCTGCGGTCGACCGTGGCCCCCGCGGCGCGCAGGCGCTTGTTGTGTGCCATGACGATCAGCCCTCCACCACGGTCAAGCCCATGGAGCGGGCGGAACCGGCCAACATGCGCACCGCGCCATCCACATCGTTGGCGTTCATATCGACCATCTTCTGCGCCGCGATGTCGCGAAGCTGGGCCATTGTCACCCGGCCGGCGCTGGCCCCCTTGCCGGGCGTCGTGCTGCCCGCGGTAATGCTGGCGGCCTTCTTGATGAAGTAGCTATTGGGCGGGGTCTTGGTGATGAAGCTGAACGTGCGATCACCGAAAGCGGTAATCACGATGGGGACGGGCATGCCCGGCTCCATGTTCTGCGTGCGCGCGTTGAACTCCTTGCAGAAGGCCATGATGTTCAGGCCGCGCTGGCCCAGCGCCGGACCGACCGGCGGCGAGGGGTTGGCTTTACCCGCGGGTATCTGCAACTTGATGTAGCCAACGACTTTCTTGGCCATCCATCCTGCCTCCTCAATGCAGGACCGCGGTTCAAACGGCCTTGCGCGCCGGCCCAGCATATGCCGGACGAGCGTCGGGGCCTCCCGCGTTCCAAAATGAGGGGCGGGGTATGGTCTGCGTGCTCGCCCTTGTCAAGCGCCAACAGGAACGGAACCGGCGCTTTTGCATGGGAAAGGTCCAGGGCTCCCGCCCCCAATACCAAGCCGCGTTGAGATTGACACATCGTCGAAGGAAAAAGGTTGGGGGAGATGTGCCATCCCCCCCAAACCCCCCGTCGATTTTAGGACGCC
>CAXUNZ010000048.1:0-7922 GCA_964252525.1 uncultured Acetobacteraceae bacterium
GCGCCCGCCGGAGGGGCGGTTGCCGCCCGAAGAGGGGGTTTTCATGGGCGGGCTATACAGGTGCGTCGGGTGGCGCGCCATGGGGCGGCGGACTCGTTGACAAGAGGCGCACCCGGGGATAGGTGGCCGCCTCCGCCCGCGGAGGGGTGCCCGAGTGGTTAAAGGGGACGGACTGTAAATCCGTTGGCTAACGCCTACGTTGGTTCAAATCCAACCCCCTCCATTTGAGATGCCGCATGGCTAGTCGGCAGACGTGATCGTGGTGCACAACGTCGGTTTTGCGATCCGTAGATCCTCCTGCCGGGTGCGGTTCCCGTCAGTCATACGTCGTGGCGTGTCAATATTCTGTTCTCAATGAGTGTCGGCTGGCATCGAACAAGCCCGTATGAAAACTTTGCCGAGATGCGTAAGACTTACTCCAGCGAAGCTGGGGCCGCCCCAAGTGGCGGCGGGATGAACGCACCCAAGACGGCTTAAATTTGTTAACGATACCAGTACATCCTCTCGCATGTCGGCTTCTGTCCCTTGGAGGTTCGGACCAATGCCTACTGCCTCCAGCAATTTGATTGTGACAAATAGCTTTGCGTCTGGACGAGCTTCGAAAGCTCGGCTGAGTGTAGCAAGCAGTGACACGTCGAAATGGGTCATTTCTGCCAACATGGCTACGAAGGTGGTTCGCATCTCCATCTTGCTGTTATCATTTGCCGCGTTCGCCAAGATGGTTGCCCACAGGTCTTGTAAATCGTCGTCTGGCTCAATAGTAGCGTGGTCGAGAAGCGGGATTAGAAATGAGGGGCAACGTCTTCACGAGGCAGTCCAATCTGTAAAGTTTTTAGTTTGTCGCGCAGAGACACTGCCAGTCGGACGCGTCTTGAAGATCGCCAAGCATCTAATTGATCTGAAGCCAAGCCGACCAAGGAAGTTCAAGCTTGACTTAAGTGTATTGCCTAGCTCACGCAATAGATCGGCGAATTCTTTTGCGGCGCCTTTTTGAACAGGTATTATCATGATTGATCACCTGTAGGTGCTTAACGGTCTGATCGTTGCAGAAGCAGAAGCGACTCTGTCCGGCGGAGATCAACCAGGCGGAAGCCAGTTATCAGCGAGCAAGTCAGCGAAGTTCCACGGACAGGCCTCGGGAAAGGCATCAAGGCCCGTTTCCCCGATCGCCAGCGTCACCGCGTCACCCCACACGCCTTCGCTCCACTCCAAGTCGTCCAGAAGGCAGCTGAGACTCGGGGTTTCCCTGAGCTTGCGCAGAACCTGCTTGCGCTGCTCGCGCAGTGTGCGTTCCCAACTGGTGCCACGGTGCGTGGGCTGAAACTGCCATTTCAGAAGATGGGCAAGCAGAACCGCCATGCGGCTCGCCAGCTCACGCTTTTCGCTCCTGCCCACGTCCTCGACCTCGTCCGCGATGTGCTCGATGTCGAGCTGATCGAATTGGCCTGTGCGGATGAGGCAAGCCTGCTCGTTGGCCCACGCCACCACGTCCTGGTTATAGTCGGCCGGCATGGTCATCCTCCAATGCAGAAAAAATCACCGGTTTCATCCTTGTAGCCTGGCCGCCCTGGCGATCAGGCGATGCCCGGCACTACTTCCCCAGACGTCTCACCCCAGGTTGACAGCCACCCCCCGTGCCCTCTAAACGCCCGCCCTCTTGCCGGGAACGTGGACGGGCCTTCGGGGTCCGGTCCCGCCATGTACGCGTGGCCTACCGGTGCAACAAGCCCCAAACGGGCATCAGACCACGAAAGGGCAGCGCATGACCAAGCGCGCCGAAAGCAAGTACAAGGTTAACCGCCGCCTCGGCGTCAATCTCTGGGGCCGGCCGAAATCGCCAATCAACAAGCGCGATTACGGTCCGGGACAGCACGGCCAGCGCCGCAAATCCAAGCCGAGCGATTTCAACATCCAGCTGATGGCCAAGCAGAAGCTGAAAGGCTATTACGGCAATATCGGCGAAAAGCAGTTCCGCAAATATTATGAGGAAGCGGTGCGCCGCCGCGGCGATACCTCCGAAAATCTCGTGGAATTGCTCGAGCGCCGGCTGGATGCGGTAATCTACCGCATGAAATTCGCCATCACGCCGTTTGCGGCGCGCCAGTTCGTCAACCACGGCCATGTCACGGTGAACGGCCGCAAGGTCAATATTTCGAGCTTCCTGGTGCGGGACGGCGATACGATCGAGGTCAAGGACAAATCGAAGCAGCTCGCCGTGGTGCTGGATGCGGTGCAAAGCTCGGAGCGTGACGTGCCGGAATATCTAGAAGTCGATCACCGCGCCATGAAGGGCCGCTTCGCGCGCGCGCCCAAGCTGAGCGACGTGCCCTATCCGGTGACGATGGAGCCGAACCTGGTGGTGGAGTTCTACTCGCGCTGAGGCAAGGCGGCGCGGGGTGCTGACGCTCCCCGCTTTGCTGCGACGGTGGCGCCGGCGCAAACGCCTGGAAGCGCGCATCAACCGCGCCTATCCCGCGTGGGTGGCCCGGCACGGCGCGCGGGATGTGAGGCCTTGCGCCAGCGCGCCGTGTATCAGCGTTATCATGCCTGTCTATCGCACGCGGCCGGAATGGCTGGCCGAGGCCATTGCATCGGTGCGTGCGCAAACCTACGCGCGGTGGGAATTGCTGATCGTCGATGATGCCTCGGGCGATGCCGGGCTCGACGCGGTGCTGGCACGTGCCGCGGCCGAAGAGCCGCGTGTTTGCGTGCAGCGCCTAGGCACGCGCGGCGGCATCAGCGCCGCCAGCAATGCCGGACTTGCAAAAGCGATGCAGGACTATGTGACGTTCCTGGATCATGATGATCTTTTGGCGCCGCACGCCTTGGCTGTGATGGCTGACGCGCTGGCACGCGATCCTGACATTGATCTCGCATTCTCCGATGAGGACCAGATCGTCGATGGACACCGCGCGGCGCCGTATTTCAAGCCAGGATGGAATCCGGATTTGATGCTCTCGCAAAATCTGGTGTGCCACATGGCCGTCTATCGCCGCAGCCTTGTCTCACGGCTGGGTGGATTGCGGCCGGGCTTCGACGGCAGCCAGGATTACGATCTGGCCCTGCGCGCCGCGGCGGGCGCGCGCATCCGCCACGTGCCCGAAATACTTTATCATTGGCGCCAGTCGCCCCAATCCTATTCGGCGAAAGCGATGAGCGCGTGCCAGGATGCCGCGCGGCGCGCTTTGGCGGACGCGCTCGGCCCGGCGGCGACGGTTGAACCCGATTCCGATCTGCCGCAATGGCCGCGTGTGCGATTCGCCAAACCCGCCGTGCGCACGGCCATTGTCAAACAAGCAAAGCCACCGGACGACGCCGACGTGCTCGTCTTTCTCTCCCCCCATCTTCGCGCCGTGACAAGCGACTGGCTCGACACGCTCGCCGCCCACGCCATGCGCCCAGAAATCGGCGCGGCCGGCGCGCGGCTCGACAGCACCAACGGCCGTTTGTTGCACGCGGGCTACGTGCTCGATGCCGCGCGCATCGCCATCTCCCCCGTCGTTTGGGCGGATGATCAGGATCCGGGCTATCGCGGCGCTTACCATCTCGCCCGCACGGTGTCCGCGGTCAGCGGCGATTGTCTTGCCATTCGCCGTGCCGCCTTTGATGCTGTCGGAGGCTTTACCGGCGAAGCTAAGGATTTCAGTGCGGTCGATCTCTGCCTCAAGCTGGCGGCAATCGGCTTGCGCACGGTCTGGGTGCCGCAGGCCCGTCTGCGCTATACCGCGCCACCTGCTGAACCAAAGTCAGGTTTGGCTTGGATGCAGGAGCGGTGGGGGCGGCAGCTTCTTGCTGATCCTTATCAAAATCCACATTTGAAGAACTGGGGGAGCAGTGCCTGCCCCCCCAGACCCCCCGTCATTTTTTCAGAAGCAGCAAAATGAATATTGCGCAAGAAATTGCCCGCAGGCGGACTTTTGCCATCATTTCCCATCCGGACGCGGGCAAGACCACGCTCACTGAACGATTGCTGCGCGCGGGCGGCGCCATCCAGCTCGCCGGCAATGTGCGCGCAAAGGGCGAACGCCGCCGCACGCGCTCGGACTGGATGGGCATCGAACGCGCCCGCGGCATTTCGGTCGTCACCTCGGTCATGACCTTCGAATATGGCGGCTGCGTCTTCAACCTTCTCGATACACCAGGGCATGAGGATTTCTCCGAAGACACCTACCGTACGCTGACCGCCGTTGATTCCGCCGTCATGGTGATCGACGCCGCCAAGGGCATAGAAGCGCGCACGCGCAAACTCTTCGAAATCTGCCGCTTGCGTGACATCCCCATCATCACCTTCGTCAACAAAATGGACCGCGAGGCGCGCGACCCGTTCGAGCTGCTCGATGAAGTCTCCAGCACCCTCGCCCTGGACTGCGCGCCCGCCACCTGGCCTGTCGGCCGCGCCGCCACCTTCGTGGGCACCTACGATGTGCGCGCGCGAGACCTGCACGTCTTCGAAACGCTCGCGCAATCCGATCCGCGCATGCAGGCGCTCGGGGAGGAGATGGATCTCGTCCGCGCCGCACTGCCTGAATTCGACGCGGAAGGCTTCAACGCCGGTCACCTCACGCCGGTCTATTTCGGCAGCGCCATCCGCGAAATCGGCGTGGCCGATTTGCTCGACGCACTCGCCGGTTATGGCCCGCCGCCGCGCGCGCAAACAGCCGATCTGCGCACCGTGCAGGCGGACGAGGACAAGCTCACGGCCCTGGTTTTCAAGATACAGGCCAATATGGACCCCAACCACCGGGACCGCATCGCCTTCGCCCGTGTCTGTTCCGGCCGGCTGGAACGCGGCATGCGCCTCAAGCAGGTGCGCACGGGCAAGCTGATCCCGCTGCACGCGCCGCAATTCTTCTTCGCGCGTGACCGCGTGCTCGCCGAGGAGGCTTTTGCCGGCGATGTCGTGGGCATTCCCAACCACGGCACGCTGCGCATCGGCGACACGCTGAGCCAGGAGGAGGATTTGCAATTTCTCGGCGTGCCGTCCTTTGCGCCGGAAATTCTGCGCCGCGTGCGGCTGGATGACGCCATGAAAGCCAAAAAGCTCAAGCAGGCGCTACAAGAATTGGCCGAGGAAGGGGTGGTGCAGCTGTTTCGCCCGCAGGATGGCAGCCCGCCGATCGTGGGCGTGGTCGGCACGCTGCAGCTCGACGTGCTGATCGCGCGCATGGCGGGCGAATACGGCGTGGGCATCGGCTTTGAATCCACGCCCTACAATCTGGCGCGCTGGATTTCCGGCGAGCGCGCCATCGTGGACAAGTTCTGCGCCGATCAGCGCACCGCGATGGCCGATGACGTCGATGGCGATCCGGTGTTCCTCGCCACATCGGCCTTCATGATGCGGCGGACGGCAGAGATGAACGCAAATTTGGCGTTCCGCGATATCAAGGATCATCGCGACTTAAAACAATGACGGGGGGTCCGGGGGGGATGGCACATCCCCTCCAGGTTCTTTATCTTTCAGACAGTGTACGAAAACCTGTCGCAACCACATACAGCTCGCTGCTGTCCTTGCGGCTCGCCGGCGGCTTGGCATGTCGCACTTGCGTGAAACGCCGTTTCATCGGCTCCAGCATCTGCCGCTCCGTGCCGCCTTGGAACAGTTTCGCCACGAAGGCGCCACCCGGCGCCAGTGTCTGCAGTGCAAATTCCAGCGCCAGTTCGGCCAGTGCCATGATACGCAAATGGTCGGTCGGCGCGTGGCCCGTGGTGTTCGGTGCCATGTCGGAAAGCACCAGATCCGCGGGGCCATCCATGAGCGTGATCAGCTGCGCGGGCATGCCGGGATCGTGGAAATCGCCTTCGATCAAGGTTGCGCCAGGCACGTCATCGATCGGCAACAGATCGACGCCGACAACGCGAGAGGCGCCGCGGCGCAGGGCAACCTGGCTCCACCCGCCTGGCGCGGCACCAAGGTCGATCACGCGCGCGCCTTTTTTGATCAGGCCGTATTTGTCATCGAGCTCCATGAGCTTGAACGCGGCCCGGGAGCGTAGGCCCTGCGCGCGTGCTGCCGCGACATAGGGGTCATTGAGCTGGCGGCGCAGCCATGCTTGCTGCGACAGGGTACGGCCTTGGGACTGCTTGAGCTTGACCGCATCGCTGCGCGCGCTGCTTGGGCGCCCGCCACCTTGAGTTTTCCTGGTGGCCATCAAACGTCCGACGACAAGCCGTCTACAAAGGGGCGAACCTTCACCGTCCTGCCGCAACCCGCCGCGCCGCGCTCACCGGGCGCGTTGCATGGGCGCGTATCATGCGCAGCAGCATCCCTTCGCGCAGCCCGCGATCGGCCACGGTTACCGCGTCCATCCGCCAGGTGTTACGAATGGCCTGGAAGATCGCGCAGCCGGGCAGCACGAAGGCAGCGCGTTCGGGGCCGACGCACGGGTGTTGCATCAGGCCCTCGCGCCCCAAGTCCCGCAGCATCGTCAGCGCGGCGTCGGCTGCCTCGGCGCTCAGAACCTGTCCATCCACCGCAGGCCGGCGGTAGCGTGCCAGCCCAAGCGCCACGCCGGCAAGCGTCGTAACCGTGCCGCTGGTGCCAAGAAGGCGCACGCCGGAGAGGCGAACCTCGTGGCCGATGCAGTGGATGGCTTCGAAGGGCGCCAGCAGCCCCATGACGTGCTCGACCATGGCGCGGTAGCCTGCCGCGGAAAACCCCTGGTGACCGAAGAGTTCGGCGAGCGTGACCACGCCGACGGGCAGGCTGTCATAGCCGATCAGCGTGGGCCGCTGGGCGGCATCCAGCCGCACCCAGGCCAGCTCGGTGGATCCGCCGCCGATATCGAACAGCAGCGCCCGGCGCCCTGGTCCCTCCAGCAGCGGCGCGCAGCTTTCCAGCGCCAGCTCGGCTTCCTCGCGCGTGGAGATGATGTCGAAATCGATGCCCGTTTCCGCGTGCACGCGGTCCAGGAAGGCCGCGCCATTGGCCGCGCGCCGGCAGGCTTCGGTGGCAATGGCGCGAACGGCGCGAACGGGGCGCCGGCGCAGGCGCGCGGCGCAGGCGTGCAGCGCACCCATGGCACGTTCCATGGCATCCGAACTGAGCGCTCCGCTGTGATGCAGACCCTCGCCCAGCCGGACGATGCGCGAAAAGCTGTCGATGACGCGAAAGCCGTCGGAGGCCGGCGTGCCGACGAGCAGGCGGCAATTGTTGGTACCCAGATCCAGCGCCGCGAACGCGCCGGCGTGGCCTGGCGGCCCGTCGGTGGTTGCATGGGCGAGATGGACCATTGGGGCGGGTTGTCCTTCGGCGCGGCTGATTAATCCAGGGTTTACCCATCGGAAGATGGCCGTAAGCGTGCCATTGGGCAAGGACTCAGCGCGGTGCGGCCGCGCGCTGCAGGCGGTCATTGATGGCGGTGCCCAGCCCATCCGGCGGGATCGGCATGACCGCGATCGCGAGGGCGGCCTGGTCATCCAGCCAGCGCAGGCCGGCAAAAAGGCGGCAAGCGGCTTCCGACACATTGCGATGCAAGCTCAGTTGCCAGACGGGGCCGGCGGTTAACAGGGGGGGGCCGAAGGCGAGCAGTGCTTCCTCCGGGCCGACAGCCTGGGCATTCAGGCGCAATGATGTACGCGGCGCGTAGTGGGAGCTGAGCAGGCCGGGCGAGCGCAGGCCGCGCGCGGGATCACCTAGCGCCGGCGAGACGCCGCGGCCGAGCGGGCCGCAAAGCGCTTCGATGGCCTCGGCGGGAATGCCGCCGGGCCGAAGCAGTAAGGGACCGGCCGGGTCCAGCACCGTGCTTTCCAGACCCACGATGGCCGGCCCGCAATCCAAAATCGCGTCTATGCGGCCCGCGAGGTCGGCCATGACATGGGCGGCGCTGGTGGGGCTGACCGCGCCCGCGCGGTTGGCCGATGGTGCCGCGAGCGGCACGCAAGTCGCTTGCAGAACCGCGCGGGCGGGCAGGGAGGCAGGCACC
>CAXUNZ010000048.1:7932-17710 GCA_964252525.1 uncultured Acetobacteraceae bacterium
AGCGCAGGGGCCATAATCGATCGTCTCGCCGGAGATCGCCATGTTGTCCGTGTTCATCACCCCGTGGATGAACCCCAGGCTCATCCACTGCGCCACCAGTGCCGCCTGGCGGGCGATCACCGATTCCAGCAGCGCGCGGGCGGGCAGGGAGGCAGGCACGCGCACGGCCAGCGTGTCCAGGCCGGCACCGGCGAGCAGGTCGATGCGGGTGGTGGCGCGTCGCGGCAGGACCAGGGTCAGCGGCCCGGGCCAGAACCGTGCGGCCAGGCGTTCGGCTAGTGCAGAGGGCACCACGTGGGCGAAAGCCGCCTCGGCAGTGGCGAAATGGCAGATCAGCGGATTGAAGCGCGGCCTTCCCTTAGCGGTGAAGATGGCTGCCACGGCGTTGGCGTTGGTGGCATCCGCGCCCAGCCCATAGACGGTTTCGGTGCCGAAGGCGACCAACCGGCCGCCGCGGAGCATGCAAGCGGCCTCGGCGGTGCCCGCGGGTGTTGCGGTCAGAAGCCTGGTCATGCACCGCGGACGCAGAAGCCGGGGTTGGCCCAGCCCGGCTTGTTGTAACGCAGCGCCGTGCCGTCCAGCGCGGTTAGGGTGCCGCCGGCCGCTTCCAGCACGGCCTGGGGGGCGGCGGTGTCCCACTCCATCGTGCGACCGAAGCGGGCGTAGAGGTCCGCCGCACCCTCGGCGATGCGGCAGACCTTGATTGCCGAACCCATCGCGGTGACGGAGGCGACCCTGCGTCCGCGCAGGAAGTCGCGCAGGCGCGGGTCGTCCTCGCGCGCCGCGGAGGAAAGCACGGCCAGGCCGGCGGAGGGCGGGGCGCGCACCGCAATGGCGCGGCGCGCGGCGCGATCCTGCTTCCATGCACCTACGCCCACGATGCCGCCGAAGAGCTCGGCCGTCGCGGGCAGGGCAACCGCGCCCAGCACGGGGGTGGCGTCCCGCACCAGGCCGATATTGACGCAGAAGCTGTCGCGTCCCGCCGCGAAATCCCGCGTGCCGTCCAGCGGGTCGACGAACCAGGTGGTGCGGCTGGGGCGGGGGGTGAAGCCGGCGGAAATTTCCTCCTCGGCGACGATTGGGATCAAGGGCGTGGCGGTACGCAGGCCGGCGGTGATCAGGGCCTCGGCTTCGTGATCGGCCTCGGTGACGGGGGAGCGGTCGGGCTTGGCGCGCGTGGAGAAGCCGCGGGCGCGGATGCCCAGGATGAGCTCGGCGGCCTGCCAGGCGAGGCTGGCCGCGAGGTCCATAAGGGCGGCGTCTTCCATGACAAGGGGATAATGGAGTTACGGGGAATGTGCCATTCCCTGCTATTCCCTGCCATTCCCCCAGACACCGCCTCGGCCGTTAAGGTCGGGGGGAGTGGCACACTCTCCCCAACCTTCCTACGTTGGCGTCCTGCCTTTCCGATCGGATCGTTCCCTATGCTCGATGTTCGTTTTGCCGCGCCCGCCCTGCCGAGCGAAGGCGCGCTCGCCCTGCTGGTGCCGGAGGGTGTGGGCGCGCCGGTGGGCCTGTGGAAAGCGGCCGATGAGGCGAGTGGTGGCGCGGTGACCCGCGCGTTTGCCTCGGCCGAGTTTACGGGGAAGGAAGGTCAGAGTCTGACGATTTTGGCACCTTCGGGCGGGATGAGCCGGATTGTGGCCGTCGGCATTGGCAAACTGGAGGAACTGACCGAACGCAAATGCGAGGAGGCCGGCGGCGCGCTGGTGCCGCTGCTGGCGCGTGAGCCTTCCGTGACCGTGGCGGCCGGCGCACTGGAGAGCGTCCAGGCTGCGCGGGCGGCCTTCGGTGCCGTGTTGCGGGCCTATCGTTTCGACCTCTACCGCACCAAGATGAAGCCGGAGGATAAGCCGAAGCTGGCCGCCGTGACCGTGCTGACCGGCCATGGCGAGGTGGCAGAGGCCGAATGGAAAAAGCTGGCCGCCGTGGCGCACGGCGTCTTCATCGCGCGCGACCTGGCGACGGAGCCGCCGAATATCCTCACCCCGGTCGAATTCGCCAACCGCATCGAAAAGCTGGGCGAGCTGGGCCTGAAAATCGAGGTGTTCGGCCCCGAGCAGATGCTGGAATGGGGCATGGGCGCCTTGATGGGCGTGGCCCAGGGCAGCGCCCAGCCGCCGCGAATGGTGGTGATGCGCTGGGATGGCGGTGCCGCCGGCGAGAAGCCTCTCGCCTTCATCGGCAAGGGCGTGACCTTCGATACCGGCGGCATCAGCATCAAGCCTGCCGCGGGCATGGAGGACATGAAGTGGGACATGGCCGGCGCCGGCGCCGTGGTCGGGCTGATGGCCGCCCTGGCCGGGCGCCGCGCGGCGGTCAATGCCGTGGGATTGGTGGGACTTGTCGAAAATATGCCGGGCGACAACGCGCAGCGGCCCGGCGATGTGGTGCGGAGCTATTCCGGGCAGACGGTCGAGGTGCTGAATACCGATGCGGAGGGGCGGCTGGTGCTTGCCGATGTGCTCTGGTATACGCAGGAGAAATTCGATCCCAAATTCATGGTGGATCTGGCTACGCTGACCGGGGCGATGATCGTGGCGCTTGGCCACGAACATGGCGGTGTGTTCAGCAACGATGACGATCTGGCGGGAAAGTTGCTGGCGGCGGGTATTGCGTCATCGGAAAAATTGTGGCGCCTGCCGATGGGGCCGGAATACGACAAGCTGCTGAAATCCGACATCGCGGACATGAAAAATATCACCGGACGGCCCGGCGGCTCGATCACCGCGGCGCAGTTTCTGGCGCGGTTCGTCAATGGCAAGCCCTGGGCGCATCTGGATATCGCAGGAATGGCATGGGCGACGAAAGATCACGCGACCATTCCCAAGGGTGCGACGGGCTATGGGGTGCGTCTGCTGGATCGGATGGTTGCGCAGTATTTTGAAGGGTGAACAGTGACGGCGAAGAATAGGGCCTCTTGATTTCTGTCGCCTTCGCTTCGCAGGATACGGGCGCGGTACTCGTCGTGCCTGTCTGCCGGGACGTGCCCGCGCCGTTCGCCGCACAATCCAAAGTAAGCGGCTTTTGCGAAACGCCAGACTCGGTCTGCGATATTCTGGGTGGTGCGCGGCGTGTGAAGCTGGTGCGCGTGGCCGGCGATTGGCGGCAGGCGGGCGCGCGGGCGGCGGCGGCCTCGTTGCGGGAGCCATGCTTGACCGTGGATTTGCGCGGCGTTACGGCCGGAGACGGCGCGGCCTTCCTGGAAGGCGCGTGCTTGCGGTCCTGGCGGAATGAGCAATGGCGCACGCAATCCGATGAGGACGCGCCACGACTGAGCGATATCGTGGTCCTGGGTGGAACGCCCGCGCTGCAGGCGGCATGGGCGCGACGTGCCGCTGGCGTGGAAGGCGCGGTCTTTGCGCGCGGCCTGGTCAGCGAGCCGGCCAACACGCTGACGCCTGACGGCTTCATCGCGCGCCTGTCCGTGCTGGTTGCGGCGGGCGTGGAACTGACCGTGCTGCGTGGAGCGGCCCTGCAACAAACGGGGCTGAGCGGCGTGCTGGCGGTGGGTGGAGGCTCGATCCACCCGCCGGCGCTTGCCGTCCTTCGATGGGGTACGGGCGCCCCGCCGGTGACCTTCGTCGGCAAGGGCGTTACGTTCGATACCGGCGGGATCTGCATCAAGCCCGCGGACAGAATGTGGGAGATGCGCGCGGATATGGCCGGTGCGGCGGCGTGCGCGGGTGCGATGCTGGCTTTGGCTCGGCGGCAATCGCCGGCGAGCGCGATGGCCGTGCTGGCGCTGGCGGAAAATGCCACCGGTGGTGCGTCCTACCGGCCGTCAGACGTGTTGCGCCATGCCGATGGCACGACGATCGAAATCATCGACACCGATGCGGAAGGACGGCTGGTTCTGGCCGATGCGCTGGGCTGGGCGGTGCGCAACGATGCGCGCGCCATTGTCGATCTGGCGACGCTGACCGGCAGTGTTGTCGTTGCCCTCGGGCATGAAATGGCGGGATTATTCGCCAATGACGATGCGCTGGCGGCACAGGTGGCGGTGGCCGGCGAGGCGGTGGGCGAGCGCGTCTGGCGTTTGCCGATCGATGAAAGTCATTGCGCGGCGCTGCAGAGCGGGATTGCCGATCTGCGCCATTGCTCGCCCGAACGCGGGCAGCCCGATGCCAGCCAGGCGGCGGCATTCCTGCGCCACTTCGTGGGCAAAACGCCCTGGGCGCATCTGGATATTGCCGGCGTGGAGAGCCGCGCCGAAGCCTCCCCCGAACACGCCGCGGGTGCTACCGGCTTCGGCGTGCGGCTGCTCGACCGGCTCGTGGCGGATGCGTTCGAATGAGCGTGGATATCGGCTTTTATCACCTGACGCGCACGGGTCCGGCCGAGGCGCTGCCCGCGCTACTGGGACGCACGCTCAAAGCCGGCAAGCGCGCGGTTGTGCAATGCGCGGCCGAGCGCGTGGCGGCATTGGACGCGGCGCTTTGGTTGTGCACCGATCCGGACTGGCTGCCGCACGCGGCCAGCGGCGATGCCAGCGTGCAGCCGATCTGGATCACAACGGCGGACGACGCGCCGAATGGCGGCAAATTTCTGTTCCTGCTGGATGGTGTGCACGCCACGCTGACGCGCTATGAGCGGGTGTTCGACCTCTTCGACGGCAAGAATGAGGAGGCGCTCGCCGCCGCCCGCACGCGCTGGCGCGCCGCCAAAACCGCTGGACACACACTCACCTATTGGCAACAGAATGCAAAAGGCTGGGAAAAAAAATAGCAAAAGTCTTTTGGTTCTTTTCTTCAGAAAAGAACAGAACTTCTTTTTTGAAAAAAAGAAGCAAAAAACTTTTATCTGTTTGGATCGGGCACGATGGTCGAAATCCCGCCTTTGCTGAAACAGCCGCCCGGCAGCGCCGTGGACCGGCCGGAGAATGCGGCTGACCGGCTACAGGTCATCGGGCGGCACAACGCGGCATGGCGTGACGTCTATCACAAGGCGCTGAAACTGAGCTGGCCGCGCTTCCTGCTTCTGGGAACGGCGCTTTTTCTGCTGCTGAATGCGGTCTTCGCCATCCTCTACAGTTTCCAGCCGGGCGGCATCACGGACCTGCAGCACGGTTCGATCAGCCAGGCGTTCTTTTTTTCGGTGCAAACCCTGGCCACGATCGGCTATGGCCGCTGGGCGCCGGTGTCCACCTATGCCAACATCATCGTCACGCTCGAAACGCTGATCGGCGTGTCCACGATCGCCGTCTTCACCGCCCTGGCCTTTGCGCGTTTCGCGCGCCCGACGGCGCAGATCGTCTTCAGCCGCCATCTGGTGGTGACGAAATTCGATGGCGTTCCGACATTGATGTTGCGCCTGTCCAACGAGAGGGACAACCAGATCCTCGAGGCCCGGGTCAGCCTGTCCGTGCTGCGTGACGAGACGACCAGCGAAGGCCACTATTTCCGCCGCCTGCACGATCTGACGCTGGTGCGCGATCACACGCCGGTTTTCGGCATGACGTTCCAGGTCATGCACAGAATCGATGAGGCAAGCCCGCTGCACGGCCTTTCGCCGGAACGTATGGAGCAAGACGGTCTCGAGGTGATCGCGCTGGTGACGGGACTGGATGAAACCATGATGCAGAACGTGCACGCCCGCGCATCCTATGGCAGCGGCGAAATCCTGTTCGGGCGGCGGTTCGCCGATATTTTCGGCTACCTGCAAGACGGCACGCGCGCGATGGATTATCGCCTGTTCCATGCCACCGAGCCGGATTGAGGCGCGTGACCATACGCGTCGGCATTTCGGGCTGGACCTATCCGCCGTGGCGCGGCCAGTTCTATCCCAAAGGCCTGCGGCAGAAGGATGAGCTGTCTTATGCCGCCTCCAAATTCCGCTCGATCGAAGTCAATGGCACGTTTTACGGCTTGCAGCGGCCGGAGAGTTTTGCCGCCTGGGCCGCCCAGGTGCCCGATGATTTCATTTTCTCGGTCAAGGCGCCGCGCTTCATCACGCACATACGCAGGTTGCGCGATGTGGCGACACCGGTGGCCAACTTCCTGGCCTCCGGCGTGCTGCGCCTGGGTGCCCGGCTGGGGCCTATTCTGTGGCAGGTGCCGCCGAGTCTCGCCTTCGATGCCGAGCTGATCGAAGCCTTCCTGGCGTTGCTGCCGCATGACACGCAATCGGCCGCCGAAATGGCGGCTACGCATGACGCGCGTCTGGATGGCCGCGACTGGGTGAAAACCGATGCCCCACGCCCCCTGCGTCACGCCATGGAGGTGCGCCACGACAGTTTTCGCGCACCGGCTTTCGTGGCGTTGCTGCGCCGCTACGGCGTGGCGCTGGTTTGTGCCGATACCCCGGAATGGCCTCGCCTGGGGGATGTGTGCGCCGATTTTATCTATGCCCGGCTGCACGGGTCCGATCAGCTCTACGCCAGCGGTTACGATGAGGCCGCTATCGCCGCCTGGGCGCGGCGCGGCGCGATCTGGACGGCAGGGGGTACGCCGGACGACCTGGAATGCGTGGCGGGCGCGGCAAACGTCTCGCCCCGTGATGTGTTCTTCTTCTTCGACAATGACCAGAAGGTGCTGGCGCCGCGTGACGCCGCATCCCTGGAGGCGCTGCTGACCGGCAATGCCGGCCGCCGCGAAGGAGAATGATGCATGACCTTGCTTCTTAACTTGATCTGGCTGCTCTTCGGCGGCCTGCTCATGGCAGTGGCCTGGGCCGTGGCCGGCTGCCTGGTTGCGATCAGCATCGTGGGACTGCCCTGGGCGCCCGCATGCTTCCGCCTAAGCGGCTTTACGCTGTGGCCGTTCGGACGTGAGGCGATAGACCGGCGCCTGCTGACCGGGCGCGAAGATCTCGGCTCCGGGCCGCTCGGCGTGGTCGGCAACATCATCTGGCTGATGATCCTGGGCGTGCCGCTGGCGCTGGGCCACCTGGCTGCGGCAATTGCCTGCGCGGTGACGATCATCGGGCTGCCTTTTGCCTGGCAGCACATCAAGCTGGCGATGATCAGCCTGTGGCCGATCGGCACGGAAGTCGTCGAGGTGCGCATTGCCGAGGACGCGCGCAGGCGGGCGCCGAGCACGTGGTGAGCGAGCCAGGGGGCGCCGAGGCGCGACCCGTCGTCCGACAATTAGAACTCTACAGTTGATTAATTTATGTTGACTCTCAACCCGTGAGGCAGCACGCTTCAACCGTCAGGCGTGATGCGCCGGCAGAGCTGTTTCAATACGGGGGCGGTGGCATGCATCGATCAATGAGGGCCGTGACGTGGGCCGTGGCATACGCAATGTTGCCGCTGGCCGTGACAATGGCGGCAAATCCAGCCTTTGCGCAGCAAGCGGGCGTTTATACGGGCACGAATAGCGAAGGGTATGAGGTCGAGGTCGTCGTCTCTCCCACCAACGGCGGTCTTGCTGTTACGGGAGGCGCGGACACCAGTGCCGTCTATTGCCATGGTCAGCAGGTTGCGACCTACGGCATCATCGTGGGTTTGGACGGTCAGCCGATCGTGGACGGCAAGGCGAACGTGAAAATTCTCTCCGCAAACGTTTCCTTCCATAACAAAGTGACCTTCCAGGGAAATGAAGTGACAGGCACGATCCGCTTCGCGGTGCCGATTTTCGATACCACCAACCAGTTGCCCGGTAGGGCATGCGCCGCCAGATCGGTCGAGGAGACCTTCACGGCAACACTCGGGGACTCTGATTTCCATGTCCCGCCTGCTGGTACCGCCATCGCCGTTCCGGTCGCCGCAACGCGAAAATAGCTCCGGGATGTGCTTTTCCGCGGGGCAACATGAACAAACTTGCGTAAGCCAGAATAAGCCTGGGGGAGATGTGCTATCCCCCAGGCCTCCCGTCATCATTTAGGGCGAGGCCAATAATCCACGGGGGGTCTGGGGGAATGGAACACTCTCCCCAGGTCTTCGGCCTCTTCACTCGATCCCCTGTGCCTGCCTCTTGGCCTTTCGTCCTTGACGGCCCCGCGGCGCCCGCTTAATGCCAGCCCACTCGGGAAAATCTGCTTTCCCAACCCCCGCCTGACGCGGGGGCTACGCCGCTCCGCGAAGGTTCGCGCAGCGGCGCGAAGCGCATTGGAGTGACGCCATCCATGTTCGACGCCCTGTCGGACAAGTTCAACGGCATCTTTGACGGCCTGCGCCGCCGCGGCGCCCTGAGCGAAGCCGACGTCACCGAGGCGTTGCGCGAGGTGCGCCTGGCCATGCTGGATGCCGACGTTGCCCTGCCGGTCGTCAAGGATTTCGTCGCCAAGGTTCGGGCGCGTGCCATCGGCGCGGAGGTGCTGGACGCGGTCTCGCCAGGCCAGACGGTCGCCAAGATCGTCAATGACGCGCTGGTGGAAGCGCTCGGCGGCGCCGGCGCCGTGCCGCTCAATTTTGCCGCCCCTGCGCCCATTCCGTTTCTGATGGTGGGCCTGCAGGGCTCGGGCAAGACGACGACGTCCGGCAAGCTGGCCCTGCGCCTGCGCACGCGCGAAAAGAAACGCGTGCTGCTGGCCAGCCTCGATACCCAGCGCCCCGCCGCCCAACTCCAGCTCGCTCAGTTGGCCGAGCGCGCCGGCGTGCCCTCCCTGCCGATCGTGGCCGGGCAAACGCCCGTGCAGATCGCCCATCGCGCGATGGAAGCCGGCCGGCGAGAGGGCTTCGACATCGTCATCCTCGACACCGCCGGCCGCCTGTCGATCGATCAGGCGCTGATGGATGAGGTGCGCGCCATCCGCGAGGCGACCGCCCCGGTCGAAACGCTGCTGGTGGTCGATGCCATGACCGGCCAGGACGCCGTCAACACCGCGCAGGCCTTCAACGACAGCCTTGGCGTCACCGGTGTGATCCTGACCCGCATGGACGGCGATGCGCGTGGCGGCGCGGCGCTGTCGATGCGCCACGTCACGGGTGCACCGATCAAGTTCTCCGGCTCGGGCGAAAAGATCGACGCGCTGGAGGAATTTCACCCCGAGCGCGTCGCTGGGCGCATCCTGGGCCTTGGCGACATCGTCGGCCTCGTCGAACGCGCGGCCGAGACGATCGATCAGGACGAGGCCGAAAAACTCGCCCGCAAGATGATGGCCGGCCGCTTCACGCTGGAGGATTATTCGGCCCAGCTCAAGCAGATCAGCAAAATGGGTTCGATCAGCTCGATCATGGGCATGCTTCCAGGCATGGGCCAGATGAAGCAGCAGATCGAGGATGCCAACATCGATCAGACGATCTTCAAGCGCCACCAGGCGATGATTTCCAGCATGACGCGGCAGGAGCGCCTAACGCCTGAAATCATCAAGGCGAGCCGCAAGAAGCGCATTGCCGCGGGCTCGGGCGTTGCCGTGTCGGACGTGAACAAATTGCTCAAGCAGTTCGACGACATGGCCGACATGATGAAGCGCGTGAAGAAACTTGGCGCCAAGGGGCTGATGCGTCACGGGCTGGCGGGGTTGATGCCCGGTGGCGCCGCGCCGCAGGCAGGCCGCGCGGGTCCACGGCGACCCTTCTGACAACACGAATTTTCGCAAGGAAACAGGAACACTATGGGTCTTAAGATTCGCCTCGCACGCGCCGGCGCCAAGAAGCGGCCGTATTATCACATCGTGGTGGCGGACAGCCGCAGCCCGCGCGATGGGCGCTTCATCGAAAAGGTTGGCAGCTACAACCCTATGCTGCCCGCCGAGCACGAGGAGCGCATCAAGCTGTCGAGCGACCGCATCACCTATTGGCTGGCCGAAGGCGCGCAGGCGACCGATCGCGTTGCGCGTTTCCTGGGCAAGGCGGGGCTGATGATGCCGCACGAGTACCGCGCGCAACCGGTTC
>CAXUNZ010000049.1:0-369 GCA_964252525.1 uncultured Acetobacteraceae bacterium
CAGGCGGGTCTGAGCGCGATTGCGGCCATTGCGCTTATCTTGCTGCTGGCGCTGCGGCCCGCGCGTGACGCGGCTTTGGTGCTGGCGCCGTTGCTGCTGTCGGCCAGCATGACAGCCGCCATCGCGCTGGTCGCGGGGATGAGCCTCAACTACGCCAACGTCATCGCCCTGCCGCTGCTGCTGGGGGTGGGGGTATCGTTCAACATCTATTTCGTCATGAATTGGCGGGCGGGGGAGGCGGCGCGGCTTGCCTCACCCACGGCGCGCGCGGTGGTCTTCTCGGCGCTGACGACGGGCACGGCCTTCGGATCGTTGGCTGTATCGTTTCACCCGGGTACCGCCAGCATGGGCAAGTTGCTGCTGATCAGC
>CAXUNZ010000049.1:379-17676 GCA_964252525.1 uncultured Acetobacteraceae bacterium
CGTGATTGGCGGCCTGAGTTGCGCGACCGTGGCAACGCTGGTGTTTGTGCCCGCAATGCTGGCGTGCTTGCAAAAGCCACGTCCGTCTTGAAAGTGCCAGCAGAGCGTGCTACTATGTACCGCGTTCGGGGTGACGTTATGCCAGCAGTGACCGTCCGAAACCTTTCCGATGATGTTC
Source organism: uncultured Acetobacteraceae bacterium (assembly GCA_964252525.1). GTDB lineage: Bacteria > Pseudomonadota > Alphaproteobacteria > Acetobacterales > Acetobacteraceae > CAJCIS01. The sequence continues at coordinate 558 of CAXUNZ010000049.1, forward strand.
ATGCTCGCGTGCGGAACCGTGCAGACGCGGCAGGCATGTCCATGGAGGCGTTTATTCGGCACATCTTGGCTGAGGCGGCCCATGCTTCCACGGAGCACGACACGGCGCCCCCTGCCGGCTTTGCCGAGGCAGCGGCGGTCTTTACTCACGCCGTCGGCGGACAGCCGCCAGTACTATGGGGCGCGCTGCGGGGCAGCGTCAGTGTCGCGCCGGATTTCGATCTGACGACACCCACCGGCGAAATCTGGTCTGCAGAAAGCTGAGCCATGCCGCGGCCGGTGCTGCTGGATACCTGCGCCGCGATCTGGCTGATGAATGGCGACCCGCTTTCGGCGGCAAGCCGCACGCTGATCGATGAGGCACAGGCGGCCGGGCTGGTCTACGTCTCGCCCATCAGTGCTTGGGAAGTGGCGACGCTGGCCGCGCGGGGGCGGATTGCACTGAGCCTGTCGCCAACGGCATGGTTCGCGACCTTGATCGGTCTGCCTGGCGTGGCCTGGGCGCCGATGCCGGCAGATGTGCTGATTGCGTCTGCCGCCCTGCCCGGCGCGCCGCCCCGCGATCCGGCCGACCGGATCATTGCGGCGACGGCCCGGCAATTCGGGCACGTCGTCGTGACGCGTGACGGGCAGTTGCTGCCTTACGCGCAGGCTGGCCATATCGCGGCGGTTGGTTGCTGAGGCATTGCAAGCCGTGCCTGGTAATCTGAGCGCTGGCCGAATACTAAACTTTGCCGTTTATTGGAAGGTGGCGAGGCATTCGGCAACCTGGCGGAAAACGTCTTCGTTACGCATACAAGACATATGCCGCGAATCGACGCTGAAACATCGGTGCGCGTGGGCTGGGTCCATACAGCAATGCCAGGCGACGATGCCGTCCTGTGCGGAATAGATCGCCGCCCAATCCCCTGCCGGTGGCTGGCGCATCATGAAGGAAAGGCCGCGCATATCGAGCCCGGCGGAACGGCGCAGGACAGGCGCCAGGCGGCGGAATGCACGGTCGAGAGGTTCGCGGAACGGGGTGTTGACCGTGACGACCCCTGACACGGCGGCCGACCTTGCCTGCGCCACCCATCGTGCGAACAGCCCGCCCATGCCGAACCCCACGACGCGCAGGCGCCCATGTGCGAGGGCCAGCTTGCTGACCCGATCGGCCAGCTTCTCCAGCCCCGCCGGTGTCGGGCCGCGGTTCTGACCCATCTCCCAGGTCAGCGGCTGGTAATCGAGCATCTGCAGGCCATCCCGGAACCGCCGGGTCTGACGGTCGGTCCCGAGCAGACCCGGCAGCACGAGGATCGGCTGGCCGCCGCCCCGCTTCAGCCCGCGGACGCTGTTGGGGCGTAACGGTCGCCGTGCGCGCCACGCCGCGAGCTCAGCCATCGTGGACAACAGGTTCGGCTGGCTCATCGAGGCGAGTTTAGCGCACGTGGCGCCTGGGCTGGAAGAAACGGTTGAACTTTGTCCGATATAGACCCGCTTTGAGGTTGACACATGAAGGCCAGGGCTCCCTGCCCCGCCGCCAACGGTTCAAGCGCCGCTGGCGTGGGGCGGAGAGGCTGGTCCTTTCTGGAAGAGTCGTTCTTTGCGCGGCTTGGGACAAATACGAGCTGAACCATCAAGGCGCTTGAGCAGATGGAAGCAACGATGCCCAGGCGGCACGTCCGGCTGCACGCCGAAGGTGGAAAAGCCCAGGCGCTCGTAAAATGACGGTGCCTGCACGTCCAGCCGCGTGAGCTGGATGCCCGTGCAGCCCCGTGCACGCGCCGCCTGCTCGGCCTGCGCCATCAGCGCGGTGCCGGCGCCGATGCCGCGCCGATGCCGCGGTACGACGAGGATTTCGATCACGAGCCACGTATAGACAATGCGGCCCCACAGCCCGCCGACGACGCTGCCGTCCGGATCGCGTAGCAGCAGTGCCATGGGTTCGATGACACACGGCCCGATCGCCGGCGCCGTCTCCCGCTCCAGCGCGGTGAAGAGGGAAACGAACTGAGCGTCCGTGGGTGTCCAGGTCAGCTCGATACCGGTTGAGGCGGGGTCGGCCCCGCCCCGGTTCAAGCGATCTGGTCCAAAGTCGTGGCGGCCTCGCCCGCTGTGATCGTGCCGCTGTCACTCACCACGGGCGGCTTGCCGGTGCCGTGGTGGTGGGGCGGTGGCTGCTTATCGATCTGCCGCCCGCCGGCCTGGCCAGCCGGGGCTGTCGTGGATTTCGGCAGCAGCGGCGCGAGACCGGAGCCTATACTGGAGATGCTCATAGACGGTCCTCCGCAGTGGGTCCGGACCGACCATGCGCCCCTGCGGCTTGCCCAATGGTAAACCTTCCTCAGCCAGAGAGCGGCTGGGCGATCTCCTCGAGCGATTTGCCCTCTGCATCGATGCCCAACCGCGCCTCCACAGCCGCGGCCAGCAGCATCAGCGCCGCCGCACCGGCATACCCGTACGCCACCGCGCCCACGCTGGCGCCGATCAGCTGGCCGAAGATCAGCGGCGCGAAGACGCCGCCGATCAGGGTGCCGAGCGCATAGAACAGCGCAATGGCCAAAGCGCGTGTTTCAAGCGGAAAGATTTCGCTCACGGTGAGATAGGCGGAACTGGCCGCGGCGGAGGCGAAAAAGAAAATCGAAATCCAGGCCGCCGTCTGCGTCCAGGCGCTGAACAGACCGGCGTGGAATGCCCAGGCCGTGGCAATCAGAAGCACCCCGGCAAGGGCGTAGGTCGCCGTGATCATGAAGCGCCGGCCGATCGTATCGAAGAGCGGGCCAAGCAGAACGGGCCCGAACAAATTGCCCAGCGCGAGCGGCAGGATATAGGCGCCCACGCTTTTCGCCGGCACGTGGTAGGCGTCACTCAGCACCAGGCTGTAGGTGAAGAAGACGGCGTTGAACAAAAACGCCTGGGCCACCATCAGGCTGAGCACCAGGAATGCGCGCGCGCGGTATTGGCCGAGCATGGCGCGCAGGATCACGCCGAAGCCGAAGACTTTTTGCGGATGCACCTTCAGGCGGCCTTTCGCGGGCGGCAGGGCCTGGCCCGTGTCTTGCGCCACGCGCTCCTCCACCTCGCGCACGGTTTTTTCGGCTTCATCCAGCCTGCCATGGGTGACCAGCCAGCGCGGGCTTTCGGGCACGAAGCCACGAAGCAACAGCACGCCCAAGCCCAGCACACCGCCGACGCCGAAGCCCAGGCGCCAGCCCAGGCCGGGAGAGACCATGCGCCCACTCAGCAGCAGCAGCGAAGCGGCGGCCCCGATGGCCGCCCCGCCCCAGTAGCTGCCGTTGACGATCAGGCCGATGCGCCCGCGCAGGCGCGCGGGGATCAGCTCGTCGATGGCCGAATTGATCGCGGCGTATTCGCCGCCGATGCCCAGGCCGGTGATGACGCGAAAGATGCCGAGCGAGAGCGCGTTCCAGGCGCAGGCCGAGGCCAGCACGCCGACGATGTAGAAGCTGAGCGTGATGTAGAAGATGATGCGCCGGCCGTAGCGGTCTGTCAGCCAGCCGAAGATCAGCGCGCCTGCCACGGCGCCGCCTATATAGGCCGAGGCAAGCGCGCTGATCTCCTGCACTGTCAGCCCGAGCGCGCTCTTGTCCTGCAGCATCGGGCCGATGGAGCCGACGATGGTGACCTCCAGCCCGTCCAGCACCCAGGTGATGCCGAGTGCGACCACGATCAGCAGGTGAAAGCGGCTCCAAGGCAGCCGATCCAGGCGCGCCGGAACATCCGTCTCGAACATCGTACATCCCTTACTGACAAAAGTTTTTTGGTTCTTTTTTTCAAAAAAGAACAGGCCTTCTTTTTGAAAAGCAGGAATTCGCGCGGGATGAGGTTGCGGAAAGCCAACGTTACGTGCTTGCCTGAAGCGCATGGGAGCATTCTGGTCGGGCAATGCGGCGGCGTTCCTGGCGGCAAGCGAAATTGAGGTGCTCGGCGCGCTCTCGCGTCAGCAGGTTTGGCATTTCCGCACCAGTGAGGCGGCGCAGATGCCGGCGTGGCGCGACAGTCTTGCCACGCTGCGCATTGCGCTGATGGGGATGCAAGCGGCTGGAATCGCGGCCCATGTGCTGCTGGAATATCCCATTTTGCGGCTTGGCAAGCGTATCGATGCCGTTGTGCTGACCGACCGGGCGATCATGGTTCTGGAGTTCAAGCGGGAGCAGGCCGATCGCGACGCCATGCGCCAGACGGACGACTATGCGCTCGATCTGCACGATTTTCATGAACATAGCCGCAAGCACGCCATCGTGCCGGTTCTTGTGACGCGAGGCAATGCACGTCCGGCTGAGGCCGCGTTGGCGATGGACGGCGTGGTATGGCCCGTGCATGTGATGGCACCTGCGAGCCTGGGCGCCGGACTGATCGGGATCGTGCGGTCGCTTGCGCCGCCGCGCGTACCTCTGGATGCGGTGCAATGGGAAAGGGGCGCCTATCGGCCGGTGCCGACCATCATCGAAGCGGCGTGCATGATCTATGCGCGCAACGGCGTTGCCGACATTGCGCGGGCGCGCGCCGACCAGCGCAATCTGCACCAGACCACGCAAACCATCCGCGCCGAAATCGATGCGGCGCGTGCGCTGGGCGAAAAGATCGTGCTGTTCGTGACAGGCATTCCCGGCGCGGGCAAAACGTTGTGCGGGCTGAATGCGGCATTTGGCGATGAGGCGTGGCGCGGCACGTTCCTGACCGGAAACCCTACTCTGGTGCATGTGCTGCGCGAGGCGCTGGCGCGCGATGCTTGCGCGCAGCGCGGCGATATCGGGTTTGCCAGGCGGCGCATGGAAGGGGTGATCCAGCAATTACCGCGTTTTCGCAACCATTATGTCGTCTACGGCGGCGAATGCCCGGCCGAGCGCGTGGTGGTCATCGATGAGGCGCAGCGCTGCTGGTCGGCCGCGTATGCCGTGCGCAAGACCCGAGACAAGCCAGTGCCCCTGCAGGACTCCGAACCGGGGCATCTGCTGGACATTCTCGGCCGGCACGCAGGTTTTGCCGCCATCATCTGCCTGGTCGGCAGCGGGCAGGAAATTCATGATGGCGAAGGCGGGCTTGCCGAATGGGGCAACGCATTGCGCGCCAGGCCGGAATGGCGCGCCATTGCCGCGCCGGATGCCGCGGAGAGCGGTGATCCTAGGCGCCAATTGGGCGCGGTGCCCGGATTGCGCGCGCAGCCGCTGCTGCACCTGGACGTGCCTGTCAGACAGGTTCGCTCGACCGCTTCCGCTTCATGGGTAAATGCCGTGCTGCGCGACGACCGCGCGGCGGCGGCCTGGATTGCCGAAGATGCCGGCGGCGTGCCGTTCTGGATTGTGCGGGACATCGGCAAATTGCGCGGGGCGCTGCGCGCGTTGGCGCGAGGGTCTCGGCGCGCAGGTTTGCTGGCAAGTTCGGGGGCCGCACGTCTGCGCGCCGAAGGCCTGGGCGCGGAGTTGCCGCATATGGATGCAAGCGCGGTGGCGCATTGGTTTCTGGACAGCTTTCCACAAGATGTGCGCGCCTGCGATGCGCTGGAACAGGTGGCGACGGAATTTTCCTGCCAGGGACTGGAACTGGATCACGTCGGTCTGTGCTGGGATGCCGATCTGGTGCGTGCGCCGCAGGGTTGGCTGGCACGCAATTTCGCCGGCACGAAGTGGCAAATCATGCGCAGTGCCGAGGCGGTGGCCAATCAGTTGAACACCTACCGCGTGCTGCTGACGCGCGCGCGCTACGACACGGTGATCTTCGTGCCGCGCGGCGATGCGCGGGACGGCACGCGTGACCCGGTTCTGTACGATGGGATTGCGCGTTTCCTGTTGGCCTGCGGTGCACGGCCCTGGCAGGACCGGCCGCTTGCGCCCGCGGCAATCATCGAACTTGAACCGGTGCTGCTGTGAGGCGCGCCGCCCTTCTGCTGCTTGCGGCCTTATTGGCGTGCATGCCCAAGGGGGCGCCGGCCCGCGCCTACAAGCTGTCCACCTGGAACCTGAATTGGCTGACGACGCGCACACGCAATGACGCCGACCTGCCTGACGATGTGCGGCTGCGTCACGCCGAAGATTTCGCGCGGCTGCGTGGTTTTGCCGAACACCTTGCAAGCGACGTCGTGGCGTTCGAGGAGGTGGACGGTGTGGATGCGGCCGCACGCGTTTTCGATCCATCGGTCTACACCCTGCTGACGATCGATGAGGATGTGGTGCAGCGCGTCGGCCTAGCCGTCCGGCGTGGGATAGGCGTGCAGCGCCATCCGGACATCTCCGCGCTGGATGTGGAGGCGCGGGCACCGCACCGCTTGCGTGACGGGTTGGATGCCACGCTGGTGTTTGCCGGCGGCGTGTCGTTGCGTGTGCTGGTGGTTCATCTCAAGACGGGATGCCAGCGGGACGATTTGCAGCGCAGCGCGCATCCGCCATGCGCGTTGCTGGCCGCGCAGGTGCCTGTCGTGGCAGGGTGGGTGCGTGCGCGTGCGGCCGCGGGCGAGGCGTTCGCGGTCTTGGGCGATTTCAACAGGGAAATGGATGGTCCGGACGAACTGCAGGACACGTTGATGGCGGCTTCACCGATGCTGCGTGTGACTCAGGGACGCAGCAATCCCTGCTGGGATGGCGGCGCGTTCATCGACCACATTTTCCTGGGCGGCGCTGCGCGCGATTGGGCGGTGCCAGGCAGTCTTCGTGTCATGACTTACAAGAGCAGCGACGATAGAGATCGCGCGCGGTTGAGCGATCATTGTCCGGTTTCGGTTTTGATCGATCCAAAGTAAGGAAGGTCTTCTTTTTTGAAAAAAAGAAGCAAAAAACTTTTGAAAGTCTTTTTGCTTCTTTTTCTTCAGAAAAAGAAGATACTTACTTCTGTTCGAACGCCGCGGAAATAATCAACGTCACGTCATCACCAACCAGAGGCACGTATTTCTTCACGCCGAAATCGCTGCGCCTGATCAGCCCGCGTACTTCAAATCCCGCCGTGTAGGCCTTGTCCAGCGGATTGACGCCCGCGCCATTGAACGTGACGCTGAACACCACCGGCCTGGTCACGCCGTGCAGGGTCAACGTACCGGCAACTTTGGCCGTGCCCTGACTGGGCGTGATCTTGTTGGCGGTAAAAGTCGCCTGCGGATATTTCGCGGCATCCAGCCAGTCGGCGGCTTTCAGTTCACCGTCCAGAGTGGCGTTGGTGGTCGAAACGCTGGCGATCGGCACCGTGACGCTCAGTGTGCTGGCCGATGGCCGCGCCGGATCCAGCACCAAACGGCCGGACGCGCCGGTGAAATCGCCGAACCAGGTGGTGAAACCCATATGGCTGACCGCGAAGGCGATGCGCGTGTGGCTGGGCTCGACGCTGTAGGTGCCGGGGTGCACGGCCGAAGGGTTCGTCGTAGTGACCTGGGCGAGCGCCGGAACGGCGGTGCAGGCGAGCAACAGGGTGACGGCAGCGAGGCGCATGATCGACCTTCAGGTGGTGGAACGATGCAGATAGGCTGCCCCGCGCCCGCGGCAAAGCGCGATAAGTTCGACGCCAGCCATCGATGGATCAGGGGTGCGGGATGCGCGGGTTCTGATCGGGCGGCCGGCGCGCTATGTGGGGGCCTGATTGCGAGAGGAAGCAGGACATGGCCTATACAGCAGTGGCAACTACGGTGGCGGGCCGCAACGGACACGTGCGGAGCAGCGAGGGCACCATCGACCTCGATCTAGCCATGCCCGGTTCGAACCGCGCGGGGACCAATCCCGAGCAGCTTTTCGCCTCCGGCTACTCGGCCTGCTTCGGCAGCGCCATCATGGCAGTCGCCGGCGCGGCCAAGATCAAGCCCGAGGCGGTGCACGTGACCGCGGCGGTGACGCTGGTGATCGAGGGGCATGATTACAGCCTGGCGGTGAAGCTCTCGGCCAAGATCGATGGGATCGATCGCGCCGAGGCCGAAAGCCTGGTGCACCGCGCCCATGAGGTTTGTCCGTATTCGAAAGCCACGCGCGGCAACATTCCGGTGGAGCTGGAGGTTCTCTGATGCCGATTGCGCTCGTGACAGGGGCGAGCGCAGGCTTCGGCGCGGCCATTGCGCGCCGGCTGGTGCGTGCTGGTTTTTCGGTCATCGCCACCGGACGGCGGCGGGACCGGCTGGACGCGCTGGCCGCCGAATTGGGCGCAAGCGTGCTGCCCTACACGCTGGACGTGACCGACGCGGCGGCGGTCGCCGACCTGCCCGACGACCTGCCGCCGCGGTGGCGCGACGTCGAGGTGCTGGTGAACAATGCTGGGCTTGCGCTCGGCTTGGACCCCGCGCAGAGCGCACACATCTCGGACTGGGACAGAATGGTCGCGGTCGATGTGGTGGGCATGATGCATGTCACGCGCGCGCTGCTGCCGGGAATGGTTGCGCGCAATCGCGGCCACATCGTCAGCCTGGGCAGTATCGCGGGCACGTACCCCTATCCCGGCGGGCACGTCTATGGTGCAAGCAAGGCGTTCGTGGCGCAATTCATGCTGAATTTGAAAGCCGATCTGGTCGGGCGGCAGGTGCGCGTGACCAATATCGAGCCCGGGCTATGCGGCGGCACGGAGTTTTCCACCGTGCGTTTCGGCGGCGATCAGGCGCGCGCGGACGCCGTGTATGCGGGCACCGTGCCGCTGAATGCGGAGGATATCGCCGAGACGGTGTCCTGGGTCGTGGGCCTGCCGGACCACGTGAACATCAATCGCATCGAGATGATGCCGACATGTCAGGCGAGCGCGCCATTGACGGTCAAGCGGGAGGCGGCAGCGTGAAAATCCCGGCTTTGCTGGAAAAATACCGTGTCACGGACGGCGCGGGATTCAAGCTCAAGCATTACGATCCCGCCGATCAGGGCGGCGAGGCGCTGTCCAGGGCGGACGCGGAGCCGCTGCTGGCCGATGGCGTCGCGCGTTTGTCAGCGTTGCAGACGCGGCTCTATGCGCAAGACCGTTGGGCGCTGCTGGTGACTTTGCAGGCGATGGATGCGGCGGGCAAGGACGGCACGATCAAGCACGTCATGACCGGCGTCAATCCGCAGGGCGTGGTCGTCACGCCCTTCAAGCAGCCGGGGCCCGAGGCGCTGGAGCACGATTTCCTCTGGCGCGTGCACCAGGCCGTGCCCCCGCGCGGGCGCATCGGCATCTTCAACCGCAGCCATTACGAAGAAGTGCTGGTCTGCCGCGTGCATCCCGAACTGCTCGACAAGCAGGGCCTGCCGGACGCGGTGCGCGGCAAAAAGTTCTGGAAGCACCGGCTGGAGGATATCGCAGCCTTCGAGACATACCTGGCGCGCCAGGGCGTGGCGCAGGTCAAGTTCTTTCTGCATCTGTCAAAGGACGAACAGAAAAAGCGGTTCCTCGCGCGCATCGATACGCCGGACAAGAACTGGAAATTTTCGACCGCGGATCTGAAGGAGCGATCATTCTGGGACGCTTATCAGGGTTCTTACGAGGCAGCCATCGCAGCGACCGCCGCGAAGGAAGCGCCCTGGTATGTGGTGCCTGCGGACCACAAATGGTTCGCGCATCTGATCGTGGTGGAGGCGATGGTTGCGGCGCTGGAAGCGCTGGACCTCGAGGCACCGACTATGCAAGAGGCGGAGCGGGATGCATTGGCGCAGGCTCGGGAGAAACTTGAAACAGAGTAAGAATGTTCTTTCTTGAAAGAAAGAACCAAAGAACTTTTGTCAGTTAGGATGAAGCAATGGCATTGACGCGGCAGGTGATTACGGCGCTGAATTTGGATGGGACCGATATGCTCGGGACCCGTAACGTAGCGATCAAGATCGTCGATGACAGCATCGTCTCGGGGTCTCTGCTGACCGTCGAGTCCAACCATTTCTGCATCGTGAAATCAAGGGGGGCGGTGCTGCAAGTCTATGAGACGGGGCAGTACCAACTAATCACGCCGGACAAGCCGCTGATCGGCTCGGTGGTGCAAGGGTTTTTCGGCGGCGCCTCGCCTTGGGTCTATGAGGTCATCTATATCAACCGGAGCAAGCTGCTCATACGCAGCACGGGCACCGCCACGAGCGCGGAAATGGCCGAGGTTTCCTACGTCGCCGATTACTACATCCATATCGACAGCAAGGAGGCGGCGCTCGATCTGATCACGCATCTGCCCTTCACCGGCAAGGTGATCGACACCCGCGAAATCGCCGATTACGCAGGCCCGGCCATCGAGCAGGCGATCAACCAGGTGATCCAGGTGACACGGCTGGAGCATATCAACGAACACATCAACGATTTGCGCGAGGGCGTGAAGGCGCATCTGACCGAATTCCTTGCGGTGTTCGGCATCATGCTGAACGATTTGAAAATTCTGATCGTCCCGAAGGACGAGCGCATGCGCGAGCTGATTTCGCTGCAGGCAATCGGGCTCTCGCCGATCGAAGCGGTGCGGTACTACCTGGCGCTGCGCATGGCGGAGCGCGGGCTGGTCTCGGCACCGAATGCGGCGGTGGGCGAGGCGTTTTACGTCGGTGGCTCGCAGGTGGGCACGTATGCGGGGGCCGATCTCGGGTTAGCCAAGCCGTGAGTTTGGCGGAGGGCGCGGCGGGGGTCCTTGCCGGGCTGAGCTATCATTTCTATGGCGCGGCGCATCTGCTGCGCGCGGACGATCTGGCGGTGCGCGCCAAGGTTTCCGAGTTGCTGGGCGTGGCCAGGCGCAGCGTGCAGGCGGCAGAGCATGCGTACCGCGTGGAATTCCTGCCGGCGCCGAGCCGCGAGAAGCCCAGGCCGGATGCGCGCGCGGTGGCCGAGGCGCGCACGCTCGAGCGGCTGGGGGCGGCGATCGGCGCGCTGGAGGGGCATGTGCGCACGTTGCCCGTGCCGCAAGACGACAGGCTGGCCCAGCGCTTCCGCACGGAGCGCACGATGTTGCAGCGTCTGCTGGATGCGGACCGGGAGCTGATCGGACAGGCGGAGTTTCTGCGCGAGTTGCTGCAATCGGCCGGCGCGACATGGATGCTGGAGAATGGGGCCAAGTTGTCAGAGCAGATCGCCGCGATAGAGGCGGCAATCCAGGCCAGGCGAGACGTGTTGGTCTTCTAAAATAAAGGCGATATTATACTTGCCAAACCCAAGCTGGGTAGGTAGGGTGGTCTGACTGGCGTTGAGGGGCGGTCATGAAACCTGAGGAACTGGTTGGGGCCGTTGTTCGGATCATAGGCATTTGCCTCTCAGTATGCAGCCTGTTCGATCTCGGAGGCGCTCTCGCCCGCTGGTTAGGCGTGCCACTTGATCCGCGCTATTCTTACCTCACCGACATCTGGGCAGCTTGTCAGTATGGCGTAGGTGCTGCCATTTTACTTCTTTTTGCCGATCGCATCGTCCGGCTTGTCTATAGACGATAGCGGCTTCGGCTTCTGCCGGGCGATCACCCGCAGCTTCTCGTCAAACACCGTTTCGTCCTCGTCGCAGCCTAGGGCGCGGGCGGTCTCCTTGAAGCGTTCGATCTGAGCTTCCTTGTCGGACCCCATACTCACATCCTTGTAACTGATAGACCAGGAAGGCTTGTTGGCCCGGCTAAAGGGTGTTATATGCCGGCCTTGCTCGGTCGGCTCCGAGGGCGTTTGGACCCGCTGCCCCTAGTTACACGGCGGTGATAAGGTCGCAAATCGGGAGCTAACTAGGAATGCTTGGTGTGGGTTCGCTCCCATCAGCCGACCGATCTCCTCCAAATCACGCTATCACGACATACTCGGTATGGCAGCGCGGTAGTCACGCTCCAAAAGCCGCTGACATGGTATTGGACCACAAGCCGTAGGTCAAAACCTGCCACTTTGTTTAACAATATGAGCCTATTTTTTTCTTGTGGCTTGCATACTACACTGTAGCCTTGCGCGACAGAATAGATGAACGATAGGCAGTTTGGATGGCCCAGTCTGATCATAGTTTGTACGCGATTAGTATGCGTTACGATGTGCTGAAAGCCAAAACCATCATTTCCAGGTATGCCATCTTGAACTCTTATAGGTCCACCGACCAAGTCTATTAACCCAGCCGCTTTATCTTCGACTCTCCCAAAATCTATGCCGCCACCCGGACAAGTGTGAAAGCGATCAATATCGCGCTGAAGCCGGATGCTTTGTTTCTCATGGTTCATCTTAAAGCTCGGCACCTCCTGACGACGGCTGTTCTGTGTTGGCGCCAGTCGGTTCCACTTCTTCTAACGGAGAGGACTGCTTTGAAGCGCTTGCACCATCCTTTCGCTTGAAATTCGTATGAGGATACCACTCGCGTAAGCCCCAGATACCGCGCCCGACCCTAACTACATCGCCCACGTCATTGGCGCGCCGCGCAAGGATGGAATTTACGGTATTTGAAGGGTCGGCTGAATTCATCACAATGCCGCCCTGCTTCAGAGCAGTCGCCAAGTCGCTATTGTGAAGCGACTTGCGGCGAATACTGAGCACCCCTGGCGCCGCGCTGCACGAGAGACATAACGGCGTTCTTATGGGCGAATCCGCGACGAACCTCCGCACCTTCCTTCTTACCAATGAACGTCTCATCGATTTCGACAACCTCACCCTCGCCGCCCATTGGGGGAAGCGTGCCAGCGTCCATGGCGGCGCGTAGCCGATGGGACATGAACCAAGCGGTTTTCAGCGTCACGCCCAGGGTGCGGTGCAGTTGGTTGGAACTGACGCCCTTCTTACTGCTGCACATCAGGTAAGCGGCCTGCAACCACACATGCAGGGGGATGTGGCTGGACTCGAAAACGGTGTTGACCGTGACCCGGCTCTGCTTCCGACAATCATAGCACTTATAGACGCCGGGCCGGGTGGCCTTGCCTTTCAACAGCTTGATCCGGCCCGTGCAGCCACAATGGACGCATACCGGGCCGTTCGGCCAAAGTAGGCTTTCCAGCTTGGCGTAGGCGGCGGCTTCATTCTGAAAGTGCGGGGCATTAAGAACGCTGGCCATCGAGGCTACCCTGTCGATGGCCTCACCCTACCCCCGGAGCTTGGGTTTGGCAAGTATAATATCGCCAAAATAAAGACGGGGGGTCTGGGGGGGCAGGCACTGCTCCCCCAGTTCCTTTCAGCTCTCCAACTCGCTATCCCAATACAGATAATCCCGCCACGAGGCATGCAAATAATTCGGGGGAAAAGCGCGGCCGTTCTCCTGCAACTCCCAAGTGCTGGGCTGGCAGGGCGTCAGGCGCGGATACATCTTGCACTCGCGCGGCAGCTTGCTGCCCTTGCGCAGATTGCAGCACCCGCAGGCGGTGACGACATTCTGCCAGGTCGTGCGGCCGCCGCGGCTGCGCGGGATGACGTGATCGAAGGTCAGGTCGTGCGTGGGGAAACGCTCGCCGCAATATTGGCAGGAAAAAGCGTCACGCAGGAAGACGTTGAAACGCGTAAAGGCGGGCTTGCGCGCCGAGGGGATGTAATCCTTCAGCGCGATGACGCTGGGCAGGCGGAAGGCCATGCTGGGCGAATGGACTTCGGTATCGTATTCGGAAAGCACCGAGACGCGGTCGAGGAAGACGGCCTTGACCGCGTCCTGCCACGACCATACCGAGAGCGGGAAATAGGAAAGGGGACGAAAATCCGCGTTCAGCACAAGGGCGGGATAATGTTGGCCTCCGTCAGGCAACACGCACAGCTCCTTTCCCAGGAAGGCCATGCCCAGATCGGCGCCGCCAACCCGCCGTGCCGACTCGCCACAAGGTGTGCGCCGCCACGAACGCGCGGAGTTATGGCAAAGCGCGCCTCGCCAGGCAAGCAAGGCGGGGTTGCGTCATGATCCTGTCACGCAGCATGAGCGCGAGCGGGTTTGCCGCATGGGTGTGACGACGCGCTTTGCCCCAAGCCCGACCGGGTTGCTCCATCTGGGCCATGTGTATGCGGCGCGCGTGGCGCAGGGTGCGGCACAGGCCGCTGGCGGCCGCTATTTGGTGCGTATCGAGGACATCGATCCGCAGCGCTGCCGGGCGGCGTATGCGCAGGCAATCATGGAGGATCTGGACTGGCTTGGGCTTGGCTCGGATGGGCCGGTCCGGGTGCAGTCGGCCCACCTGGCCGAGTACCGCACGGCGCTGGAGGGGCTTGCGGCGCGCGGGCTGGTGTATCGCTGCTTCTGCAGCCGCGCCGACATCGTGCGCGAGCTTTCAGCGAGCGCCGCGGCGCCGCATTCGCCGGACGGGGCGGCGGCCTACCCAGGCACGTGCCGCCTGCGTTCGGCCACTGAAGTGGCCGCGCTGCTGGCAGAGGGTGCCCCGCATGCCTGGCGGCTGGACATGCGCGCTGCCTTGGCCGGGGCGCCGCGGCTGCGGTTTTTCGAACACGGAGCGGGCTGGTCGGATGCCGTTCCCGCGCCCTTCGGCGATGTCGTGCTCGGGCGGCGGGACGCGCCGGCGAGCTACCATTTGTGCGTGACGCATGACGATGCCGCGCAAGGTGTCAGCCTGGTGACCAGGGGCGAGGATCTGCGGCCGGCGACGCATCTGCACGTGCTGCTGCAGCACCTGCTGGGGTTGCCGACGCCGCAATATGCGCATCACGGCCTGCTGCAGGGCCAGGGTGGCGCGAAATTGTCCAAGCGCGAAGGTGCCGCAAGCGTGCGGGCACTGCGCGAGGCGGGCCTGAGTGCCGCGGACGTGCGCGCGCGGGCCACTCTTTAAAGACGGGATTTGGGGGGAGATGGCACATCTCTTCCCAGCCTTTTCTGAGATCGGCCTGCGTCCGCCGACTCGAAGCCAAAGACATGAAAACGTATCGTTAAGCCGCCTCCCCCATTCTGAAGCTGTCGGCGAGCGGCTGGGGTGGCGTGGTGGGTTCATGAGCGGCGGAAAGAAGGCGCCCACGCCGGCGGCCGAGGGCGAGGAGGCGCCAGCGAAAAGGGGCAAGATGAAGCTGATCATCGGCGCGCTGGTCGTGCTGATGGCGGTGGGCGCTGGGCTGTGGTTCTCCGGTATCCTGCCCAAGATGATGGGCGCCAAGCCCAAGCCGGTGGCCGAAAAAGCGGGCGGCAAGACGGCCGAGGCCGCGCCGGTCTATGTCGATGTGCCCGACATCATCACCAACCTCAACGTGCCTGGCCGGCGGCAGAGCTACCTCAAGCTGCATGCCAAGCTCGAGGTTGGTGGGCCGGGGGATGTGGCGCCGGTGACGGCGGCCATGCCGCGCATCCTGGACCTGTTCCAAACCTATCTGCGTGACATGCGGCCAGAAGAGTTGCGCGGCTCGGAGGGCAGCTACCGCTTGCGCGAGGAACTGGTCAGCCGCGCCACCGTGGCCGTGGCGCCCGCGCAGGTGCGCGGCGTGCTGTTTCAGGAAATGGTCATCCAGTGAACGACGAACAGCACGACCTGGCCGCGGCCTGGGGGGCCGAGCTGGATGCGGAGGGCGCGGCCGAGCCGGCGCGCGTGCTCAACCAAGCGGAAATCGACTCTCTGCTGGGTTTCGACGACGGGCCTTCGGTCAGCGACAATACCGGCGGCATGCAGCGCATCATCAGCTCGGGGCTGATCAGCTACGAGCGTCTGCCGATGCTCGAAATCGTCTTCGACCGGCTGGTGCGCATCATGTCCACGTCCCTGCGCAATTTCACCTCCGACAATGTCGAGGTGTCGATCGACAATATCGTTTCACTACGTTTTGGCGACTACCTCAATTCCATTCCGCTACCGGCGATGCTGGCGGTCTTCAAGGCGGAGGAATGGGACAATTACGGGCTGATGGTGATCGATTCCGCCATGATCTATTCGATCGTGGACGTGCTGCTGGGTGGCAGGCGCGGCACGGCGGCGATGCGCATCGAGGGGCGGCCGTACACGACGATCGAGCGCAACCTGGTCGAACGGCTGATCCATGTCGTGCTGGCGGATCTCTCCGCGAGTTTCGATCCGCTCTGCCCGGTGACGTACCGGTTTGAACGATTGGAGGTCAATCCACGGTTCGCCGCCATCAGCCGGCTGAGCAATGCGGCGGTACTCGGGCGGTTGCGCATCGATATGGAGGATCGCGGCGGGCGGATGGATCTGCTGTTGCCCTACGCCACGCTGGAGCCGGTGCGCGAATTGCTGCTGCAGCAATTCATGGGCGAGAAATTCGGCCGCGATTCGATTTGGGAGACGCACCTGGCCGAGGAGTTGTGGAGCACCGAGGTGGCGCTGGAAGTGGTGCTGGACGAACAGGTGATGCGGCTCTGCGATGTCGTCGATCTCAAGCCGGGCCAGCGGATTTTGCTCAATGCCACCGCGGGCGGGCCGGTGCAGGTGCGCTGCGGCAGCGTGCATCTCTTCGATGGCCATGTCGGGCGGCGCAAGAACCGCGTGGCGGTGCGCCTGGACAGCAACATGCGCAAGACGGGACCCGGCGCTCCGGGTGCGGCCCTGGCGGGCCCTGCCGAGCGTTGATGGTTCACTAACCCGGAGGGCGCAAATTGGAAGGCGCGCAATTTCTGCTGGAAGGGGCGCTGGTCCTGTTGCTGGGTGCCACGCTGTTCCACGCCTTGCGGCTGGAACGTGCTCTGGGCGTGCTCAAGCGGGACCGCGCTGTGCTGGAGGAGCTGGTGGCCGGGTTCAACGAAAGCACGCGGGCGGCCGAGGCGGGTATCGAGCGGCTGCGCACGGCCACCGATGGCGCGGGGCGGCAAATCGCGCGTCAGATCGAGCTGGCGCAGCGCCTGCGCGACGATCTGGGCTTTCTGACCGAACGCGGCGACAGGCTGGCCGAGCGGCTGGAGGGCGGGGTGCGTTCGGCGCGCATGTATGCCGACCAGCAGACAAGCGCGCCCGCGCAAATGTCGCAGATGACGGCGCGGCCGGCGCCCGTGGTGTCCGTGCCCAGCCCCGTGCAGCCCGAGGGCGGCAGCGCGCCGGGATCTGCTGGTGAGTCCAACGTTGCGCCGCGCCTGCGCAGTGAGGCCGAGCGGGAGCTGCTGCGCGCGCTGAGGGCGGCGCGATGAGGCGCATTCCCATCCACCGCCCGCGCCTGTTGCCGGCCACGATCGCGGCCATGGGGCTGTTGCTGGTGGTCAAGACGGGCGGCTTTCTATGGGTGGCGCTTGGCGGCTCGCCGGCCGCTTCCACGCCGGGCGAGTTCGTCAGCCAGGCTCTGGCGGCACCGGCACCGGCACCGGCGGCGCCCAGCGGCGAACGCGCGGCGCCGATCTCGATTTGCGCGTCGTGCTGCGGCATCTGG
>CAXUNZ010000050.1:0-17537 GCA_964252525.1 uncultured Acetobacteraceae bacterium
GTGATATTAAGCGATACCCCTTACTGAAGACGGGTGGTCTGGGGAGGATGGCACATCCCACCCAGGTCTTCGCCTGCATGATCTCACACCAGATAAGAAGCAATCTCCACCAGATTGCCATCAGGGTCACGGCAATAGACCGAGTTCATTTCGCCCAGGGCGCCCAGCTTCTTGACCGGACCGGCCTCGATGGCCACGCCGTGCTCGTGCAGATGGCCAATGACATCGACGGGGCCGACGGCGGTGATGAAGCACAGATCGGCCGCACCGGCCACGCCTTGGCGCGCGGTGGCCCAATGCTCGGCATCGACAGGACGGACGTTGATCTTCTGTCCGCCGAATTTCAGCGCGCAGCGCCGGTCGGGGCCGAAATCCTCGCGTTCCATGCCCAGCACGCGCTGGTACCAGGCGGCGATGAGTTCCACGTCCGAGCAGTTCAGGACGATGTGGTCCAGGCGATCGACGGTAAAGCGCATGGGTGCTTCTAAGGTGACGGAGGCGATGGGGGCAAGGCTGTCCCCGCCTTTATGCCGGGCGCCTTTGTCTCTCCCGGCCGCGTGCCCCATAATGCATCCGAAGGTCCGCGCAAGCGCGCGGTTTGTATGGAGAACGGCATGAACAGCAGCGAACAGATGGGTGGTAAGGCTGGCTTCATCGCCGCCCTGGACCAGAGCGGAGGCTCCACGCCCGAAGCCCTGCGCCAATACGGCATTGCGGAAGACGCCTATCACGGCGAGGGCGAAATGTTCGCGCTTATCCATGACATGCGGGCGCGCATCATGACCGCGCCGGCTTTTACGGGCGAAAAGGTGATCGGCGCGATCCTCTTCGAGGGCACGATGGACGGCCAGATCCGGGGCAAGCCCGCGCCGTCCTACCTGTGGCAGGACCGCGGCGTTGTGCCGTTCGTCAAGGTGGACAAGGGGCTGGAGGCCGAGGCGGACGGCGTGCGGCTGATGAAGCCGATGCCGCAACTCGACGCTCTGCTGACGCGGGCGAAGGGCCTGGAGGTTTATGGCACCAAAATGCGCTCGGTCATCAATGGCGCCTCACGCACGGGCATTGCCGCTATCGTGGCCCAGCAATTCGATGTGGCGCGTCAGATCGCGTCCTACGGGCTGATGCCCATCATCGAGCCGGAGGTTTCCATCAAGGCGCCGGACAAGGCAGCGGCCGAGACGATCCTGCGCGACGAAATCCGCGCGCGGCTGGATTTGCTGGAGGCGGACAGCAAGGTCATGCTGAAATTGACGATCCCGACCGTGCCCGATCTCTACGCGCCGTTGATTGGCCATGCGCGCGTGCATCGGGTTGTTGCCTTGTCTGGCGGCTACAAGCGGCAGGAGGCGTGCGCGCTTCTGGCGACGAATCACGGCATGATCGCGAGCTTTTCGCGCGCGCTGATCGACGATCTCCGCGTCCAGATGAGCGAGGGCGCCTTCGATGAAACCCTGGGCAAGGCGATCGACGAGATATACAAGGCGTCCGTAGACAAGAAGTAGCAGAAATGCTGCGTCTGCGCTGATTGCCTAGCTGAAAAGGCCAAAAGGAAGGTTCTTCTTTTTCTGAAGAAAAAGAAGCAAAAAGACTTTTGTTAGTTGGCCGCGGGCGGTTGTCACACACACGCTCCAAACGAGCAGAAGTTTTTTGCTTCTTTTTTTCAAAAAATAAGTGCTTTCTTAACCGCCCTTGCGCTTATATCACGCCAAGCGCCCCATGACCGCATCCAGTTTCTTCATGAGGACGGGATGCCGAAACGCCGGCTGCGTAATCACCGCATTTTCCAGCGCGTGGCCGCAACCGGCCGCACACACATTCTCACCGGCCGCGACAAGCGGCACCGCGTGACGCACCAGCGCGCGCGCGTAATCGGCATTCTGCTGCATGACGCGCACGACTTCATCCACCGTCACGTGCGCATGCAAGCTGTGCCAGCAATCGTAATCGGTCACCATCGCCACGGTCGCGTAATGCATCTCCGCCTCGCGCGCGAGCTTGGCCTCGGGCATGTTCGTCATGCCGATCACCGAACATCCCCAGCTGCGGTACAGCTCGCTTTCCGCGCGCGTGGAGAATTGCGGACCCTCCATGACCATATACGTTCCGCCGCGTGTCACCGGAACGCCCACGGCGTGCGCACTGGCCTCCAAAGCGTCGCCCAGCGATGGACACACCGGCTCGGCCATGGACACATGCGCCACGCAGCCCGCACCAAAGAAACTCTTCTCGCGCGCAAAGCTGCGGTCGATGAACTGATCGACAATGACGAAATGACCGGGTGCCAATTCTTCCTTCAGGCTGCCGACCGCCGACATGGACAGGATGTGCGTCACGCCGGAGCGCTTCAGCACATCGATATTGGCGCGGTAATTCAGATGTGACGGCGATAGCGCATGCCCGCGCCCATGCCGCGGCAGGAACACGCAGGCGACGCCATCCAGCGTGCCTGTCAGCACCTCGTCGGACGGCTCACCCCAGGGCGAGGTCACGCGCTTCCAGGCGCGGTCGGTCAGGCCCTCGATGTCGTAGAGGCCGGAGCCGCCGATGATGCCCACAACGGTCAAGCTGTACTCCAGTAAGGGGGTCTGGCCTATAAGGCCCCAGCTTAGTAAAGGGGCAGACCCTCTACCCCTATTTACTTCTTTTTGTCATCGTCATCAGTGTCGTGGACGTCCTTCCAAAGCCGCCTTTTGGCGCCGTAGGTCACACATCCCAGCAGCGCCAAAAACCCGACGATACGAACACCGAGATTCTTGCGCTGATCCATTTCCGGATTGGACGCGAACATCATGAACGTTGCCACGTCACGCGCTTCCTGATCCACGGTCGCCTTGGTGCCATCGGCATATGTCACCGACCCATCCGACAGCGGCGGCGGCATGTGGATGTTATGGCCGGGAAAATACGTGTTATAGTACAGCCCGTCCGGCACTTTCACGCCCTTCGGCGGATCGACGTAACCCTTGCCGACCAAAGCGTAGATATAGGTTGGCCCACCATCACGCGCCTTGACCAGCAGCGACTGGTCGGGCGGCAGCGCGCCATTGTTGGCCGCGCGCGCCGCCTTGTCGTTGGCAAAGGGAGAAACGAAGCGGTCGGATGGCAAGGCCGGCCGCGTCGTCGGCTTGCCGTCATCATCCGGCGGGCCGGCGACGGTCTTGGTCGCAGCGATCGCCTTGATCTGCGCCTTTTCCAGGCCGATGGCTTCGAGGTTGCGGTAGCTCATCAGCCGCATGGAGTGGCAGGCCGAACACACCTCGTTATAGACCTGAAAACCGCGCTGCGCGGCCGCCTTGTCATAGGTGCCGAACGGCCCGTCAAACGACCATTTCACATCGGGCAGGTCGGGCTGCGCTTCTTCCGTGGCGCGCGCGGCGCCGCAAGCCAGCGCCAAGACGGCCGCGCCGCTCAGGGTAAGGGCACGCATCAGTTCTTCTCCGCCGGCTTGGCCGCCGCACCCGCAGGCAGCGGGCCGCCGCCACCGCCGCCAGATGGTCGCCGCGGCAGCACCGGTCGACTGATGCTTTCGGGCAGCGGCAGGGGCTTTTCCAGCCAGCCGACGAAGGGCAGCGAGAGGAAATGCAGGAAATACCAAGCGGTGGCCACGCGGCCGATCAGGATCCACGGCGGCTCCGGGTGGTGATGGCCGACGATGCCCAGCACCGCCATGTCGATCGGCAGTGCCCACATCATCAGCCGGTAGATCGGCCGGAAGCGCGCGCTGCGCACCGGGCTAGTGTCCAGCCAGGGCAGCACGAACCAGATCAGGATGCTGCCGAACATCGCCAGCACGCC
Source organism: uncultured Acetobacteraceae bacterium (assembly GCA_964252525.1). GTDB lineage: Bacteria > Pseudomonadota > Alphaproteobacteria > Acetobacterales > Acetobacteraceae > CAJCIS01. The sequence goes on from CAXUNZ010000050.1 coordinate 3,796, forward strand.
CGTCAGCTTGTCCGGGATCGAGCGCAATATCGCATAAAACGGCAGGAAGTACCATTCCGGCACGATGGCGTTGGGCGTTTGCAGCGGATTGGCCGGCACGTAATTGTCCACCTCGCCGAACCGATTGGGATCGAAAAACACGATCACCGCGAAGAATAGCAGGAACACGCACATGCCCACGCTGTCCTTCAGCGTGTAATACGGATGGAACGGCACCGTGTCCTGCTCGCTTTTGACATCGATGCCGAGCGGATTGTTGCTGCCCGTGATATGCAGCGCCACCACATGCAGGAAGATCACCCCGGTCAGGATGAACGGCAGCAGGTAATGCAGCGCGAAGAAGCGGTTCAGCGTCGGGTTGTCCACCGAGAAGCCGCCCCACAGCAAGGTCACGATCCAATTGCCCACGACCGGAAAGGCGGAGAACAGATTGGTGATGACCGTCGCACCCCAATACGACATCTGGCCCCAAGGCAGCACGTACCCCATGAAGGCGGTCGCCATCAGCAACAGGAACAGCACGACGCCGGTCATCCACAGCAGCTCGCGCGGCGCCTTGTAGCTGCCGTAATACATGCCGCGGAAAATATGGATGTAGATCACCACGAAGAACATCGAGGCGCCGTTCATATGCACGTAGCGGATCAGCCAGCCGTAATTGACGTCGCGCATGATGCGCTCGACGCTGTCGAACGCGCCCGTGGTGCTTGGATCGTAGTTCATCGCCAGGAACACGCCCGTGGCGATCATGATCACCAGGTTGATCGTGGCCAACGCGCCGAAATTCCAAAAATAGTTGAAGTTCTTCGGCGTTGGATAGGCGCCGTATTCCTTCGACATCAAACTGATCAGGGGCAGCCGGCTGTCCACCCAGTTCAACACCGGGTTCTTCAGCGTGCTCTTCTGCAGCCCGGCCATGGGGGCGTCCTTCTGCGATGCTCGGTGGGCAGCGTATTAAGGTGGGGATGAAGACGGCGCAACCGGTGGAAGGCAAGCCCACCGGGAGAGACGCCACCCCGATGATCCCCCCCGAGGGACCCGGTCTTCTTTGGGGCGCCGTGACGCGTTAGACCCCGAAGATGGATCATGCAGCACTGAAGCCCGCGGCGCGGAGCTGGTTCGAAGGCCTTCGCGACCAGTTCTGCGCCGCCTTCGAAGCCATCGAGGCCGAACAGACCGAAGGCCCTCTCAGCGACCGCCCCGCCGGGCGATTCGAACGCCGCGCCTGGTCCCGCCCCACCGAAGATGGCGCCGAGGGCGGCGGCGGCGTCATAAGTCTGATGCATGGCCGCGTTTTTGAAAAAGTCGGCGTCAACGTCTCCACCGTCGCGGGCATTTTCTCGCCCGAATTCCGCGCCCAGATCCCAGGCGCGGAGCAAGATCCGCGCTTCTGGGCCAGCGGGATCAGCCTGGTCGCGCACATGCAAAGCCCGCTGGTGCCCGCTGCCCACTTCAACACCCGTATGCTGGTGACGACCAAAGGCTGGTTCGGCGGCGGCGGAGACCTGACGCCCATGCGCCTGGATACCCCCCAGGCCCAGGAAGACGCGGCCACGTTCCACGCCACCTTTCGTGCCGCCTGCGACGCGCACGATCCCAGCTACTACCCGCGCTTCAAGGCCTGGTGCGACACCTACTTCTTTCTGCCTCACCGCAACGAACCCCGGGGCGCCGGCGGCATCTTCTACGACCACCTGTTTTCCGGGAGCGCCGAAGCGGATTTCGCCTTCACCCAGGATGTGGGCCGCGCGTTTCTGGCAGGCTATGGCACCATCCTCCGCCGCCGCGTGTCTCAGCCCTGGACCCAGGCCGAGCGCGACCATCAGCTCGTCCGCCGCGGCCGCTACGTCGAGTTCAACCTGCTACACGACCGGGGCACCACCTTCGGCCTGAAGACCGGCGGCAACGTGGAGGCCATCCTGATGAGTTTACCGCCCGAGGTGCGCTGGCCCTGAACGCCGCCGCGGAGCCGTTTTCGCCAGTCCGTCCGGCTGACGGCCCTTTCTGGAAGCGCTCTTGTGACCCAGCCGGGGCGGGGAACTGTTCGATTCCGCCAGCTGGTGAAAACGGTTTGGTAACACTCAGCGCGTAGTCTGAGACACGGGTCGAAAATGCGTGCGGCCCTCATCCTGGAAAGGATTTCCCGTGTCCAATGATGTTGCCATTCCCCCGATACTACCGCGCACGACCGCGCCGCCGGCGCAAGTGGCACCGGCAAAGGTGTCAAGCGCCGAGGCCGTGCCTGTCGCAAGCGGCCAGTCTGCCGCATCGCAGCGTCCTTTACTCAATCCGAGTCTGCATCTGGATTTGGCGCTGAATCTGGTTGTGCTGCAATTTACCGACGATAAAGGCGATGTCACCAACTCCATCCCCTCTGCCAAGCAGTTGAAGGCCTATGCCACGCACCAGCCGCAACCCGGCAAATCCACTCTGACGGGAACATAAAGATGGGGGAGCACGCGCGGCTCCCCCAATCTTTTTCTCGCGCGATTTTTCTTACGTTCAGGCCGTAGCCGGGCTTGCAAGCGGCGTGGCCTGCGCCAGCGCGGCCTGAAGCGTCAATCCCTCGGCAATATTCCGGTTGACCTCGACCAGCGGCTCGACCGGCAATTTCTGCAGGATCGCCAGCGTGGAGTAGCGCATCGACCACAGGCCTAGCGAGAGCAGGTTGCCCTTGATCGCATCCGGCAATCTGTTGGTGTCGAGCGCCAAATCCTTGACCAGCATCGACCAGAGTTCATGATTGCGGCCGAGCGCGCGGATGCGATTCGGTTCGTCTTCCGCCGAATCCAGCAGGCGGTTGATTGCGCTGAAAGCGGCAATTTCCGTGTCGCGCGCCGAGACGGCCTCGCGGCTGGCTTGGCGGTAGCGTGCGGCACCTGGATGAATGGTCGCCTCCCTGAACCCAGCCACGCCGCCATCTTGGGTGGCGAGGGCGCGCCGATGATGTGTCCTGGCAAGTCGGCTGCGGCCGGCGTTGCGCCGGCCGCAGCCTTTCAGCGTGTCTTACTTGAACAGCGACAAAAGCGATTGCGGCTGCTGGTTGGCAATGGAAAGCGACTGTGTCGCCAGCTGCTGTTTGGTCTGCAGCGAGGTCAGCTTGGCGCTCTCGGCAGCCAGATCCGCGTCCGTCAACGCGCCCACGCCCGCGGTCAGCGCCGAGGACAAGGACGAGGTGAAGTTCTGGATGCCCGTGATCTGCTGTGCGGCAGCACCCAGGCTCGCCCCGATCGCGTTCAGCTTGGTCACCGCCGATTGTACGGCGGTCACCGCCGACTGGTTGGTGGTCAAGGCGGTCACGGTCACACCGGCACTTGCGGTGGCCGTCCCCTGCGTGGTGTTGCTGCCCGACGTGAAAGTTCCCGCCGACACCGTGCCGAAATCGGCGCGTGTCAAGCCGCTGCCCACGATATTCAGTGAACCGTCCTGCTGTTGGACAACGCCGAAGCCGTTCTCGGACAATGCCGTCTGCAAATGTGCTACGATCTGGTTGGTCGAATCAGTGCCGCTGTTGAAATGCACCGCGATCACGTCATTGTTCGTGCTCGGCGCGGATTGCAGCTGCGTGCCGGCCGTGGCGTCATCGACGAACTCGAAGGAGTAGGTCTTGGTGACGGGGCTGCCGCTGGACGTATCGGTGGCCGTGAGTTGCAGTTCCGCGTTGGTGTTGGTGGCAGGCGATGTGTTCGTGCCACCGGACACGCTGGGGTCGAACGTGGCGAACACGTCCGTGCCGGTGCCGAAGGCCACGTTCGTGCCGATATTGCCCGACGCGCCGCCCAATACGCTCAGGCTGGACAGGTTCAGCGCATCGGTCAGGCTATGGTTGGACGAGCTGCCCGGCGCGTTGATCTGATTGCCCACGCTGTAGACGCCGCCATCCACACTCTGTACGACGTTGAGCGTATTGGACGTAACGCCATTGCCGGTTGTCGCCGCCAGAAGGTTGACGCCGTTGAAGCTGGCCTGATTGGCATAGGTGTTGATGCTGCCGACCAGATTCTTGACCTGAGCCTGAAGCGTGTTCAGGTCGATGCCCGACTGGTTGGCGGTGGTCACGGTCGCCTGCAAGCTCTGCAACACCGAGCTTACGTTGGTCACCGCCGAGCTCGCAAGTCCGACCACCTGCGAGCCGAAGTTCAACGAATCCGACACCGCGGACAGGCCTGCGATGTTGGAATTGATGGTGTTGGCAATCGAATAGATCGCGGGATTGTCGGACGCGCTGGCGACCTTCTGGCCCGTCGAAATCTCGTTCTGCGTCTGGCTGAGCGCCTGCTTCGTCTCGGTGAGCGAAGCCAAGGCCGCCAGAGCGCCAAGATTGGTGTTTATGGAAAAGAGCGACATGGGGGGTTTTCTCCCGATCGGGTTTTAGAAGACCCCAGGATGACCGGCAAACCTTAAGGAAAGGCTTAACCCAGCGCCCGCATTCTACGACGCAACGCCAATGCCATCGCCGTGTCGGCCGTCCCCGACCACAAGGAGCCACGATCATGAGCGGCGCGCTCGGGATTTCCCCCATCCAACAATATGTCAGCTACAGCGCCAATGAGGCCAAGCAGGCGGCGAGCTATGCCCTGAGCAGCCCGCAGGAAACCGCGCTGACCGCCTATTTCACCAAGCACGCCGCCAGCATCACCACGCCCGCCCAATTGCAGGGCGACTACAAGGCACTCAGCGTCGTGCTCGGCGCTTTCGGCATCGGTGACCTGGTCGGCTCGACAGCGCTGGTCAAGCAATTGCTGACGCAGGATCCCTCCAGCGCGGGCTCCACCGCGCATCGCATCGGCAATGCCAAATATCTCGCTTTCGCCAAGGCGATGCACAGCTGGTCGCCGCCGCCTTTCGCCACGACCGCCGGCGTGGCCGCCGTCGTGAAATCCTATCAGCTCTATGGTTTTGAAAACAGCCTCGGCTCCGGCGGTGCCGCCGGCGGGCAGGATAACGGTCTGCAGGCGGCGCTCTATTTCACCCGCACGGCTGGCTCGCTCACCTCCTACACCCAGCTGCAATCCGATCAGCAGCTCCTCAATGTCGCCGTAACCGCCGTGGGATTGCCGCTGAGCGCCTATGACAACCTGTCCTTCGACCAGCAGACCGCCTTGCTCAAGCAGAAGCTGCCGATCGCCGATCTGAAAAAGCCAAGCTATGTGCAGCACTTGGCCGAAACCTATATCGTGCAGAAACAGCTCGCCAATGGGCCGGTCGACACCACGCCCCAGGCCGGCAGCCTTCTCAACGCATTTTCTAACTCCGATACCACCGCGGGCAGCCTGCTGACGATTCTGGGCCAGGCGGCCGGTTCAGGCACGTCGAACACGGGCACGACCGCGTCCGATCCGCTCCTATCGCTCTTCGCGTAAATCCTGAGACTCGGCGGAGCGCGACCTGGGCGCGCGGCCGAGCACCGCATCCTCGTGCTGCACAACGCGGCGGGCCAGGCGCAGCGCCTGGTAGTTCCTGCCCGTCTCCGCGAAGGCGATCGCCTGATCCAGCAACGCCGCGGCTTGCGCCGGTGTCGTCGCCTCCTTGAATTCGCCGGCGCGCAGGCGCGCTTCGGCCATGCCGCAGCGGCGTTCGTCATCGTCGCCGATATAGGCCGTCTGCAACGCATAGTAGATGCGGCGTGCGGGGCTGTCGGCCTCGGCGGGCGGCATGATCTGGCGGCCGAACAGGAAACGGGCATGCGCGGTCAGTTCGATGCGCGTCTTGCCACGGAAGCGGATGGCGGCACCGTTAACCACCATCATGTCACCAGAACGCATTTCGAGCACGAGGTTGGACATGTTGTCCGCTCCGATTTTCCGCCGGGGCGTGAGGCCGGCCTGGTTGCGCCATTGCATTTTGCGGCACGGCCAGGATGGCGGCGTTTGGTTGAAAAATCGTTAACGGACGTTTTAGGAAAGCAAGAATCCGCAGGCGACGCCACGCCGCGCCAGGTCTTCCTTCACGCCAGCAGCGGCGCACGCTCCATCGTTGCCCTGATCCAGGCCTCCGCCGCATCCTCATCGAACAGCTCGGACAATTTCTTCATCATCGTCCCGCCCAGTTCCTCCGCATCCACGATCGTGACCGCGCGACGGTAATAGCGCGTCACATCATGGCCGATGCCAATCGCGATCAGCTCGACCACATCGCGCCCTTCTATTTCGCGGATCACCTCGCGCAAATGCCGTTCCAGGAAATTACCCGGATTGACCGAAAGCGTACTGTCGTCAACCGGCGCGCCATCGCTGATCACCATCAGAATGCGCCTGTGCTCTGGCCGGTTGACAAGCCGCCGGCACGCCCAAAGCAGCGCCTCGCCGTCGATATTCTCCTTCAGCAATCCCTCGCGCAGCATCAGGCCCAGATTGCGGCGGGACCGGCGCCACGGCGCATCGGCCGATTTGTAGACGATATGCCGCAGGTCGTTCAGCCGCCCGGGATTGCGCGGCTTGCCGTCATGCACCCAGCGCTCACGGCTCTGCCCGCCTTTCCAGGCGCGCGTGGTAAAGCCCAGGATTTCCACCTTGACCGCGCAGCGTTCCAGCGTGCGCGCCAATATGTCGCCGCACATGGCGGCCACCGTGATCGGCCGCCCGCGCATGCTGCCCGAATTATCGATCAGCAGGCTCACCACGGTATCGCGAAAATCCGTGTCCCTCTCCCGCTTGTAGGACAGTGACTGCATCGGGTTGACGATGACGCGCGCCAGGCGCCCCGCGTCCAGCATCCCCTCTTCGAGGTCGAATTCCCACGCCCGCGTCTGCTGCGCCATCAGGCGCCGTTGCAGCCGGTTGGCCAGGCGGGAGACCACACCCTGCAAATGCTGCAATTGCTGATCGAGCTGCTGGCGCAGGCGCGCGAGCTCGTCGGCATCGCACAAATCCTCGGCGGCGATCTCCTCGTCGAACTGCCTTGCATAGGCGCGGTAATGGCTTGACGGCTCGTCGTCCGGCCGCTCGCGCCTCGGCTGCGGACCGGCGGGCTGGTCGTCGCCCTGGGCGTCGGCCGTGGCCTCCTGGTCGTCCTGGGCGGTCTGTTCGTCAGCCGCCTCGCCCTCCATTTCCTGCGGACTGGCCGCAAGCATTTGGTCCTGCTCGCTCTGGGTCTGGCCCTCGGCGTCGGTCGGATTGTCCTGTGCGCCGCTCTGCTCGCCGGTATCCTCCGACTGCTCCTCCTGCGGCTCGGGCTCGGCCTGCGCTTCGGCCTCGGCCATGGACAGCACGGCCAGCAGGCGCCGCGCGGCGTGGGCGTATGCCGACTGATCGCCCGCGGCTTGGGCAAGCTGGTCCAGAGCCGCATTCGCCTGATCGCCCAAGCCGTGGCGCCACAGATCGAGGATGAAGCGCGCCGCCTCCGGACTGGCCTGGCCTGTCATGCGTTCGCGCGCGAGCATGGCCAGCGCCTGGGATGGCGGCAGCTGGTCCTTGCGGGTCATGCGGTCGTAGCCTTCGGCGCGGCAGATCTCATCCAGCCGCGCGGCCAGATTGGCCGCCACCCCCTGCATGTGCCGCGCGCCGAACACTTCCACACGCGCCTGTTCCAGCGCATCGTACACCACGCGCGCATCCCGCTCGGCGGGCAGGGACCGGGCGTGCACCGCATCATCGTGGTGGCGCAGGCGCAGGGCAACGCTGTCGGCGGCACCACGCAGCTTCTGCATCTCAGCCTCGGGCAGCGCGCGGGAGGGCACTGGCAGGCGTGCGCGCCTCCCAGCCAGGCCGGCGGGGCCGGGCTGAAAGGCGATCTGGATGTCCGCGGCGTGGGCCATCGCGCGCACGGCACCCGTGGTGGCGCGCTTGAAATCCTCGGCGCGGGTGGTGTCTTTGGTCATGTCGCCTTTCTGGGCGGAGATCGGCCGTCTGCGGCCTCGCCGATCTCGATCAGCTTGAGCAAGGTCGCGGACTTCCTGGTATAGGGCCTTCGGGGGCCGATTTTAGCTGGTCGCCCCTGCAATCACCAAATCAGCCTCGAGCACGAAGCCTGTCACCCGGCGCCCTCCTCGGCCGAATGGCGTGCCGCCTTGAACAGCGCGTCGCTCTGAATTTCGGGAAGTTTTTACCGGATTCCCGGGAAAACCGCCCGTCGACTGCGGACGGCCAGACCCTCATAAACCCGGCATGTGGGAACATCACGGCGCGGCGCCGCCATCCTGCTTCCGGGGGAATGACCACAGAGATGAATGCCCATCCTTTCGGCGCGCGGCACCGATTTGGCCGAGGCACGCCGCGCCATCATGTCCGGCGCCTGCTCCTCGCGGCAGGAAGCAGCATGGCGATGGCGGCCGCCGCCGCCGCCCAGACACCATCTCCCCCGGCTGGCCAGGACCCAACAGCGCCGTCCCAGGCGGAAGAAATCACGGTCATCGCCCCCACGCCTCTGCTTGGCACGGGCATAGACCGCGACAAGATCCCGGCCGCGACAGTGGTGCTTGGTACCGCCGATCTGGACCGCACCGGTCCCGCGAACGCCACCCGCGCCTTGAACGAGAACGCCTCCAGCATCGATCTGGATCAGGCGGTGGGCAACGAGTTTCAGCCCAACCTGCTGTTCCGCGGCTTCGAGGCCTCTCCGCTCGCCGGCGATGCGCAAGGCTTGGCCACCTACGTCAACGGCACCCGCTTCAACGCATCCTTCGCCGATACCACGAATTGGGACCTGATCCCCGACATCGCCATTCGCGACATCGACGTGGTCGGCTCCAATCCCGCCTTCGGCCTGAACGCACTGGGCGGCGCGGTGTCGGTGCGGATGAAGGACGGGTTCAATTCGCCGGGCACCGAGGTCGAAGTCTCCGGCGGCTCCTTCGGCCGCATCCAGCTCTCCGGGCAGTATGGCGTGCAGTCGGGCAATGCCGCCGCCTATATCGCGGTCACGGGCATTAACAACGATGGCTGGCGCGAGAGTTCGCCCTCTCAGCTGCGGCAGGTCTTTGCCGATCTGGGCTGGCGCACCGATGCGGCCGAATTGCACGCGACCGGCATCTATGCCGACAACAACCTGACCGGCAACGGCACAACCCCGGTTGAATTGCTGGACGCGGACCGCGCCGCCGTCTTCACCTATCCCGACGAAACGCGCAACCGCTATTTTCGCGGCATTCTGTCAGGCAATTTCCACCTCAACGACACGGATTCCATACAGGCAAACGCCTATTATAGCTACTTCGATCAACTGACCTATAATGGCGACGCGGGCGACGAGAATGTCTGCGCCAATAATACCGCCTATGTCTGCGAGGACGACGAGGTTCTGACCGACACGCGCGGCAATCCCATCCACAACGTCCTGTTCAACAGTCCCTACTATACAAAGTACGGCTTTAGCGAATTTATCGATGGCGGCCCCTATTCGGTGCTGAACGTCACCGACACGCGCAGCGATTCCTATGGCGGCACGGCGCAGTTCACGACCACGCGGGAGGTGTTCGGACTGGGCAACCACCTCGTGGTCGGGGCGGGCTATGACGGGGGCGTGTCGAACTTCTCCGCCGAAACCTATCTTGGCGGCTTCACGCTCGATCGCGACTATATCCCCATCCCCAACATCGAAATCGATCAGGCCGATAACAGCATCTCCCCCGTCTCCGTGCATACGACGAACGATTATGCCGGGGTGTTCATGACCGACACGCTCGATGTCACCTCCCGTCTGGCCGCCACGATATCGGGCCGTTTCAACTATGCTTCCATCGACCTGCATGACAGGATCGGCACCGCGCTGAACGGCAATCACAGCTTCAACCGCTTCAATCCGGGCGGCGGACTGACCTACAAGCTCGCGCCCGGTCTATCTCTCTACGCCGGCTATGCGGAATCGAACCGCGCGCCGACTCCCTCCGAGCTTTCCTGCGCCAACCCGAATTCACCCTGCTCGCTGACCAATTTCTTTGTCGGCGACCCGAACCTCAAGCAGGTGGTTTCCCACACGGTCGAAGCGGGGGTGAATTACAAGACGCCACTTCTCGGCGGCAAGCTGACGGGCCATGCCGGATATTTCCGCACGGAAAACGATGACGACATCCAGTTCGTGACCTCGGTGACCATCGGCCGCGCGTTTTTCCGCAATGTGGGGCAAACGCTGCGCCAGGGCGCCGAAGGCTCCATCGAATGGACCAACAAGCGCTGGATGATCTATGCCAACTACACCTATACCGCGGCAACGTTCGAAACCCCGCTGGTGCTGAGCAACGAAGACAACCCCGTTGCGGATGCCAATGGCAATTACTTCGTCAGGCCGGGCGATTTCCTGCCGGGCGTGCCGATGCACGCGGCCAAATTCGGCACCCAGTTCAAGGCCACGCCGCAATGGACGCTCGGCTTTACCGGCCTGGCGGCGAGCGGACAGTACCTGTTCGGTGACGAAAGCAATCAGGCACAGAAGACGAGTGCCTACCTGGTGTGCAACTTCAACACGGCCTACCAGGTCACGCGCAACGTGCAGGTGTTCGGCGAGATCGAGAACATGTTTGGCGCCCGCTACGAGACCTATGGCACCTTTGCGCCCACTGACAGCGTGCCGATCGTGCAGGCGCCCGGCGCGGCCAATCCGCGCGCGCTGACGCCTGGGGCGCCGGTTGGCGGGTTTGCGGGGGTGCGGGTGTCGTTCTAAACAGTCCTAATACAGCCCGCGTTGAGGCCGACTCATATCATTGATAAAGAGAAAAGCTGAAGGGAGTGTGCCATTCCCCAAAGACTCCGTCATGAATTGGAGTTCGGCAAAATAATTGACCATGGTTTCGGGGGGATGGCACATCCCATCCGATTCTCTCTTGGTTAGGAAAGGTCAATGTCGATGCGGGTTGGTATAAGGCTGGGGGTTTTCCCCCCAGCCTTATACCAATTCTTTTCACGGCTTTAGCAGCTTCACCAGGCTTTGGTGTCGGACGAACCACGCCAGTGTCACGTCTTCACAACCGTTGCCGCAAACATGCCATTGTGCCAATCGCTCTTCATGCCGCGAAACGCCATTGGCGGCAACTCGCCGTTCAGATTCGTGAACAGCTCCAGCGATGCCACTATTTTTGCGCCGGCAGCGGCCAGTCCATCAAACGTTCCCTTGCGCACATGCGTCCAGTTCCAATCGTCCACGATCACAATGTAGGTGTCGTCCATCGCCTGGCTCGGAAGCTTCATGCCGTCGCGCTGGTCCGCCTCGTCATGCGATCCATCGTAGAAGAGCACGTTGAAATTGCCAATGGCGCCGAAATCCACGGCACGGTAATCAGGTTCAGCAACGTTACCGCAACGCCGCCGGACAGCTCAGCCAGATAATCGTTGAACATGCCGAAATTGGATCGTGGCCAGGACCAGTTATCGAGTGCGGTCGCCGCCATTGCGTTGCCGTAAATGGCGGGCAGGAAACTGCCGCCCTTGAACACGCCAATCTCCAGGTAGCGCGGCCGGTCCACCTTGGCGCACAAATTGTTCAGGAACATGCGGAACTTGCGGCCGGAAAACCCCTCGACCTCGAACAGCCGGGGCGGCAGGCGGCTTTGGCCGTGCACGGCAGCATAGAAGGCCTGGCACATCGCGGTGGCGAGCGGGCTCTGGCCGGCATCGCCCTGAAACCGCACCTGCGGGGCGGGAAGTTCAACATCCGGCATAGGCGACCCTCGTGAGTTTCGACGCTCATAGCACCGAGCTGGCGTTGGGGAACCGAGTTAGTTAGCATACTTTGGGAGTGGCATCACGCAGCAGGTGCCCTCACGCGACACTCCCCCATCTTGTCTTGCCTTCACCGCCGCAATCTAGCTTGCAAAACGCACTGAGCGTCAGGCTGTGGACTGTCCTATCTCACCCTGCCCTTCGCACCACCCCATTCACTGGCAACTCCGCATTGAAACACCGCTGGTAGTACTCGGCCACCGTCGTCCGCTCGGCCTCATCGCACTTGTTCAGGAACGTCAGCCGAAACGCGAACGCCACATCCTTGAAAATCCGGGCGTTCTCCGCCCATGTGATGACCGTGCGCGGCGACATCACCGTCGACAAATCTCCGTTGATGAATCCCGCCCGCGTCAGATCCGCCAGCGCCACCATGTTCTCGATCAGCTTGCGGGCGGCCGTATCCTTCGCGTCGACACCCATCTTCGACATGACGATGGCCGTCTCCTGCGCGTGCGGCAGATAGTTCAGCGTCGCCACGATCGACCAGCGGTCCATCTGTCCCTGATTGATCTGCTGGGTGCCGTGATACAGCCCCGTCGTGTCCCCCAGTCCCACCGTATTGGCTGTCGCAAACAGCCGGAATGACGGGTGCGGCCTAATCACCCGGTTCTGGTCCAGCAGCGTCAACCGTCCCTCGACCTCGAGCACGCGCTGGATGACGAACATCACATCCGGCCGGCCGGCATCGTATTCGTCGAACACCAGCGCGCAAGGGTGCTGCAGCGCCCAAGGCAGAATGCCCTCGCGGAACTGCGTGATCTGCTTGCCGTCCTGCAGCACGATGGCATCCTTGCCGATCAAATCGATGCGGCTGATGTGGCTGTCCAAATTTACGCGCAGGCAGGGCCAGTTCAGGCGGGCGGCGACCTGCTCGATATGGGTCGATTTGCCGGTGCCGTGATAACCCTGGATCATCACGCGCCGGTTGTGCGCAAAGCCGGCCAGGATCGCCACAGTGGTCTCGCGGTCGAAACGATACGTGTCGTCGATATCGGGCACATGATCCATGCGCGTGCCAAAGGCCGGGACGGCCATATCGACGTCGATGCCGAAGGTCGCGCGAGCGTCGATCTGCGTATCTGGCGCGAGCACGCCGCTCTGGTCGAAGGCGGGCATCTTGTTCATGAAGCGTGGCGGTCCTGTCTCTCTGGGGGCAAAGGGTAGTGCAGGTGCTCAGGCGCATCAAACAAGGCGCACCGCCACAGCCCCCCGGTCAAACCACAGTGTCAGCCACCAAATGCGTCCGCAGGGCGGCATAGGCCAGATTGATCGTCTTGAGCCGCTCCTCCGCGCCCCGGTCGCCGCCATTGGCATCGGGGTGGTGGCGCTTGGCCAGCGCCTTGTAGCGGGTCTTGAGATCGTCCAGCGACACCGGCCAGCGCAGTCCCAGCGCATCGAGCGGCTGGCGCAGTTCCGGCGGCACGGGCGGCGCCGGCGGGGTGCGGCGGCGCGGACCGGCACCATGCAAAATATCCAGGCCGGCGTGGATCAGCTCGGCCTCCACGCCGCCGCCGCCCAGCCGGCCCAGCGGCCAGGTCGGCCGCTGCCAGCCTGTGTCGGCGCGCATATGCGCTTCGATCTGCGCGGCCGACATCCCTTTGTAGTAGTCCCAGGAGGCGTTGTAGGCGCGCACATGCTCCAGGCAGAACCAGAAATATTCGCGCAGATTGGTGCGCGATTTCGGCGCGCGATATTCGCCGTCCATCTCGCAACCGGGGATGTCGCAAATATGGCCAGGCGCCTCCGGATCGGGGGCATAGGCCCTCGCTCGGTTTGTGCGCCGGGTCATGGGACCTTATGTGCGAACCCGCCCGGCCACGACAAGGCCGCACGCCGACGCAGAGAAGGAGGCCGCGCCACATGCCCGATCCCGCCCAGCCGAGCCGCGCCGCCCGCATGCGCGCCAGCCTGCAGGAGGCGTTCGCGCCGGCCGAAATGGACATCATCGATGACAGTGCGCATCACGCCGGCCATGCCGGCGCCGCGCCGGGCGGGGAGACACACTTCACGGTTCGTCTTGCTGCCTCCGCGTTTGCCGGCATGAGCCGTGTGCAGCGCGCCCGCGCTGTGCACGTGGCGCTTGCAGGG
>CAXUNZ010000051.1:0-8726 GCA_964252525.1 uncultured Acetobacteraceae bacterium
GACATCAAGGAGCCCGAAGGCAACCGCACGCTCTCGGGCCTGGTCAATGAGCTCGAGCACCGCCTGCTCAAGCAGCGCAAGGTTCTGATCTTCGGCGCCATCAACGACCGCGTGGCGCGTGACGTCACCGGCCGCCTCCTCGCCCTTGCCAGCGCTGGCAGCGAGCCGATCGACGTTTACGTGAACTCTCCCGGAGGCCATGTCGAAAGCGGCGACACCATTCACGACATGATCCGCTTCGTGGACAGCGAGGCGCCGGTGCGCATGATCGGCACCGGCTGGGTGGCCAGTGCCGGCGCGCTGATCTTTCTGGCCGGGCGCAAGAAGCACCGCTTCTGCCTGCCGCAGACGCGCTTTCTGCTGCATCAGCCCATGGGCGGCGTGCGCGGCCCTGCGGTCGATATCGGCATCGAAGCGCGCGAGATCGTCAAGATGCGCGAGCGCCTGAACCGCCAGATCGCCAGAGAGACTGGGCAGCCCTACGAAAAAGTGGAAATAGACACCGACCGCAATTATTGGATGAGCGCGGAGGAGGCCATTGCCTATGGCATGGTGGAGCGGGTGATCAGCACGCTGTCGGAGTTGAAATAGGTTCGTGTAATGAAGCACTGGGTGGACCGAGCCGGTCCCCCCAGACCCCCCGTCATCTTTTTGCCCGACACAAGCCTGCGCCTTTCAGCGTCACCATCTTTATTTCGTCCGTAATGTTTCGACTGCGTTAGAACCTGAAGCCGAAACTCGAATACGCTTCGATACGCGGCGCAAACCGGTTCAGCCCGAAATACGTGCCGAACGCCACCAATATCACCGGCGTCACTGCATACGACACCCCCAAATCCGCCGTATAATACGCGTGCACGTTCGGGTCGGTCGCGCTGTCGGCAAACCCCTCGACCGACAACGTCGCCTTGCCAAACTGCCGCCCCACGGAGACGATTTCCGAGTAGTTGAAACTGTGCCCCGTGTCGGCCTGGTTCTTCAGCAGATCAATCTCTGCCTGCCCGCCCAGGCTGAAATTTCCGGGCAGCGATACCTGCGCCGGCAAGGCCACGAAATACTCCACCGCCCCGGTCCCCAGCCCGGCCGATGCCGTCGGTATCTTGAACCCGGCCTTGACCGCGCCCGAGAACGCGCCGCGATCATTGCCGATCACATTCCACTTCACGCTCGGCACGGTATCGCCAAATCCGCTCAGGCTGACCGTCCGCCCATCGACCGTCGTTTGCATGTTCAGAAAACCGTTGATCTGCAGATCAACCTCTATGTTGCTCGTCAGACCATATTTGAACGCAGGATCAAGCGTCTCGATCACCTGCGTGTTTCCCTGCTCCGTAATATGGAA
The DNA here is from genome assembly GCA_964252525.1 of uncultured Acetobacteraceae bacterium. Taxonomy (GTDB): domain Bacteria; phylum Pseudomonadota; class Alphaproteobacteria; order Acetobacterales; family Acetobacteraceae; genus CAJCIS01. The sequence goes on from CAXUNZ010000051.1 coordinate 1,343, forward strand.
GCTGTCGCTTTCGATCTGGAAGTATCCGGGCGCCACAGTGTAGGGCGTGTACCCCTTGCCGGGCGTATCGGTGTTGAAATCTCGCACCTCCTGCGCGTGCGCATGTGCCGCAACAACGATCAAGGCCAGACACGGAAGAATAGCGGGGAGACACCCGCAACGCCCTCCTGCCTCCTCGTCACTCATTCGCGCCGCCACAAAAAGGTCAGCTCATGCTTGTTGTGAAACAGATGCACGAGCCGGCCGCCCGCAATGCCCGCAAACGCTCCCGCGCTGTCATGATCCGTCGTGCCCTGGAACTTCACCGTGCACACAATCCGCCGCACCCGCCCCGAATCGATCCATCGCCGCACTATCCCTAATACCCGCGCAGGATAGGCGATCACATCGCAAAATACCCAGTCCACGTCCCCCTCGCTCAGCGGATCGATCCCGTAGGCACTCTCCCGCCGCTCCACCACGCCCGCCATCGCGCGCACCGCCGCATCCAGCGGCGCTCGATCCACCGCCACCACCTCCGCGCCCAGACGCGCAATCGCCCAGCTCCACCCGCCTGGCGCGGCTCCCAAATCGAAGCACCGCTCCCCTGGCACGGGCCATGCGCCCAGCAGCGTGCACGCTTCCCACAACTTCAAATACGCGCGGGAAGGCGGGCCGGTCCGATCCTCCTCGAACGCCACTTCGCCGTTCACGAAGGCACTGCTCTGCCGCGGGCTGGCCAGCAGCAAATCGGGCGCCAGCAACGTCCAAGCCCCCAAATGTCCGCCTGGCGCCGCCTGAGGAAAAACCAGTTTGCGCGCGCGGATCACGGGCAGGCGGTGCGCAATCAGCGCCGCTCGCCGAAAATGCGCAGCTTGATAGCCGCCCCAATTGCGCTGGATGGCGCGCAGCGCATCCGCCGCCTGCCCGATCGAGCCCACCGCGATTTCACAAGGCACCAGCCAGGTATTGATCGACCAGGCCGCCTGCACCGGCGGCGCCTCGCACAGCGCCAATCGTCCGTGCCAGGCCGCCACGTCCACGCGGCGCCTCGCCAACTCCTCGGCAAGAGGTTCCGCAAAACCCTCGGCCGCCAGATAGGCGCTGCCAATCAAGGAAGAAAGCAGTCCTTTTTTGAAAAAAAGGACCAAAAAACTTTCAAAAGTTTTTTGCTTCTTTTTTTCAAAAAAGAAGCCCTTTCTTTCTTACTCTTCCAAATGCGCCGCTATCTCCTCCGCGCGGTCGGCCAATTTCGCCAGCCGCCGCTGCACCTCCGGCCCCCGGCTCAATTCCGCCTTCAACCGCTCCAGCAATATCGTCTGGTCATGCAATTCATCCGCCATCAAAAGCGAAGCCAAAACCAGCAGCCGGGACTCGCCGCTCTGCCCGCCGATCGCCTTTATGCTATTGATCCGCTCCTCGACGCTGCCGGCCATCTGCATCAGATGCGCCTCCTGCCCGTCGTCGCAGCCCACCGTGTAGGCATACCCGTTGATGCGTATCGTCACCTGCGCCACGGCGCGCCCTCCTCAAAACTCATGCGGCCCCAAAAGGGCGCGTAGTTCGGCAATCAGCTTATCCAGCCGCGCGGCCAGAACGGCCGCATCCGGCGGCTGTGTCGCCCGCGCGCCCTCATTGCGCAAGGCCGCCGGCCCGCGCGGCCGGGCCAGGGCACGTGCAATTCTTGCCAGCGCCACCTCCAGCCGGGCAGCCTCATCCGGCCCGTTCCGCCCCGACATCCGCGCTCCACGCTGGCAACGATCGTGAACACAAGCCCGCCCGACCGGCCGGGTCAAGCAGGCGACCCGCCGGCGGTGATCATCCACAGCCTGGCCCACGCTCAAAAGGCGCTCGCCCCAAATCTTCCGGTCACCCTGCTTTCGGCCCCGTCCGCGGCGGTCTATGCCGGCGCCGGCTGGTGGCGTGCCCTGATCGTCGCGGCGGGCCCGAACCACCCCGATATCCTGGACTGCGGCAGTGCGGCAGGACGCGCGTTGGAGGCGCTGCGGGCCGGTCAGAAGAGGCTGGTGCTGCGCGCGCCTCCTGCCATCCTGAACGAGGTGAGAGCGATGGCCGGAAGGCGCGGTGCCGTCATCCTGGATCAGGCGCCCCCCAGTCTGGACCTCGCCGTGCCGGGCGCGGGGCGGCGGCTGGCGAAGTGGCTGGGTGACAGAGGAGCCGCCTTGGATTAACTCGAACGAAGGGAATAAATACGGATACCGACGTGCTGGTCGGGGCAATCAGGGGCATTGCCGAAGGTGGGGCAAATGGTGCCATCATCGGGCGCAACACGTTCCGGCCGCCTTGCTTCGGATTGGCGCTGCCGGATCACATCATCGACCTCTAATTGGAAGGCGAGCGCATGAGTACCGGCCCTACACACCACATCGCGGCACAATTCGAGGATCTGGCCGCGGCGCGCGCGGCGCGCGACGCGCTGATCGCCGCCGGCGTGGGCGAGGGCTGCATCCTCGTGCTCGATCGGGGACATGCGGAAATCCCCGCCGAGTCCAGCAGTGGCCTATGGGGATCGCTGAAGAGCAAATTGGTGCCGGATCGGCATGCCCATCCCTATGCCGAGGGGGTAGCGCGCGGTCATCCACTGGTCATGGCCGATGTGGGCGAGGCCGATCTGGCGCGGGCGCAGGCCGCCCTTACCGCGTCTCATCCGATCAATATCGAAAACAGGGCCAGCGAATGGGTCGATGAGGGCTGGAGTGGGGTGCATGACGGCCAGGGCTATTGGCTGAGCGCACGCGGCCTCGGCGATGCGGCGAGCAGCGGCGGCATTACGGCCGGCGGCATCATGTCGGGCGATTATGGCTCGGTGGGCGGACTGCACGGCGGCGGGCGGGCGGATACCGACATTACGCGCGGCATGGGGGTGCCTCGGCCGGTGGAAAGCCAGGAGGCCGTGGTGGTCAATGACGATCCGATGGTGCGGGTTTATCAGGTGACGTAAGGCTAGGGGGGATGCGTCATCCCCCCCTCCGTTTCTTGCGAATTTTTATCCTGAAACGACGATGCCGCCCCAGAAGCCGCCACCCGTGCCGGTCACCGACAGGTTGACCCTGAACCTGCAACTGATCGTCGACATTCCCAAGCGCGCCGCCGTAAATCACATCGCCGGTAAACAACGCCGTGGCCGCGGACAGGCTCATGTTCTGATCGTTGACCAAGACCTGGCCGTTGAGACGATGCTGCAGGGAAGACTGGCCTTCGGCGGCTGCGCGCGAACGGGAGCGATCCCCGTCATCACGCCGCGTCAGGCCCAGGTGCTAGCGCTGCTCGCCGAAGACTTTTCGCGCTATGGGCTTCATGTCGATGCCCATCGTCGTCCGGCTGCTCTGAACCTTCAGGCTGGAATATATTTCCCGGCTGCACGGAGCGGCCACGCCGGCATGTGCGCTGATCACCGCCGATGTGGATAGGGCGTTGATCGATACGGCGTGTGCGTTGCAGGTTTGTGTCGTTTCGAAGCCCATTTGCCCAGCACAGCTCCGTGCTTTGCTTGGCGTGTGGGAAGGCTGGAGGAGATGTGCCATCCCCTCCAGACCCCCCGTCATTATTTGAAACGACTTCCCAGAATCGAGGGGGGTTTGGGGCGGATAGCACATCTCCCTCAATTCTTCAGTTATCCGCCCTTTGCCATCGTATTGCCGCACCTAAACCCCCGCAAACATCCGCCCCGGATTCAATATGCCCGCCGGATCGAACGCCGCCTTTACGCGTCTTGTGATAGCCGAGAGCGCCGGCGCCTCCGTCGGCACCACCGCAACGGCAGCACGCCACGGCGTGGGCGCGCGCAGCAACATCCACACCCCGCCAGCCTCGCGCGCCGCCGCAATGACCGCCGCATGCATCTGCTCGCGCGCCGGGCCCGCCACGATGGCCAGGCCGCCGCCCCAATCGAGGAATCCTGTCCCGTCCGCCCGTTCGATGGCCGCCAACACCGCCGGCCCGCGCGAGGGCCGCACGGAGACGCGCCACACCGCGTCCTCCGGCGCGGCATTCAGCACATCGGCGTCCCGCACCGCGCGCCACACCTCCGCGCTGCGCGCGGCAGGCCAGATGTCGACCGCGGCGCCATCGCCCGCCACGTCGGCGCGCAGCCGCTCCGACCGATAAGCCACCGAATGCGCGCTCTCCTCGATGCGGATCAACGTGAGACTGCCAATTTCGCCCAGCCGCGCCGCGGAGCCCGCGGGCAAATACGCCGCCCCCGACACGCCAAACGCCGAACCCAGTGCCGCCGAGAGCACGCGCACCCCCGCATCCGCGTCCAGGCCGCGCACGACGACAGACGCGCTATCCGCTGGCGCCGGCAGCACCTTGAGCGTAATTTCACTCAGCACGCCAAGCGTGCCGTGCGCGCCGGTGAGCAGCTTGCACAAATCGAGCCCCGTGACATTCTTCAGCACGCGCCCGCCGCTGCGGATAAGCTCGCCCGTGCCGTTAATGGCGCGCACGCCGAGCACGTGGTCACGCACCGCACCCCAGGCGATGCGCCGCGGCCCCGAGAAATTGGCCGAGACCACGCCGCCCAGCGTCTGCGCGCCTGACGCGCCCAGAAGGCGCGAATAATCGGGCGGCTCGGCGATCATGTGCTGTCCGCCGGCAGCCAGTGTGGCATCGATTTCCGCCATCGCCGTGCCGGAGCGCGCTGCAAAAACCAGTTCCTTGGGCGCGTAAAGTGTCACGCCTGTGTGGCCGCTCAGGCTGAGTGTGCGTGCCGCCTGCACCGGCCGCAGCATGGCCGCCTTGGTATTGCCACCCTGAATAATGATTGGCTCGCGCTTTCTGTAAGCGTCGCAAACCTGTTCCCGGAGCCCTTCCTCGGTCAAAGCGGCACGCCGACTGGAAAAAGTTTTTTGGTTCTTTTTTTCAAAAAAGAACAACCTTCACTGCAACGGAAAAACCTTGGCCGGATTGAGCAGCCAACCCGGATCGAAAGCGTCCTTGATGCGCCGCTGCTGATGCAGCTCCGTCGGTGTGAACTGCACGCCCATCAGGTCGCGCTTTTCGATTCCCACGCCATGCTCGCCGGACAAACACCCGTCCAGTTCCACGCATAGCCGCAGCACATCCATGCCCAGTTTTTCCGCGCGCGCAAAACTTGCGGTGTCATTGGCATCGAACATGATCAGCGGATGCAGATTGCCATCGCCCGCATGAAATATGTTGCAAACTTTTAAATCCGCTTCGTCCGCCATGGCGCCGATGCGATGCAGGGCTTCGGGCAGGCGACTGGTCGGAATCGTGCCGTCCATGCAGAAATAATCGGGGCTGATGCGCCCGATCGCGCCGAAGGCGCCCTTGCGGCCTTTCCAGATCGCCGCACTTTCCTCCGCCGTCTGCGCGATGCGCAGGCTGACGGGATCGAAGCGCGCGCAGATCGCTGCGATCTGCGCCAGAAGCTTGTCCTGTTCATCGACCGAGCCCTCGACCTCGATGATCAGCAGGGCCGCGGCGTCCAGCGGATAGCCCGCATGCGCAAATGCCTCACAGGCGTGAATCGCCGGGCGGTCCATGAACTCCAAGGCCACGGGAATGATCCCAGAGCCGATGATGGCGTCCACGCAGGCGCCCGCCACCTCACTTGAGGCGAACCCCGCCAGCATGGCGCGCGCGCCTTCCGGGCCGTGCAGGATGCGCACGGTGACTTCGGTCACCACCACCAGCATGCCTTCGCTGCCCGTCAGCAACCCGAGCCAGTCGTAACCGGCCGCATCCAGATGCGCACCGCCGATGTCGATGATGTCACCCTCGATCGTCACCACGCGCAGCCCGAGCAGATTATTCGCCGTCACGCCGTATTTCAGGCAATGCGCGCCGCCGGAATTCATGCCGACATTGCCGCCGATCATGCAGGCGAGCTGGCTGGAAGGATCGGGCGCGTAGAAGAACCCGCGCTCGGCCACCGCGCCTGTGATGGCCAGGTTGGTCACGCCCGCCTGCACCACCGCGCAGCGATCGGCGTAATCGACGTCCAGGATGGCGTTCATGCGCATCATGCCGATGACGACGCTGTCGGCCAGCGGCAGGGCGCCGCCTGACAGGGAGGTGCCCGCCCCGCGCGGGATCACGCGCACGCCATGGGCGTGGCAGAAGCGCAGCACTTCGGCGACCTGTTCGGTGCTCTGCGGCAGAACCACAGCCATGGGGGGCTGGCGATAGATGGCCAGGCCGTCGGTCTCGTAGGGCGCCAGGCGCAGCTTTTCGGCGATCACGCCTTCGCCGGGAACGATGCGGCGCAGGCCAGCGACAATGGCGTCACGGGCGGCCAGGACATCCGATTTGGGGGCGGGGAGATCCATCATCGGGGGAGAATGGTCCTCAGACCCCGAAAGCACCAGTCAAAGGGCTGGGGGCGGAACTGCCTTCGGGCGGATCGGCGCGTGCGCCAATTCCATCCGCCCAAGCCGCCCGCCCCGTCATTGTTTAGCCTTGGCGGGCCTTCATCCGAGGATTCTTCTTGTTGATCACGTAAACGCGGCCGCGGCGGCGCACCACGCGGCAATTCTTGTCGCGGACCTTGGCGGCGCGCAGGCTGTTGCGGATCTTCATGACACTGCCTTGGCTGGCCCAGTCTTGACGCCGGGCATGCAAAAGGGCGCGGAGCCCGGTGAAGGAAGGGCGCGCCGATACAAGCACGGGTCTGCTTCTGTCAAGCCGCGCGCGGCGCTTCCGGCCGAAAAGTGCCGCCGTCATGCGGTTGTAGGCCGATCTACGCGCTCAAGGCAGCGCCACGGCGTGCCACCGCATCAGGCGCAGCCCGAAGCGCCGCATCATGCGAATGCGCAGCAGCCACAGCTCGGCCTCGATCATGACCATCGCCGCCGAGGCCGGCGCGGGCGCGGCACCGCGGCCGATCGCCTGCATGGCGTGGCGCCAACCGGCAAGCGCCGCCTCAACATGCGCAGTGGATACATCCTCCATCACGCGGACATCGTAGCGCAGCCGTGCCAGTGCCGTGCTGATCGTCTGACCACTTGGCAGGGCGGGCAGCCGGTTCTCCAGCCGGCACCACGCGCCAAATTCTCGATCGTGCACGGGAACGTCGCGATCGCAGACCATTTCCGTCATGACGATCTGCCCGCGCGGCCGAAGCGAGGCCGCCAGGCGGGCCAGCGTCAGCAGCGGATCGGCGCCCCGCAACGCCTCCAAAGACAGCGCGTGGTCCAGCGAACAGGCGCCAAAATCCGGCGCCCGCGGATCAAAGGTGCGAATATCTATGCGTGTGCTACACTCCCGGGCCGCGACGCGCCGCCTCGCGGCCGCCGCAAAAGCACTTTCCGCTTCGAAACTGGCAATCCAGGCGCCACTGTCCTCGGCAATCGCGCAGGCCGGTCCACCCAGGCCGCCGCCCAGCAACAGCAGCTTATCGCCTTGTCCCGGGAGCGTG
>CAXUNZ010000051.1:8736-10798 GCA_964252525.1 uncultured Acetobacteraceae bacterium
GTCCCAACCCGATCGCGGACGCCAGACTCAGCACCGCCTCCGCGCCGCCGGGGGCGTTGAAGCCTTCGCCCCACAGCGTCTCCACAGCAGCCAGGCGCGCATCGCTCCAACGCTGCGGCGCCTCCAGCACAGGCGCTGCGTGGTCCTGCCGCAGCAAAACCGGTGCGGCGCGTCCAGCCCAATCCGGGCCGACGGCGATGGAACGGTTATGTCCGGTTGCCATGCACGGACAATGCCGGGCAGATGTTGCCCAAAGCCTACGCGGACGCCCTTTTGCGCGTCCTGACGACCGAAAGGTGGAAAATCGACATGCAAGGCACACAGCTCCAAGGCGGGCCGCCACGCGCGCGCACCGAGGACGCCGGCGCCTGGACCGCCTTCCTGGTGATCGCCTTCTGTGTGCTCGGCCTGGTCGGCGCCTTTGGCGTCTTTGCCGCGCAAATTCCCTTCGAGCGCGCGCTCGCCCGCAACGTGGCGCTCGATCGCGCCCTCGCCGCCGCGGGCGGGCCGGATGGCGCGGCCAGGCTGGAGGCCCTGCGGCCGGCGCTCGCTGACAGCGCGGACCGCATCATCGCAAGACCGGGCAACGCGGGGCCCGACATGGTGCAGCGGGTCGCCAATGAGCGCGCGCGCATGCTGGCGGCGTTCGGGCGGGAGTCGCGCGACGTGGGAATGCGGCTGCGGATTGTGATTGCGGTGTTTACGGCGGCTTGCGCGGTGTTCGGCGTGGCGGTGTTGAGTGTGGTGCGCAAGGCGAGGCGATGAAAACCTTCTGCCTCATCGCCTTGAGACTCTGTCGGTTTCAAGGCAGGGCACTGTCAGTCAGGCGCCTTAATTTGAAACCGGCGAGACTATCTTCAAATATGCAATGACATCCCGTCTCGCCTGCGCTTCGGGAAGTCGCATCTCCATGGTCGTTCCGGCCACCACTTTCTGCGGGTCGGCCAGCCATGCCGACAATCTGTCTTCGCTCCACGAAAAGCCGGCGCCCTTAAGCGCCGCCGAATACGGATAGTCCGGGACGGATCCCGCTTCGCGCCCGACGACGCCCGACAGCGGTGGCCCGACCTTCGTATGGTCGAACGCGTGGCACGCGCTGCACGATTGCGCAAATATCTTGCCGCCATCGGCCGCGTTCGGCGCCGCCTGCGCAAAGCGCGCCAGATTGGGTGCCAATTCGGGCTTGCGAGACTCGAAGAACGTGTAGCTCAGCGTAATTTCCTGCACATCCTGCGTGCCGGGGTCGCGCGCCAACGCGGGATCGACGTAGAATTCGACCGGCATCTGCGCGGTCGCACCCGCATCCAGCGTCTCCTCGGTAAAGCAGAAGCACTGGACCTTCTTGAAATACGCGCCGACTTTCTCAGGCGTCACGTTGAACGTGGCATGCCCCGTAATCGCGTGGGCGGCCATATTGCGCGCTTCGAAATATACCAGCGCATCCTGCCCCAGATGCAGACGCACCGAGCGCTGCATCGGGCGGAATTGCCACGCCAATCCGGGTGCCACGTTGGTGTCGAACAGCACGTCGATTTCGGGCGTGGCCTGGTGCGCACTCGCAGTGGCCACACGCTGCGTCGTGCCCTGCGCGCCGGTGACCTGGCAGAACAGGCGGTAGAGCGTCACCGAATAGGCGGTCAACGTACCCATGACAGTCAACGCCAATGCGAGACCAGCCAGGGTTATCAGCGTGCTGCGTTTCATGGTGCGGCGAAATTGGGATCGTGCGTCAAGTCGGCAAGGCTAGGGAATGCCTGCCAACGCCAACCGCCGGTGACTAAGCCTTGAAATGAAGACGGGGGTCTGGGGGGATGGCACATCCCCCCAGCTTCCTTATCTTGCCTCTACGTGAAGTTCGCCGCGGTAAGCCCGGTCACGCCAAACAGCACGATCTGATCGCCTTGCGGGATCTGCAACACCGTATTGCCGCCCGAGACCGTCTCGTCCGCCAAAATCTGCTGGGCGGTACCCTGCGCATAGCCAGTGAGCGAGATGTGATCGGTCGATAGATCGAAGCCGACGACGTTGGGCCCGTCGGCGACGAAGTTGGAAAGAGCGTTTG
>CAXUNZ010000051.1:10808-16979 GCA_964252525.1 uncultured Acetobacteraceae bacterium
GGCCAGCGTCAGCGCGCCGGTGCCCGCGAAGACATCCGCCGTGCCGGTCGTGTAGAACGTCGTTGCGCCGCCCTCCAGGATCACGACGTTGGTGCCCGCGCCCGAGATGACCGTGTCATGTCCGGCATTGCCGCCGAAAAGCGTGTCATTGCCCGTGGAAGCGGCGGCGTTGAGGAAGCCGCTGGCGCCATCCACCAGAAGGCTGTTGCCCGAGCCCGTGGCGAAAAGCTGCGCCGACTGGCCGCCCACGAGCGTGGCCGAACCATCGCCGGTGCGCAGCACGTCATGGTCGCTGGTGCCGCTGAAGATGGCGTCCCCGCCCGTGCCACCCGTGGCAATCAGCACACCCGCGCCGCCCACCACCGTGCTCGCACCGGCCCCGCCCGTGAAGGTCAGATTGCCCGTGTTGCCGAACACCAGATCGCCCGCCGTGCCGCCTGTGACGCTCAGATTGCCCGGACCGCCAACAACCGTGTCGGTACCCGCCCCGCCCACGAAGATGAGCAGCCCGGTTTGGCTGGCATAGACGTCCAGATTGCCCGCGAGCGCATTGATGGTGTCCGTTGCGCCGAAACCCACGACCGTGTCGGTGAAATTCACGCTCCCGGTCGTATCGGACTGCGCGGTCAAACCCGAATTGGAAAGCAGGATCAGCCCATCGGGCACCGCGCCCTGGCCATCCACGATCAGATTGGCGTTCTGCACGACCGTGCTGCCGGTGTAGGCGTTGGCGGCCGCCAGTTCGACGGTGCCGTTGTTGATAAGCACATTGCCCTGGCCCGCGATGACGCCGCTCATCGTCAGGGTTGCGCCTGGATCGGAGGCCAGCGTCAGCGTGCCCGGCGTGGTGAAGACGACCTGATCGCTGACATCGGCAGTGCCGCTCGCCTGGCCCGCGCTCAGTGCCTCATAGATCGAGCCGTTTCCCGCCAGCGTGATGCTGCCGCCGCCGAAGGTGCTGCTGGTATCCAGCGTGATCGAGCCATTGTCGTTGAGCAGGACGTTTCCGCTGAAGCTGCCGCCGGTTTGCACATAAAGGTGGGTGACCTGCAGGGTACTTGCCGAGACGATCGTTCCGTTGAGCCCCTCATCAATGACCGTGTCGGCAGCGCCGCCGCCGATCAGCAGCGAACCCCTCACGTCCAGCAGCGACCCGGCGGCGAATTGTAACAGGCCGCTTTCCGCGGTGAACAGGCTGTTGACATCGAGTGTGACCGAAGCGCCGCCGGTCCCGGTCAGGAAGTAGCCGGCGCTGCCGCTGTTCTGCGTAATGGCACCATCATAGGTGACGTTGTCGCCATCGACCGTGATAGCGCCGACGGTGGCATCGCCCGTGACGGTGTAAGGTCCGTCTCCGGTGGCGAAAGTCACGCTCGCCGATGCGCCAGGCACGCTGTTCTGGGACCAGTCGGCGGGCGTGTTCCAGTCACCGTTGCCGTTATTGCCGCCCACCCAGCTGTCATTGGCCGTGGGCGGCGCCTGATCGAAGACAAGGGCCGCGGGCACGGTCCAGTCCACCAGCTTATTGTTCAGAAACTGCTCGTGGTGCGACATGGCCATCCCCCGCGTGATTGTTGGCGGTATGCAACGCAGGCTTGGGTGTTTCGTCAAGCGCCGGTTGGATGGATCGGCCGTCTCGCCACGCTGCGATACTGATCGTGAAAGGGACTTCTACCTGTGCTCGAACATCGCCTTGGCCACTGCAACCACATGGGCTCGGTAGGCGAGGTTCAGCAGCAGCGTGTGCGAATGGTAATCCCCGACCGCACGCATCAGATCGTTATGCTCTTCGTCCAGATAGGTCCGCAGGATCAGCGCCGCGGCCGCGATGTTGAAACAGCTATCGCCGGTCAGCCGCGCCTGGACGGATGGCGCGGTGTCATGAATACGCGTGGCGATCGGCTGCACCCAGCGCGTGTTGACCTGCATCACGCCCAGGTCGGACGTGCCGTCCGTGTTGGCGTGAACGGTGCCGACAGCCCCGCCCTCGACCGCCTGGATGGTGGGCAGCACGCGCGGCGGCAAGCTGTAGTACTGCGCGGCCTGCAGCATGCAGGCCAGGTAAGGCAGGGCGAGCGGTGCGGCCATCGGTTCCGTCGGCGGTGTTGCGGCCGGCAAGACAGCATGGCGCGGGCCGGCTTACCAGGGCTTCATGCGGGCATGTCTTGCAGGCGGGGGCGCAATGGCGGCAGTAAGGCTGGCCATCACCCCTAGCAGGACACGAGCCTTGGCCGAGACAGAAGAACGCCCGCCCACGAGTCAGAGCGGCTTTACCCTGCTGGAACTGCTGGTGGTGATTGCCATTCTGGGTCTGCTGGCGGCACTCGTCGGGCCCAAGCTGTTCAACATCCTGGGCGGAGCCAAGTCCAAGCTGGCGGTGCAGCAGATCGACAATATCGGCGGGGCGCTAGACCTCTATAAGCTCGATGTCGGCGGCTATCCCACCTCCGAGCAGGGGCTGGCCGCGCTGGTGACCAAGCCGACGGATGTCGAGTCTTGGAATGGGCCTTACACCAAAAGCAACGGCGTGCCGCAGGACCCATGGAATCATGCCTGGGTTTATCACAATCCGTCTTCGCGGCAGGGGCATGATTACGATCTGTGTTCGCCGGGGCCGAATGGGCAGGGGAGCGAACCGGGACAGGGCGAGGCGATTTGTAATCCGTAAGGCTTAGACGTAAGGAAGTTGTCCTTTTTTGAAAAAATGGACCAAAAAAACTTTTGCTATTTGGCGATTTCGCGTTTGCGGCCTTCGCGGTCAACGGCAACCATAACGAAATCGGCTTTGGTGACGCGCTCCTGCTTGATGGGCATTCTTCGCTGCGCCCAGACTTCCACGTGAATGGTCAGTGACGTGCGGCCGGTTTTGACCAGCTCTGTGTAGCAGGAAATCACGTCGCCCACATGCACCGGCCGCAGGAAGTGCAGGTCAGAGACGGCGACGGTGGCCACGCGGCCCTGCGTGATTTCGTGCGCGGTGGTGCCCGCGGCCATATCCATCATGCCCATGATCCAGCCGCCGAAAATATCGCCCGCCGCGTTGGTGTTGGCAGGCATCGCCGGCACGCGCAGGGTCAGCTCGCCGCGTGGCTCGGCGTGTTCGTCCGTGGCCTCGCTCATTCCGCCTGTCCAAGGCGGCTGTTCAAGCAGCCGGAACTGACGCATTCGCGCAATCTATCCTGTAGAAAACGCGTGCGTGCGATGGTGGTGTTCGTCGCGCATTGCAGATCGACAAAAAAGGCGCTGCCTTCCGTCTTGCTGCAATGGCTGTCTCGCGATCGCAGCCAGGCGAGTTGCCCAGTGCGCAGAGCGGTGCGGCCTTCCGTGTCCAGTTTCGGCCGCAATTGACCGAAGGCCGTGTTCAGGTCCTGGTCGGCTTGTTGGTAGATTTTGTTCAGACAGTAGAGGCCATCGAAATCGTTGTGCGGCCTATCGCAGGCGGAGTTGGCCATGGCGGCCGCCGGAGTTGCGATGAGCAAAACGGCGAGCAGGCGGATCATCGGGCGCGGTCCTGTTCCGGGTGAGGCGCTGTGGTAAGCGGAGCGGGGCAGGCAAACAAGGTGATTGGCGACGGAAGCGGGCGTGTGAGAGGATAAGCCTATGAACGTCACCCTGCGCCAGCCCATGACGACCGAGCAGTTTCTCGCCTGGGAGGAACGGCAGGAACTGCGATTCGAGTTCGATGGCGTGGGGCCGGTGGCGATGGTCGGTGGCACGGCGGCGCATGCCAAGGTCCAGGCCAATCTGATTGGCGCCCTGACCGCGGCCTTGAGGGGCAGGCCATGCCAAGTCTATGGCAGTCACCTCAAGATCGCCGTGTCGGGCCGCATTCGTTATCCGGACGCTTTTGTCGTCTGCACACCACAGAACGGGAGTGCGACCATGGTCATCGACCCCGTGGTGGTATTCGAGATCACCAGCCCGAGCACCTCTCATGTCGACATGATCGTCAAGAACGCGGAGTATCGCGACACGCCGTCGATCCTACGCTACGTCGTTTTGCAGCAGGATCAGCCGGGCGCGTTGATGTTTGTACGACAGCGCGGGCAATGGGTGGCGCAGATGGTTGCAGTAGGCGGATCATTGCGGTTGCCGGAGATCGGGATCGTCCTCGACCTAGCTGATCTCTACGAGGGCGTGCCGGTGCAAGATAGTGGGGACGTTTAGTTGCGCTCGGCTCTAGAAGTGCAGCGCAGTGTCAAAATGGCAATCACGAGTAGCAAGGAAGGCGCCGGCCACAAGCATTGCCACTGGTCGTTCATGTCCGTTCTATCCGCGTCGGCTGAACTTTGTCCTTCAGGACTTGTGGTTCGTATTCGGAACAGGCCTGACGACGCTCTGCGTGGGTAAGCTAACACGTCAGGCCTCCTGCACGCGCCTACGTCGCCCCTATCGCGCCGCATTTCGTAACGACGTCGGTCAGCGGCAGGCTGCAGGCACTCGCCACCGCAATGAGCCTTGCTCCTGAAATCAAGACAGGATAACCGCAACGCCATCAGTTGTTACTGTCACATCTCGACCGCGCCGCGAGCGATCGGGCTATAAGCGTGATCAAGGAACACACTCGCAGGAGGAGAACGCAATCGATGCTTTCACCTAGCCTTCTCGCCTGGTTGGCAAGGCGACTTCAAACTGAGACACTCCCCAAGCAACTTGCCTTGGGGATTCCTTGCTGTGCCTTCGTGTTGTGCCTGATGATCCCTTTTGCTTCACTGTTTCCAGCAAGTCAAAACCTTGACACGTCTAAACAAGGAATGAGGCCTCTGGTGGGCCGTCGAAATCCGCCTACATCTTCCATCGTTCTAATGCCAATAAGCCATTTGCGGACCGACGAGGAAAACAACTTTCTTTTTGATCTACGGGCAGCTAGTGCAGTGACCTGGTCACCCGACGGTTCCAGAGTTGCGGCGTATGCTGACGCCGGGCTATCTATCTACGTCTGGGACGCAGTGACCGGCAAGCGACTTGGTTTTGGCCACCGCAACGCTGTCATTCCGCCAGGGCCTATTGGATTTCTCCCCGACGGAAAGGTCATTGTTGCGGCGACAAGAATGAATACAGCCTCGCGGCCGCTAGTCGATCTCTTCTCTGGTAGTTCTGGCAATTTTATTGGAGAGGTCTCAGGGCCGTTTTCGACTTTCTCATGGCGAGAGAATATAGCGCAAAAATTTGCGGTATCAGCGGCCGATGGTACTCTTGTTACGTTGTTCGAGGTCACAAGCAAAAACTCCTTTGCCGTGTATAAACTTCAAAGCAATGACACCCTCAAGCTCGATCGGTTAGTAACGCCCACGCCAAGTGGTACGGGCGCGCTGGCGTTTTCGCCGGATGGAAAACTCTTTGCACTTGAGAACGAGATTGGAAAAGCGACGATCTTCGACACGACCAGTTGGCGTCAAAAGGAGACGATCGACGTCTTCCCAGCATCAGAAGGTCTTAAAGCGCCAGTGCGCAGCTTTATCGAGTCGCTTGCTTTTAGTCCCAGCGGACGATATCTCGCCGCAGGTGCAACGTCCATAAATCTCATTCGGCTTCTCCCGCCTTCGCTTTCACAGGGAGTGCTGGACCCGGATGTCGGCCGACGCCCAATGGTTTCAACAGAAATGCGGTCGCCGGTAAGAGTCTATGATTTGATCAACCGCAGGTTTCTACCATCCATCACGTCTGCTTCGCAACCAATCACTCAGCTTGACTGGATATCAGACCAGGAGTTGTTGATCCTGGGTAACGAAGAAAGCCTTGCTGTATGCCGCGTTGATGGGTCTGGCGCGTGCGAAAGAAATAGGGGAGAACTCGTCCCGGCAAAGGTCAGTTCGTTTTCTGTCTCACCCGATAGACGTCGTATTGCCGTGAGCGCCAACGATCAAGTTACTGTTTTCGAAATCAGCTACGTCGACGGTGGAGTTACACGATGATTGCTGGATGCCGACGTCTTCGTCCGATTCGGACTGTTCTTTTATGAGTAGGCCCAATCATTAAATTGGCTCTGGCCAGAAGACAGCTTTGGTTTCGGTGGCACTCCAAATATACGGAGCGCCGTTTGGGCTTTCAGGCGCACCTCGACACCCGTTAACGCAAAACAAATGACGGGGGGTCTGGGGGGGATTGCCCCTTCCCCCCAGCGGGTCCGCGTTGTTCAAAAACCAAACCCGCTCCACATCCACCACCCCC
>CAXUNZ010000052.1:0-10325 GCA_964252525.1 uncultured Acetobacteraceae bacterium
GAACCGGTGGCGCTTGCTGGCGAGCCCCGCTGGAGGCAGGGCCTTCGGACCTCCATGACTTCGCGCCGGCTCAGTTTGGCGACAACCCCAGGCTCCGCCGCAGCCCCGCCTGCGGGTCCGTCGAGCCGCCGACCTTCAACTTCTGAAATTCGTACGGCATGACGGCCGCCCTGGGCAACTGCTCCCGCAAATCCTCGGTCAGCGCCCGCGCATCCCGCTGGTCATGCAGCACATGCGGCGTCAGCAGTATCAGCAACTCCGTCCGCGTCCGCTGATTGGACTGATTGCCCGTCAGCAGCCCTAGAACCGGAATGTCCTTCAGCCAGGGAATACCGACGTTGCCCGTGTTGAGGCTGTCGGTAATCAAACCCGCCAGCCCCACGGTCTGCCCATCCTGCACAACGATGCGGCTTTTGACCGCCCGATCCGAAAACGTCGGCGAGTTGATGGAAGAGCCCGACGTCGTGGCGTTGGTCGGCAACACCGCACTGACCTCCTGCTGCACGTCCAGCGTCACAAGCCCGCCGCTATTCACCCGTGGCGTTACCTGCGTGATCACGCCCGTGCTGACATAAGACGTCGATGTCACGGTGCCGACACCAGCACCAACCTCGCTCAACGTGCCGTTTTGTACCGGCACGGAATTGCCAACCTGCAGCTGGGCCGTCTCGTTATCCAGCACCAGCAATTCCGGTGCAGACAGAACCTTGACCGTCGTCACATCCTGCAGCGCCTGCAACACCAGGTCACCATCCTTGCCGGCTGCATTGAACACGAAATTCGGCAAAGCCGTTGCCGGCAGCGGCAGCACGCTAGTACCCGCAGTCGCAAATTGCACCGGATTTGTGATCGCCTCCGAAAGCCCGCCATTGATGCTGTGATGGCGAAAAAAGAATTGTGTCCCATAACTGAGGTTGTCGTTCAGCGTCACCTCGGCAATAATCGCATCGATCCTTACCTGCAGCGGCAGGATGTCGATCTTGTGCAGCATCGCCTCGACCGTATCCTCCTCCTGCCCCGTGCCATAGATCAGGATGGCGTTGTTATCCGGGTTCGGAATGATGCGCATCGTGTTCTGGTCCTGCGCGCCGCTCCCCCCGCCCGCGGAATTGCCGATCCCGCCAAGCAACGGATTGCTGCCGGTGCTCGTCGCACCCGGTGTGCTCGGCGTGCCCGATCCGCCCGACCCCGTGGTCCCGCCAATTCCGCCCGTGCTCCCGCCCGTCAACGACCCGGTCGAACTCCCCGTCAGCGTGCCCAGCGCGCCGCTCCCGCTCGAACTGCCTCCGCCCGCCGAGGAACTGCCGCCGAAGCTTGAAATCGACGAAATCCCCGTCATCTGATTTCCGCCAGCCTGGCCCGTTGCGCGCGCGCTCGGTGTGGCCGTCACAGCGTTGGGCGTAAACGCCTGCTGCAGCACATAGGCCACGTCGTTGGCCGTCCCGTTTTGCAGGTAATAGACGTGCCAGGTGCGCATCGTCTGCCGCCGTCCGCGTTCGACCACCTCGAAAGCCCGCCGCGCCTGATCGATATAGGCCGGCGCATTGGCAATCACCAGCACGGCGTTGACCCGCCCCATCGCCACCACGCGTATCTGGCTCGCCAGCGTCCCGCCGGACTGCGCGCGAAATGCCTGCTTCAACGCATCGGCAAAATCCGCCGCCGCCCCGTTCTCCACCGGAAAAAGCGCGTAACTCTGTCCGGCCAGCGCATCGATGTCGAAGGCCCGCACCAGATCGACCAGTGCGTCGCGCTGCGCCGGCTCGCCGCTGATGATCAGGCTGTTGCTCGCCGGCACGGCCACGATGCGCGAGCCGCCCTGCGCGTAAGGCTGCATCGCCTTGGCCAGATCGTCCGCCGCCGCATACCGCAGCGCGACCATGGTGCCGCCGGCCGTGCCTACTCCGCCCGCGACCCCTTGCGCGGCCGCTATCGGCAGCACGCGGTACACCCCGCCCGTTTGCACCAGCGTCGCCTGGTTCTGCTGCAACAAAGATTGCAGCACGGGAATAAGCTGCGAATTGCTCAGCGGCACTACCGTGCGCAACGTCGCCGTGCCATGCACGCTCGGATCGATGGTGTAATTCAGATGCAGGCTGTTGCCCAGGATCTGCGCCGCCACTTCGCGGATATCGGTGTCGGCGAAATCAAGCGTCACGGACCCGCCGGACCCGCCCGCGCCCGCGCCACGCCCTATGCTGACCGTCGCCCCGGGCACCGTGCTCACACTCACCCGCGGATAGACCGGCTGCGCGTTCACCGGTCCGCTGATGCGCGGGCTTGCCTGGCCTACGTCCGCGCCGAGCGGCTTGAGCGGCGGCAGCACCACCGGCGCCTCGGCGACCTGATGGCTGCAACTGGCGCAAACAAGCAGCGCCGCCAGCAGGGGCGGCGCCGCATGCCACGCGCCAGAGTAAATTCTCATTCGTTATTCCTCCCCCGAGGCACAAACGGACCGCGAAAGCCCGGAAACGGTTGCGGCGCTGTGTTCGGCGCCTGCATCGGCATAACCGGCGTCGCCGGATTGGCATCATCATCGTCATCATCAGACGCATTGGCTGGCTGTGGCGGTGACTGCGGCTGCTGCATTCCCGGAAATCCCGGCGGCCGAAAGCCCGGGTTGAAGCCCGGCGGCTGGAACTGCGCCGGCTGGAATCCCGGCTGGCCCATTTCGCCCGGCCCGCCCGCATGCGTGAGCGAACCGTCGTAAACCGGATGCAGTACCATGTCCCCCTTGGTGCCGCTCAGCACCACATGATCGGCCGCGATCTGGCGGATGGTGTAATCGTCCAGACTTGCCCCCTCGGCCAGGGTCTTCGCCTTGCCGCCATCGGGCATGAAGATCGCGCGCCGGCCCGCGGCACTGATCATGATGCCCGAAAGCCGCGGCAGCCCCGTGGCGGCCACCGCATTGTGCCCGTTAATCGTTTTCGGCGGCCGCCGGGACATCGCGAACAGCGGCCGCGCCACGATCGTGTGCGCCCAGCTCTCCGTGTCCTTGGCCACGCTGTCGGGCTCGCTCGCCGCGCCGCGCGCGTGCTGGCTTGGCGGCGCCACAATGACGACGGGCTCGGCACCCGGCAACCACTCCCATCCCAAGACCAGAAGCAGCAGCGCCGCGGCCCCGGCTGGCGCCGCCAAGCTCGTCTTCATGGGCTATCCTCCTTGGCCGTTCCCACCCTGAAGGCATAAACGGTAAAGGCCGCATCCATCGGCAACGGCAGGTTGGCCGCGACCGGCGTTGCGGTCAGCCGCAGGTCATCGACAAGCATGGTCGGCTCGGCCTCCTCCACCGATTTCAGCAGCTGCACGATCACCGGCAATTGCGCGTTAAGCTCCACGCGCACGCCGATGCGGCGATACGCACCCACCTGCTCGGCCGGGAGCGTCTCGGCACTGCTCAGCTGCGCATTGGCCGAGCTCGCCATGCTTTGCACCTGCTCCTGCAGCGCGGCTCCCGCGATAGCATCGGTCTTGCCAGCCAGCACGGCATGAGCGGGCGTCTTGGCCGCCGTTTCCGCCTCCCGCCGCAGCAGCGGCAGCGCGGAAATCTGCGCCTCCTCATGCGCCGCGCGAACCCTCAGCGAGGCCAGTTGTGCCGCCCGGCTGGCATACCAGTCCAGAACCGGGCTCACCACAGCAAGCCACACCAGCACCACGGCAAGCCCTGCCAGCCCCGCCGCCAGCACCCGGCCATTACGGCCCGTCGGCAATGCAAAAGGCTCGGCCATTGCTATTGCGCGAGATCGGCGCGGATGGAGAACACGTCGTGATTGCTCTCCCGCGTCACGGGCGCCGTGAAAGCCGGATTTCTCACCCGCGCCCCGCCGGACAGCGCACCGATCAGCTTCGGCGCGGAGCTCGACATGCCGCTCAGCGTCATCTTGCGCTCGCGGGTATTGAATTCGGTAAGGTAGCTGTCATCCGGCAGCAGATCGGTCACCGCCGCCAGCGCCCCGAGCATATCGCCCAGCCGCCTGGTCTCGGCCACCACGGCCTCACCACCCGCACCCGCACCCGCAATGCGCCTGTGCAACTGGTCGACCAGGCGCATGCGCGGCGTCAGAGCATCCAGGCGCCCTTGCGCCTCGGCCATTTGCAGGCTCTGCCGTAGAAAAGGACTGACGATGACCAGCAGCAGCAGAGCCGCCAGCCCATAAGCGGCGTTGCGCCCGGTGAACAAGGCCGCGCGGCCGGATGGCCGGTCGTGCTGCAACCGTATGCTGCGCAACCCCGCGGGCGTCAGCGCCTCGATCAAGCGCGGCCGCCCGGCAAGGGCGCTCAACGTCTCGATTAGATCATTGACCGCGGCGCGCGGCACGAAGGTCAGCCGCACCATCAACCTGCTGCGTGCCCGATCGCGCGCCAGCACGGTCCAACCCCAATAGACTTCATCGGCGGCAAAGGGCGTCAGCCGCTCCATCTCGTAGCCCAGCACACGCTCAGGGTCGCGCTCTGCGGCGAGCGGCAAGGACACGGGCCGCTCAAGCACGTTGGAGGCCGGCAGCCGCAACAGCACCGGCTCGCCATTGGCGCGCTGGTTGATCGCCGCGCGCAAACTCGGCAGCCCTGGCTCGTCCAGCCGCACCCCGCCCGCACGCGTCTCCACGCCGCGCCGGCGCCTGTGCAGAGTGAGCGTGCCAGGCATCGTGGCATCCACCACCAGGGCATTCGCCTGCCCCTCCGCGCCCGCGCGAAAGCGCTCCGGCACAAGCTCGAGCAGGTGTTGGCGCCACCACGAGAAAAATTCGACGAGCACGGGCCCCTCAAGGAAAGGTGTGCGGTTAGCGGGTCATGCCCGCAAATACCAGGGGCCAAGAGCTACGTCCGCGGACATGAACCCGCGGTTGCCGACAAGTTACGGCGTTCAACAGGCGCAATCGGGCCTGGAGGAGCCGTAGCCCGGGGCCTCAGTGCACCCGCGGTCCCCGCATCATGCTTGCCCGATCGATACTGTGCAGCGTCACGTGCAGCAGCTCCTCCTCCCGACCGATGCTCATGCGCACGCGCGCGCCGGCCGTGCCGGCCGACCACACGCGCCGCCACAGATGCGGCAGATCGCTCACCTCATCGCCATCGACCGCCACGACCCGATCGCCCGGCCGCAGCCCGGCCCGGTCGGCCGGTCCGCCATCGGCGACACCGCCCACCATGACCGTATCGTCATTCTCCATCGCAAACATGCCGAGCCATGGCCGCGCCGGCCGGTTGACCCGGCCCAGCCGCGTCAGCTCCTCCTGGATCGGCAGAAGCAGTGCGGTCGGCACCACCATGTTCATGTCCACCCGCCGCCCGCCGGCATCGCCCTGCTGCAGAACCAGCGAGCCCACGCCCAGCAACCGGCCATCGGTGCCGATCAAGCCGGCCCCGCCCCAGAAGGGATGGGCCGGCGCCGTGAAAAACGCGTCCTCGATCAAATACTCCCAGTAGCCGGCGAATTCCTGCCGCCCGACCACGCGCGTCTCAATGGCCCGATGCCGTCCGCCCGCCGCACACAGCAGCGCCTGGTGACCCACCTCCAGCGCATTGCTGTCGCCAATGGCAATTTCCGGCACGCCGAGCTTGCCGAGCGGCTGGACCAGGCCGAAGCCGGTCTCGAAATCCACCGCCAAGGCATGGCCCGGCACGGCGCGGCCCTCGGCCGTGGTCATCCAGATGCTTTCGGCTTCCATAATCAGGTAGCCCATGGTCAGCACGAGCCCGCCCTGAATGACGATGCCGCTGCCAGCCCGCTCGGTGCCAAGCGCCTCGGCCGTGAAGGCGTCGTTCGGCACGCCGGCGCGCAAAGTGACGATGCCGCGCAGTGTCGATTCCAGATCGAACTGGTAATCGCCAGGCCTTGGTTGCAGGTTCTGCGGAATGTCTCGCTCGGATTTAGCCATGGGCACCTTGTGTCAGGAAGCCGGAGCCACGGCGACCGGCATTGCGTATCATATGGTTTCCCGCCGCGGCTCGATCAGCCCGCCGGGCGAGGGGCGCGACTACCTGCCGGTGCTCGACGGGCTGCGCGCCGTCTCGATCCTGCTGGTGGTGCTCAGCCATCTTGGCATGGACCATGTGGTCCCGGGTGCATTCGGCGTCACCTTATTTTTCTTTATCAGCGGATTCTTGATCACACGCCAGTTGGCCGGTGCCCTGACCCGGTCGGGCCGCATGGATTTTGCGGGTTTCTACCTCCGCCGCGCCCTGCGTCTGATGCCCGCAAGCCTCGCCTATATCGGTGTCGCGGGCCTGGCCTACGTGGCGGCCGGCGGCCGTATTACGCCGGCTGGCTGGCTCGCCGCGCTGTTCTACGGCGCCAATTACTACGATTTGTGGGCGGGCTACCATTCCACTGTGGCCGGCGTGCGCCACCCCTTCAACATTCTTTGGTCGCTCGCCATCGAGGAGCATTTCTATGCCGTCTGGCCCATCTGCCTGCTGCTTGCGGGTGCCGGCCGCCGGGCGGTTTTCTGGGTGGTGCTGCTGTGCATCGGCGTGCTGCTGTGGCGGTTCTGGCTGTGGGATGTCTGTTTCTCGCCCGGCGCGCCCGGCATTTGCGGGCCAGGCAATCCCAATCCGCTCTGGCACTACAACCGGCTTTATCTGGCCACCGATGCGCGGCTGGACGCCATCGCCTACGGCGCCATCCTGGCACTTTGCCCCATCCGCGGCCGTCCGGCTTCGGGCTTGCTGCTGCTCGCGCTGAGTTTCGCGCTACCGGGCCCTTTCAGCCGCCATGTGCTGCGCCCGAGCCTTCAAGGCGCGGCACTTCTCGCCCTGTTCCCCTGGGTGCTGGACAGCCGGGGCGGGATGCACCGCGCACTGTGCACCGCGCCGGCGCGGTGGCTGGGGCGGCTCAGCTACTCGCTCTATCTGTGGCATTGGGGCGCGCTGGGCGTGGCGGATGACCTCTATCCGGCGGGCGGTCTGCGCTGGCTGGTGCTTGCCGCCCCGCTGTCCATGGCGCTGGCCGCATTGAGCTATGCCTTTATCGAGCAACCCATGCTCCGCTTGCGCCGCCGCTTCGGCTCGCACGCGCCCGCCGCGGCAGCGTTTGTCTTGCCGCCCGCGCCGAGCCACGACAACATGAACGCGTGAAAACGGCTTTTGTCCTGATGGGCGTCATGTCGGCGCTGGCGTGTTCTTTGCCTAGCCGCGCCGCTGCCCAGCCCTACGGCTTCGAGGGCGCATGGATATGGGATGAGGCGCGCTACGTGCCGCCGCCCGGCCTCACCGCGCTTTCGCACATGATGGCGGAGACGATGTCCGTCTCGCGCGATGACGGCGCGCATTACACCGCCCGGATACACCAGGTCTTCGACAACGGGGCCGTGACGGATCTGGATGAGGACATTGCCGAGGACGGGGCCGACCACGCCATCGGCGCCGAGGAGCCGAAATTGCTGGTGCGCATTTCGCTTTTGCCTGACGGCGGCCGCCACGTCGTCAGCGCGCGTGGCGGCGAGACGCATGACAGCGTGTGCCATGTCTCCGAAGGCGGCCGGACCTTGACATGCAACGGCACGCACAAGGCAGCAGATGGCAGCACGGGCGATTATGTCTGCGTCTATCACCGTGATCCGCACGTGATCCCGGCCAGCCTTCTCATCCAGCCGCGCCACGCACACAGGACCTGATCATGGACACGGCCCAGCCGCGCGAGCGCGAAATCCTCTATTATCTCGCGGGTGCGTTTCACCGCCTTGCGTTTACCGCCTGGGGCGATCCGCACGCCCAGCCGGTGGTGTGCGTGCATGGACTGACGCGCAACGGCCGCGACTTCGACGTGCTGGCCGCATTCTTAGCCGACGAATTCTACCTCATCTGCCCGGACCTGCCCGGACGCGGCAAGTCGGCGTGGCTGGCGGATGCGGCGCTGTACCAGCCGCCGCATTACGTGCAGGCGCTGGCGCATCTGCTCGCCTTCATCGACCGGCCCGTGCACTGGATCGGCACGTCGCTCGGCGGTATTTGCGGCATGATCGCCGCGGCCGCGCCAGGCAACGCGATCCGGCGCATGGTGCTGAACGATGTCGGACCCTTCGTTCCGCGCGCGGCGCTGGCGCGTATCGGCACCTATGTTGGTGCAACGCCGGTGTTTGCCGATCTCAACGCGGCCGAGCGCTATTTCCGGAGCGTGCACGGCGCCTTCGGCGCGCTGAGCGATGCGCAATGGCGCCACATGGCGCAGACCAGCGTGCGCAAATTGCGGGATGGCGGCCTGAGCTTGCACTATGATCCCGCGATCGCTCTGGCCTTTCAGGGCGCCGGGCCGCAGGATGCGGATATGTGGGCGCTGTGGGAGGCGATCGACACGTCCATGCTCGTGCTGCGCGGTGAGACCAGCGACCTTCTTTTGGAAGAGACGTTCGCTCGCATGATCGAAAAGGCTTCAGGCCATATCGTGGCGGCGTGCGGGCATGCGCCGGCGTTGATGGATCAAGGGACGATCGGGGTGATAAGAGAGTTTTTGACGTTGTAGATGGCTTGAATGAAAGGCAGGAAGAAGGCTGGGGGAGATGTGCCATCCCCCCCGTCGATTTGGGACCTGCCTTCAATGGTCACGAGGGCGTCCGATTTCGACTTTTCCCGGAAGGCACGATTTCGACTGTTTTGCCCAGCCGCGTCCTGATAGGACCTTGTCAATGGTGCCGCAAAGTCTGTCAACCACGGCAACGCGGCGGCCTGCCCGCATATCCATGGCGAAAATCGCCAGCAAAGGAGCGATGACATGAAAGAGGATGCAAAAATACTGCCCGGTGCCACACGCGGGAGACGCAGCGCGCGCCAGATCGCGTGCGCGCTGATGTTGTGCGGCGTTGCCTCCGTCACGGCCAACGCGCAGACAGGCTATGTTGGCATTCTGGGCGGCGGCCCAGTGTACAAACACGTTCCCAAGAACATCGCCGAGCTCAAGAAATCCGGCTTCAACGAACTGATCGTCTGGAGTGTCGAGGTCAACAGCGCGGGCGATCTGAACCTGAACGGCGAATTTCCGCTGACGTCCGGCGGCGCCTATATCGGCAATCAGACGCACCCCGATTTTGCCGCCGACCTGGCCACGATCAAGAAGGGCCACGTGACCCGTGTTACCTTCAGCATCGGCTCGTCCAATTACGGCGACTGGGAGGACATCAAGGCGCTGGTCGATTCGCAGGGCACCGGGCCAGATAGCATTCTCTACAAGGATTTCGCCGCCCTAAAGGCTGCGCTGCCCGTGGATGCCATCGATTTCGATGACGAGAATGGCTATGATTCCGCATCCACCATAAAATTCGCGGTGATGCTCGGGCAGCTTGGCTACAAGGTCACGATGGACCCATATACCAATGCCTCGTACTGGATTTCGGTGACGTCGAAAATCAATTCCCAGCTCGCCGGCACGGTGGATGGCATTCATTTGCAGACATATGCCGGTGGGGACGGCAATTCGCCGTGCTTGGGCTGGAATTTCGGCAGCGTGCCGGTCTATCCCGGCGTGTCGGACCAGAGTTCGGCGCCGCCCTACGACACGCCGCAGCAGGCGGAGGCGGCGATGCAGAATTGGCATAAGCAATGCGGCATCACGGGCGGCTGGCTGTGGATTTTTGACCAGATTGCGGGCACCAGCCAGGTCAAGAAATACGCCCACGCCATCACCGCCGGCGTCAGCGGCGGGAAAAGCCAGTAATCGACCGGGGGTATGGAGGCTGACGTATACGTCAGCCCCCTCTGTCCTCACTTATAACAATCGCCGCGAGATTGACCCATCATAGAAGGAAGAGAAGGTTTGGGGAGATGTGACATCCCCCCAAACCCCCCGTCGATTTTAGAGCGCCGCCTGAAATAATGACGGGGATCTAGGGCAGTCACTCAATCTTTCCGCATGTTGGTATTACCTGATCAGCGCCGCCGCGTATGCCGCCGGATGCTCGCTCAAGAAATGCGCCACCCGCAAATCCGTGTCGCTCTCCTCCGCCGCCGGACAGGGCGCGCGTAATTCCAGCGCCCGCGCCACCGGCAGAGGCGCGCGCGCCGCGCGTGTCGCCGCCACCGCGCGCGCCATATCCCACATTCCGTGATCCAGATCGGCAAGTTGCCTGTTGGTGCTATCCTCCCCCTCACTCGTGCAGATCTGCGGCATCACGCCCAATGCCTGCAGCGGCCAATTCCTTGGCGCGAGCACGCGGCTCCACGTCACGAACAACTCACCGTCATCGGGCAGGCGTTTGATCGTTTGCACAAGCCCCTTGCCCAGCGTGGAGCTGCCCACCACCACGCCGCGTCCCAAATCGGCCAGCGCCGCGGCCATGATTTACGCGGCGCTGGCCCTACGCCCAAACCCGAGCCCGACCACCTTGTGG
>CAXUNZ010000052.1:10335-13466 GCA_964252525.1 uncultured Acetobacteraceae bacterium
GGTTTGCCCGTCCACGTGACATCCAGCTCGTCGTGCTCGTCGATGGGCGTACGGCCAGCTTGTCGCCCTGCGTCAGATCCCCACCGCCATCGATGCGCCAATCATGCGTCGCCTGCGGGTCCCGCCCGGCGGTGCTGGCAATAACCCCCTGCTCGGCAAGCAGGGCCACGCTCGTCACCGCCTGGCGCAGCAACCCGCCGCGATTGCCGCGCAGATCGATCACCACAAGGCTCGGTGGCGGACCCGCGATCAGGCCGGCCTCGATCGCCTGGCTGAGCCGCTCGGCCGTGTTGCCGTCGAAGGCAGTGATGCGCAGCACCAGCAGGCTGCCATCGCGCGCGACCGAGACCGTCTCGGGCGGCACGTAAGCCAAAGTCACGCTCATATCGCGGATCTTGCCGTCCAGTCCGCGCACGCGCACGCGCAGTTCGGTGCCCGCCTCGCCAGTCAGCAGCGCCTGCACACGCTCTGGCGACATGGCCCGGACGGATCGCCCGTCCACGGAGATCATGCGATCGCCGACGCGAAACCCCGCATCTTCGCCCGGACCGCCAGGCACCACGTCGGCCACGGCAATGGCACCGTGATTGCGCACCAGACCCAGGCCGGCGGTTGCATCCACCGACAGCTTGCCGCGCTCCTCCTCGGCAGGCGCGGGCCCGACATAGCGGCTGTAAGGGTCGAGATGATTGAACATCTCATCGAAAAAGCTCTGCGTCAGCGCCTGCGCCCCGGCGCGCCGCAGCGCCGCGGAGGCATCGATGGACGCCGCGCTCATCTCGGCCGCCAGCATTCCCCAACCCGCCGTGTCAAGAGGCGCAGGCACGGGCCGGCTCAGCAGCACGCGCCCGGCTTGCAGCAGACGTAGCACGGCGTCGCGCTTATCCACGCTCAGGCCCGGATCGAGCGCCGTGATGCCGCCCAGCCCCCATAATGTCAGCTCGGCCGGCGTTGCGGGGTCGAGGATGCGCGGCGCGGTAAAGGCCAGGGCGGTTGTGAAGACCCGCGCCTTCAGCTCGACGTCGAAGAGGCGGGACCGCACGCCCGCGCCGCCGGGCGCGGCGCGCGCCGGCATTGCCGCGGCAAGGATCGCGGCGGCCACCAGCAGGATGGCCAGGCCAAACCTCACCGCTTGCCGCGCTTTTTCCCGCCGCTATGCCTGGGCCGTCCACCTTGCCTGGGGTTGGGGGCCGCGGAGCTCTCCACGATAAGATCGAAGACAAGGCCACCGGTAATAGGTGCCGCTTCCCGCAGGCGCACGCGCACAGGCTGACTCAGCCCAAAGGACTGGCGGCTATGGCGGCCGTTGAGGGTTTGCGTGGCTTCGTCGTGCATCCAGTAATCGTCTGGCAGTGAGGAGAGGGGGATCAGGCCGTTGGCGCCGGCGCCCTCTATTGTCACGAACAGGCCAAAGCGCGTTACCCCGGAAATGCGCGCGGCGAAGCTCGCCCCCACTTTGTCCGCCATGTAGGCAGATAAGTAACGGTCTACAGCGTCGCGCTCGGCCAGTGCGGCGCGCCGCTCGGTGGCGCTGATATGTTCCGCCGTGTCCTCGAAGGCGGCCATTTCATCCGGCGCCAGCCCTCCCAGGCCGAGCTTGAGGCCTGCAATCAGCGCGCGATGCACAAGAAGATCGGCGTAGCGGCGAATGGGGCTGGTGAAATGGGCGTAGCGCGTCAGCGCCAAGCCGAAATGGCCGATATTGTCGGGGTGATAGGCGGCCTGGCTCTGGCTGCGCAACATCACCTCATTGACCATCTGTGCGCGATCGCTGCCGGCCACTTTCCTCAACACCGCATCCAGGTCCCGCGGGCGCAGGTCGCGCCCCGCGGGCAGCGAAATATCGACGGTGCCAAGGAAAGTGCGCAGATTGGCGAGTTTTTCTTCCGAAGGCGGGGCATGCACGCGATACATGCAGGGACGCCGCAGACGCTCGAGTTCCTCGGCCGCGGCCACGTTGGCCGCCACCATGAATTCCTCGATCAGCCGGTGGCTGTCCAGGCGCGGGCGCGGCGCGATCTCGGTGACGCGGCCCTCCACATCCAGCAGGACGCGGCGTTCCGGCAGGTCGAGGTCCAGCGTGCCGCGGGCTTGGCGGGCGGCAAGCAGCGCGCGGAAAGCGGCGTAGAGCGTGGGCAGCAAGTCAGGGGGAAGGCCCGTCTCCTCGCCGGCATCGGCCGCATCCTGCACTTGGGTGTAGGTCATGCGCGCGGCCGATTTCATCAGGCCGCGTCCGAAGCTGTGGCTTAGTTTGCGGCCCTGCGCATCGATGCACATGTCGACGAAGAGGCAGCCGCGTTCCTCGCCCGCGCGCAGGCTGCACCAGCCGTTGGACAGCGCTTCGGGCAGCATGGGCACGACGCGATCGGGAAAGTAGCAGCTGTTGCCGCGGCTGCGTGCGGCCTCATCGAGTGCCGAGCCAGGCCGGACGTAGTGGGCGACATCGGCAATCGCCACGATGATCCGAAAGCCGTCCGCATCGGGCTCGGCATAGACGGCGTCATCGAAGTCGCGTGCATCCTCGCCGTCTATGGTGATCAGCGGCACGTCGCGAAGATCGGTGCGCCGGCCCAACGGGACGCGGCGGGCACGTTTGGCTTCGCCCAGAGCCTCCGGCGAGAATTCGGTGGGAATGCCATGGGTGTGTATGGCAATCAGGCTGATGGAGCGTGCGTCACCCATGCGGCCCAGGCGTTCGATGATCCGGGCGGGCTTGAGGCCGTAACCCTGGCCCGGCAGCGGTTCGGCCAGTACGATCTCGCCCGTCTCCGCGCCCATTGCCTCCCCGGGGGGAATGGCCCATTCGGCCTTGGCGCGGCGATCGGTTGGGGTCAGACGGTCCGGCGCGCGGAAGACGCCCAGAATTTTCGTGGGCGTGGCGGCCAGCCGTTTGAAGGTGCGGCCTTCAAATTTGCCGGCGCCGATGGGTTTGAGGCGCGCGAGGACGCGATCGCCCGGGGCAAGGGCCGCGCGTCCGGCCGGTTCAGGGTGCATCAGCACCAGCGGCGGCGGGCCATCGCCGTGCCAGGAGAGCGGGCGACCGACCGGATCGCCATCCGGGTCGGTGCCCGTGATGAGAATCACCGTCGTATCGGGAAGGTGTCCGGGCGGGGTGAAGCGCCTGTGGCCGG
>CAXUNZ010000052.1:13476-16881 GCA_964252525.1 uncultured Acetobacteraceae bacterium
GGGTGCTACGGCACCTTCATGGGCGAGGCTCTTGAGAGTGCCCTTCAGCGCGACCTGATGCTCGGGGCCGAGTTTGAAAGCGCGGGCGATATCGCGTTTGCCGACGCGGCCGCCGGCGTTGTGGATGAACCGGCGGATCTCGTCCCGCGAAGGAAGTGAGGCCGCAACAGAGCGTTCATAAACTATGGGAAAACTCGCAGATTTGCTAGAGAAGACGGGGAGCCTGGGGGGGCAGGCACCGCTCCCCCAGTCTTCTTCCTGAATATAGGATGATGGGATTGAATACGAAGCTGCTGGCCGCTGTCGCCGTGATACTTGCGGTGATCGCCGGCGTCACTTTCGTCGTGCAGCACCGCGCGAGGGTTCCGGGTCCCGTCGTGGTGGCACCTCCGGCGCCTGTCCCTAAGCCGGCCGGTTCGGCGTCAACGGCCGAATGCCTGCTGCCAGGCCCGCCGCCCGTGCCCCCCAACGGCGCGGTGGCAAGTCAGGCGGACATGAAGCTGGGACACGATGTGACGCAAGCCTTTGTGCTGCAGCTCGAGGCCTACCAGGCGTGCCGCAACGGGCAGGCGGACCACGCCGCGCCGGGTGTGAGCCAGGCGCAAAAGGATGCGTGGATCGAGCAGGGCAATCAGGCGGTGGACCAGGCCAATGCGTTGGCGGCCTCATTCGGGGCGCAGTTGAAGGCGTTCAAGGCGCGGCATCCGGAAAAGTGAGGCTGCGGGCAAGGTATCATTTGGCGCCCGCCATATCAAATTTGGCGGTGCGTTGGGGCGTTTGCCTTCCGATCAGGCGGCCATGCCGCACTCCATGAACTGAACATCGTCCATGACGCCGCCATCGATGGCGGCACGGTAGATTGCCGCCGCGAAGCGGGGATCATTGGCGAGGCGTTCGGTCGGCGCGTCCCACGCGGCGGTGGAGAGATCGTCAAGCGCCGCATCCACGATTTCGGGATCGATCGGCACCATCACGCCGCTCGTCATGGCAAACTCCGCGGGCAGATACAGCCTGGCCGCAAACATCATGCCAGGCGGAGCGCTGAGCTCGAGCCCCTCATCGACAAGCCAAGTTTCGGGCTCATTTCGCCGCATGGTGTCCTTGATGATCAGGCCGGCCTCCCCGTGGCGGACCTGGACGTCCCAAATCGAAAATCTGGAGGCGATCATTGCGTCGAGCATGAACGCTTCGTCCGAGCCGGCCGGTAACGACGCCGCTTTGGCGTAGCGTTCTATGGCGCGGGAGCGGCGCGGCTTGGCGGTGTGGATGGCCAGGTCCATGACCAGCGCCACCTCCTCCTCGCTGCCACATACCACGGTTTTTCCACCGCGCCGGCCGAGCTCCCGCGCACGTTCCAGGAGGGTCGGCTGCGCGACATAGTCCAAGATCGCACTATGTTGGCGCTTGGTGATCGCACGCAGATGGCGATAGCGGTTTAAAATGTCGTCCCGCCGCAAAACACCCCTTCGTGCGCTGCCTTTGAGGCGAGAAGATTGCGCAGGAGGTGTCGAGTCGGGGCAAGAGGGCGAAGCGAAAGGCACCAGGCAAGCTGGGAAAGATGCACCTGCCTTCCGATTCAAATTAATTTTCAGTTCACCCCCGCCGCCTTTCCTGCCCCGCCACGGACATCGTGCGCGCCATACAGCGTCGCGCCGGGCACGGCGAGCAACCCAAGCGGCAGCGCCTCCTCGCCGGCGTGGCCGGTGGGCGGATGCAGCGTGGGCCCGCCCACGAGAATGGCTTCCGCCAGCCCCCAGTAGCCGCGATCCGAAAAACTGTAGCCCGCCGCGGCCAGAACCTTGCGCGTGTCGGGTGAAATTGCGCCGCGTTCCAGAAACACCACATCGGGTTCGAACTGCATGTGCACGCGCGGCGCGTCGATCGCCTCCTGCACGCTCATGCCATGATCGATCACGTTGATGATCGCCTCCAGCGTGATCGTGATGATGCGGCTGCCGCCGGGCGAGCCCACCACCATCACCAGCTTGCCATCCTTGGTGACAATGGTCGGCGTCATCGAACTGAGCGGCGTCTTGCCCGGCGCGATTTCATTCGGCTGACCCTGGATCAGACCGAACATGTTGGCCTCGCCGATCTTGCTGGTAAAATCGTCCATCTCGTCGTTCATGACGATGCCCGTGCCGGCCGCGACGTGGCCCGAGCCGAACCATTCATTCAGCGTGTAGGTGACAGAGACCGCATTGCCCGCGCGATCGACGATGCTGTACTGCGTCGTGTTGCTGCCCTCATGGTCGGGCGGCGCCGATTTCAACGTGGCCGATTGTG
This sequence comes from uncultured Acetobacteraceae bacterium, assembly GCA_964252525.1. Taxonomy (GTDB): domain Bacteria; phylum Pseudomonadota; class Alphaproteobacteria; order Acetobacterales; family Acetobacteraceae; genus CAJCIS01. Next base: position 15,763 of record CAXUNZ010000052.1, read on the forward strand.
TCGCCTTTTCGGGATCGATGCCGGTGCGGATTTTCACGGCGTAGACCGGATCGATCAGTTCCGCGGTCGTCTTGGCGGCGTCCGGCACGAAATCGGGATCGCCCAGCCGGTTGTTGCGGTCGCGATAGGCATGACGCATCGCCTCGACCAGGACATGGATTTCCGCGGCACTGTGAAATCCCATTGCGCCGAGATCATAGCCACCGAGAATGTTGAGGATTTCACACAAGGTCACGCCGCCCGAACTGGGCGGGGGCGCCGATACGATCGTGTAGCCGCGATAGGCGCAGCTCACCGGCGGCAATTCGCGTGTCTTGTAATGCGCCAGATCGGCAAGCGTCAGGATGCCGCCGCCAGCCTGGCTTGCCGCCACAATCCTTGCGCCGATCGGGCCGTGATAAATCGCATCGGGACCTTTCTCGCTGATCTGCGCGAGCGTGTCGGCAAGTTCGGGTTGCCGCAACACGTCGCCGGCTTTCAACGGCACGCCGCCAGGCAGGAAGATCGCGGCCGCCGCGGGATCGCGGCTCAAATAGGGCGACATGAGATCGAAGATCGTCGCGTCGCCCTGCGTCAGCAAAAAGCCGTCCCGCGCCAGCTTGATGGCCGGCGCCATCAGCGCGGCGCGCGGCATCGTGGCGTAATGAACGCGTGCATATTCCAACCCGGCGCTCGATCCCGGCACACCTGTCGAGGCCCAGGAATGCGTCGACTTGCCGGGGATGATCCGGCGGCCGGCATCCTGGAACATGGTGGCGGTGGCCGCGGCCGGGGCTTTCTCGCGGAAATCGATGAAGCTGGTGCGGCCATCGGCCAGACGCAGTGTCATGAAGCCGCCGCCGCCGAGATTGCCGGCCTCGGGGTAGGTCACGGCGAGCGCGTATCCGACAGCGACCGCGGCATCGATGGCGTTGCCGCCCTGGCGGAGGATGTCCGCACCCACATCGGAGGCGAGGTGCTGGGCTGTCACGACCATGCCCGAAGATGCGGCGACCGGCGCCGGGTCGGCGGCGCGGGCCGGCGTGGCCGAGGCGGTGGCGAGAAGGAGGATGGCGGCGCGCGCATGCATGCGGGGGATTTCCTGAGCGGGTAGGAAGGCTGGCGGACGGTCCCTGTACC
>CAXUNZ010000053.1:0-16342 GCA_964252525.1 uncultured Acetobacteraceae bacterium
CCAGCACCGCATGTCCCGCCGCGATATCCCATTCCATCGTCGTGCCGAGACGCGGATAAAGGTCCGCCTCCCCAGCCGCGATCAGGCACAGTTTCAGCGAACTGCCGGCGGCACGGAAATCGGCGACCTTTCGGCCGGCAAGGAATTTGTCCATCGCGGCCGCGTCGCCATGGCTGCGCGAGCCGACGACGGTCAGCCCCGCCTCCGGCGTGTCACGCGTGGCGATGGTGCGTGTGCCCTGCGTGTCCGTCAGCGTGGCAGTGCCGCTTCCCGCACCGGCGAAAGTCTGCGCGCGGGCGGGGATGACAACGACGCCCAGCACCGGCGCGCCGTGCTCGATCAACGCGATATTGACCGTGAATTCGCCGTTGCCGGAGATGAATTCCTTGGTGCCGTCAAGCGGATCGACGAGCCAGAAGCACGTGCCGGTCACATCCGGCGTCAAGCCCTTGCTCGCTTCCTCCTCGGACACGACGGGAATGCCGGGCGTCAGCGCGCGCAGGCGCGGCAGGATAATGTCCTCGGCCGCCTGGTCGGCGGCGGTGACGGGACTGCCGTCGGCCTTGGCGGAAGCCTCCGCGCTGCCGTAGAAAGCGAGCGTGGCGCGGCCGGCTTCCTCCGCGATGGGGATGACGGCGCGCAGCAGCGCAGGGAGATCGCGCGTGCTCACGCGCCGTCTCCGCGCAGCATGCCGCGCGCCTGAAGTGCCGCGACAATCTGTTCGGCCGCCTGTTCCGGTGAGGAGGCGGTTGTGTCGATGTGCAATTCGGGCTCCTCGGGCGCTTCGTAAGGCGAACTGATGCCGGTAAAATGCGGGATTTCGCCGCGCCGTGCTTTCTTGTAGAGGCCCTTCACGTCACGCCTTTCGGCAACGGCCAGCGGCGTGTCGACATGGACTTCGAGAAACTCGTCCTCGGGCAGCAGGTCGCGCGCCATCTGCCGTTCGCTGCGGAAGGGCGAAATAAAGCTGACAAGAACGATCAGGCCCGCATCGGTCATCAAGCGCGCGACTTCGGCGACGCGGCGGATGTTCTCCACGCGATCCGTGTCGGTGAAACCAAGATCGCGGTTCAGCCCGTGGCGGACGTTATCGCCATCGAGCAGCGTGGTGTGACGGCCGAGCGTGTAGAGGCGTTTTTCCACCAGATTGGCAATGGTCGATTTGCCGGCGCCGGAGAGACCGGTGAACCACAGCACGGCGGATTTCTGGCTTTTGAGCGAAGCGCGCGCGCCGCGCGTGACATCGACTGCCTGCCAATGAATGTTCTGCGCGCGCCGCAGCGCGAAATGGATCAGCCCGGCGCCGACCGTCTCATGGCTGAGCCGGTCGATGAGGATGAAGCCGCCGGTGTCGTGGTTCTCGCCATAGGGATCGAAGGCGACAGGCTGGTCCAGGCTGATATTGGCGGTGGCGATTTCATTGAGGTGCAGTTCGCGCGCCGGTACCTGTTCCAGCGTGTTGACGTTGATCTTGTGCTTCAGCGCGGTGACGGAGCCGGCCGCGGTGCGCGTGCCCATCTTGAAGAGATAAGGGCGGCCGGGGAGCATTGCCTCGTCGTTCATCCAGACCAGCGTCACCTCGAACTGGTCGGACACCTCGGCTGGGCTTTCGGCGGCGCAGATGATGTCGCCCCGTGAGCAATCGACCTCGTCCTCCAGCGTAATCGTCACGGATTGGCCGGCGGTGGCATAGGGCAGGTCGCCGTCGATCAGCACGCGCGCCACGCGGCTTTGCGTGGCGGCGGGCATGATCTTGACCAGGTCGCCCGGGTGGATCGTGCCGCCGGCGATCATGCCGGAAAAGCCGCGGAAATCGAGGTTGGGGCGGTTGACCCATTGCACGGGCATGCGGAAAGGCGCCTCGCGAGAGGCGCGCGTGACTTCGACCATCTCCAGATGCTGCATCAGCGTCGGCCCGCGATACCAAGACGTGTTACCGCTGGCTTCCGTAATGTTGTCGCCGGCCAGGGCCGAAATCGGGATGGGCACGATTTTTTCGATGTCGAGCTGGGCGGCAAAGGCGGAGTAGTCGCCCAGAATGCGGTCGAACACCTCCTTGCTGTAATTCACCAGGTCCATCTTGTTGATGGCCAGCACCACGTTCTTGATGCCGATCAGCGAAACCAGGTAGCTGTGCCGCTTGGTTTGCGTCAGCACGCCCCGGCGCGCATCGACCAGGATCACCGCGAGGTCGGCGGTCGAGGCACCGGTGATCATGTTGCGCGTGTATTGTTCGTGACCGGGCGTGTCGGCAACGATGAATTTGCGCTTGTCGGTGGAGAAGAAACGGTAGGCGACATCGATCGTGATGCCCTGTTCGCGCTCGGCGGCCAGGCCATCAACCAGCAGCGCGAAATCGATATTCTGTCCCTGCGTGCCGACCCGCTTGCTGTCCGCTTCCAGCGCCTCCAGCTGATCCTCGAAGATCATCTTGCTGTCGTAGAGCAGCCGGCCGATCAGCGTGGATTTGCCGTCATCGACGCTGCCGCAGGTGATGAAGCGCAGCAGGCTCTTGGTTTCGTGCTGGCGCAGATAGGAGTCGATGTCGGTGGCGATCAGGTCGCTGACATGGGCCATCAGAAATATCCCTCCTGCTTCTTTTTCTCCATGCTCGCGGCCGTGTCGTGGTCGATCGCTCGGCCCTGGCGTTCGGAGGTGGTGGTCAGCAGCATTTCCTGGATGATTTCGGGCAGGGTGGCCGCTTCGCTGTGAGTGGCGCCGGTCAGCGGATAGCAGCCGAGCGTGCGAAAACGGATCTTTTCCAGGCGCGGGGTCTGTCCGGCGGGCACTTCCATGCGGTCGTCGTCGATCATGATGGACATGCCGTTATAGTCGACGACCGGCCGCTCGGCAGAGAAATACAGTGGCACGATCGGGATGTTTTCGAGGTGGATGTACTGCCAGATGTCGAGCTCCGTCCAATTCGACAGCGGAAAGGCGCGGATGCTCTCGCCGCGGTTCTTGCGCGCGTTGTACTGGTGCCAGAGTTCGGGGCGCTGGCGCTTGGGGTCCCAGCGGTGCTGGGCGCTGCGGAAGGAGAAAATGCGTTCCTTGGCGCGGCTCTTTTCCTCGTCGCGGCGCGCGCCGCCGAAGGCGGCATCGAAGCCGTAATGATCGAGCGCGGCCTTGAGCGCCTCGGTCTTCATGATGTCAGTGTAGGCGGGCGAACTGAAAGGGGTGATGCCGCGGGCAACGCCATCGTGGTTGATCCATTCGAGCAAGGTCAGGCCGAGATCGGCCACGATCTTGTCGCGAAAGGCAATCATTTCGCGGAATTTCCATGTCGTGTTGACGTGCAGCAGCGGGAAGGGCGGGATGCCGGGCGCAAAGGCCTTCATCGCCAAATGCAGCATGACGCTGCTGTCCTTGCCGACCGAATAGAGCATGACAGGGTTTTCGGCTTCGGCCACCACTTCTCGCATGATGTGGATGCTCTCGGCTTCCAGGCGCTGCAGGTGCGTCAGGTCGGGCGCCTGGCGCGCGGCGTCGATCACGGCGTTCATGTTTGCCCCCCAGAGATCCGGACGTAGCCGGTGGCGTGGAATGCCGGTGACGGCCTCGATCTGCGGGACGAGGTCGGCGGGAATTTCCCGCTCACCATGCACCCACTGGCTCACCGCGGCCTCGCTGCGCCCCACGGCGTCGGCGACATCCCGCTGGCGCTTGCCCGATTGGCGGAAGAGTGTCTTGAGGTCCGGCATCGGGCGAACATACAACTTAAGTTCAGCTTAAGCAAGGTTAGGGCGCTGCCCCTTGCCACCGGCAGTTAGCCCGGTGGCGCTTGGTGGCGACCACGCTGGGGCCGGCGGCCCCAGACCCCTTCTACTTAGTCAAGAAATGCTAGCAGGTCGCTGTTGAACCGATCCTTCTCCGTCACCACCAGCGCATGCGGCGCTCCGTCATACGTCAGGAAGGTCGCATGTGGCATCATCTCCGCCGCTTGCGCACCGGATACCTTGATTGGGACCGTCTTGTCCGCGTCCCCGTGCACAATCAGCGTCTTCATCGTCAGCGCCTTCATGTCGGCGCGGAAATCCGTAGCCGAAAATGCCCGCACGCACGCGATTGTGGCGTGCCGCGCAGCCTGCAGTGCCATGGCGCTCGCCCAGTGCAGGAACTCGTCTGAAACGGGCGAGCTCAGGACGCCCACGCCAAAGAACGTCTTGCCGAAGGGCGTCAGAAAGGCCGGCCGGTCGGCCTTGATGTTGGCGATCATGCCGTCGAACACGCTTTGCGATACGCCATGCGGATTGTCAGGCGTTTGCAGCAGGAAAGGCGTGACCGCGGCGATCAGGGCGGCGTGGCTGACGCGGGTGGTGCCGTGGCGCGAGAGGTAGCGCACGACCTCGCCCCCGCCCATGGAAAAGCCAACCAGCGCAGCGCCGCGCAGGTCGAGCTGGTCCATGATGGCGCCCAGGTCGTCCGCCAGTGTGTCATAATCGTAGCCGGACCACGGCTTGCCGGAACGGCCGAAGCCGCGGCGGTCATAGGCAATGACGCGGTAGCCGTGCTCGGCGAGATGTGCGGCCTGGTACTCCCACATGTCGGCATTCAGCGGCCAACCGTGGATCAGGACGACCGGGCGCCCGGTGCCCCAGTCGGTGTAATAGAGCGGGGTTTTGTCCGCGGTTTCAATAAAGGGCACGGGCGGCTCTCCAAGGTGAAGCCAGAAGAACGGGGGTTTGGTCGTCAGGTTCTACACAAATGACGCGGGGTCTGGGGGGTATGGGACATCCCCCCCAGCCTTTTTACAAGAACCGCGGTCGTCTCCGCTTACTGCCAGGATTTGCCGCCCCATGGCGCGCCCCAACCGAATACTCTCCGCCAGCCCCCGGTCCTCCGGGTAATAAAAGCACGTATCCGCAATTTGCAGCCCCGCAATCGGCGTCTGCACTGCGGGCAGCAAAGACGCAAACCCCGGTGTGCAGATCGGCTGGGCATGGCGCAGCCGGCCGACATGCGTGCCGATCAGATCATGGCGTTTCAGCGCGGGATTGACTCGCGTGAGGCAGGCCATGGCGTCCTCGATAAAGCGCGTATCCTCCCACGCCCATTCCGGCCGCGAGGGCGGCATGTAATAAGGTACGTAAACCAGGTGTCCATTTAGCGGCCGCAGGTTTGAAAATTCGATGATCCCGGGCACGCGGATCGCTTCGTCATTGATGTTGACCCAGAAATGCGGCGTCACGGAACGGGCGAGATGCAGCACGACGCAGACAACGCCGGTATTCTCGATCGCCTCGTAGGGCGCGCGCATCTCCCGCGGCAGATTGGCGATCAGCGCGCCGACATAAGGGGTGGGCACCGTGCAGATGACGGCATCCGCCGCGACGCTTGCGTCCGCAATCATCAGTCCCGTCACGCGGCCATCCTGCGCTTGGATGCGCGAGACAGGCGTTGCGAGGTTGACCACGCCGCCCAGCGCGATAATGCGCGAGACCAGGGCGGCCACCAGCGTTTCCGAGCCGCCGGTCAAGTAGCCCAGCTCCTCCTGCATCAAGCTGCGGCGGGAGCGCCCGACGCGCCTGATGCGCGTCCAGATCCAGGCTGCGGACACATGATCGGCCATGTCATAGAATTTTTGTTCGAACAATTTGCGCCACATGCGGTCATAGACCTCCGCGCCGCACCAGCGCGTGATCCAGCTGCGCGCATCCTCCTGTTCCAGGCTGTCCCAGCGATGGCGTCGGGTCGCCACGAAGATCAGCAGCGCGTAACGGAATTTCTGCACCAGGCTCAGATGCGGAAAGCGCAACAGCGAGATCGGGTCGCCCCACGGATGAAGCTTACCGCCGACGAAAAATCCCATCGACGTCCGGACCCAGTGCACCGCGTCGGCAATACCCAACTCGCCAAGCAATTCGAAGATAGGTGCATCCGTCTTGCACAAAAAATGATAAAAGCGTTCGATCGAAATGTCGCCGAGCATGAAATGCGCCGCCATGCCGCCGGCTTGCGGCGCCGCCTCGTACACGCTCACCTCATGGCCAGCCAGGCGCGCTTGGTAGGCGGCGGCCAGTCCCATGATGCCTGCGCCGATGACGGCCACACGCGCCAAGATCAGAACGCCAGTTCCACGCCGCAATACGGCTGGGTGCGAAACGTCTCCTCCAGCGCGCGGCCGAGCGGGCTAGGCGTGACGCCGAAGATGCCCGGCCAGTCGATGACTTCGAACAATTCAGGAATGGCCAGGGCGGCGAGCTGCCGCGTGGTGAAAGGCGGATCGCGATCGAACATCGCATAGGCCCGCAACAGCGCGTCGAAGGCCTTGAACGGTATACTGACGATGGCAGTGCGGGCGTGGCAGGCCGCCCGCACGGCGCGTATCAGGTCGATATAGTCGATTTCTTCAAGGCCGCTGATATTGTGCGCCTCGCCTGCGCGCGTGCCCGCGATGCATGCGCACACCACGGCGCAAAAGTCGCCGACGTAAAGCGGCTGGCGGCGGAATCGGCCGTCGCCGGGAATGGGAAAGACCGGCGCGCGATGCATCAGGCGCGCCAGCCAGCCGAGATGTTTGCGGTCGAACCAGCCGAACATTAGAGTCGGGCGCAGGATGACATGCGGAATGGCGCATGCAGCCACCAGCGCCTCTTGCGCCGCCTTGGTCTGGCTATAAAGGTCGCACGCGGCGGAGTTCACGACCGAGGAGGAGATGTGCACGATATGGGCAACACCCGCCCCTTGCGCCGCTTCGAGCACACGGCGTGTAGCAAGAATATTATTCCTGTGGAACGGCTCAGTCGCGTTGCCGCCGATCTGCGCGTGCGCGATCACCAGCGTATCGCCCGCCCTGAACAGCGCCTGCCACGCGCCCGGTTCGGCAAGGTCGGCTTCCGCCAGTTCGAGATCCGGGTGCAACCGGCGCAGAATGGCGGTATTGGCCTGGTGCTTGTCGATGCCGGCCAGGCTCGTGTAGCCACGCTGCTCCAGGCGGACCAGCAGATTTTGGCCGAGAAGGCCGGCGGCGCCGGTTACGACGATGCGGGGAAATGTGGGCATGCAGTCGCGGAGTGATAGGCGGCCCACCGCGTGCTAACAACCCTACGGCCGGTGCTGTGGCGTAGGAGCGCTTTCGCGCTGCTCTGGGTAATGTCTCTCAGCGCGATAGTGCATTCAGCGATTTTCGTCCGGCGGCATCTCATCGCCTCAGCCTGGTTCGACTATTGGAACTGGGTGTCCGACTATCAACGTTGGGTTGAGGGGCAGTACACGTTTTATGATCTGATCAAGCCGCATAACGACACGCACAGGATTGCGACGACGCGTGCGATCCTGCTGCTGGATTCGCTTTTCTTCGACATGACGGGGTGGTTTTCCGTCATCACCAGCTTCCTGCTTCTGCTCGCCATCGGCTGGATGGTTGCAAAGATGGCAACGCGAGATGGTGTACCCGCGCTGATACCGCGATTGACCTGGGCGGGTCTGGCTTGCTCGACATGTCAGTGGGACAATCTGGTTTTTCCCTTCCAGGTGCAGTTTCCCATCACCTGCGTCCTGGGCTGTGGCTGTGCCTGGCTGCTGAGCGCGGCCGCCGGCGCTTCCAAGGGCCGTGCGGTTGCGCTCGGCCTCGCGGCCGGAATAGCGGCTATCCTGGCAGACTTCTCGATGGCCAGCGGCATATTGCTGGCACCCGCCTTGCTGCTGCTGCTGGCCATGCGGCGGGCGCGCTGGCAAGCCTGGGCAGCTTTTACCCCGCTCTGCGGGCTAGGTGTGGCGCTCTATGAACATCATCTGCCGCCCGTAAGCGGCCCCCGCCTCCTTGGCTGGCAACTCAATTGGAACCGGTTGCTCTACAGCGGCGACTTCCTGGCAGCCGATCTGAACTGTTTTTCCGAAGCATGGACATGGCTGATCGGTCTAGCGTTGCTGGCCGCGTTACTGGCCGTGGGGTTCTTGCTGCTGCGCAGATACAACCAGCAGCGTGCACCCATGCCGTCGGGCGACGCGGCCCTGTTGGCAATCGGCTTGTGGGTGGCGGCGTGCGGACCAGCCGGCAGCTTCACACTGCGCATAACCTATGGGCCAAGTGCGGCGCTCGTCGGGCGCTACGCGACCATGAGCCTGCTGCTGGCCGGCGTGCTGCTGGCGCTGGCCATGCGTCAGGCGGCTTGGAACGGCGGGCGACTTGCAGGCCGCACGGCGCTTTGGCTTGCGGCGGTCGGCTGCCTCGTTGTGTTCAACCTGCCCGCCTATGACACGCGCGCCGGCGCCTTGCAGCACGTTATCGCCGCGGATACCGAATTGCTGGTTAACGACCTCGCTATAGATGGGCCGGTGCTTCAGACCTTCTTGGGCATCACCCCAGCCGTGCGCGCCTCCGCGGCCTTCCTGCACGCCAGGCAGCTCAACATGTTTGCCCCTGAGAATGAGCCGTCAGCCGCCGCCGTCGCGCAGGCGCGTGCCGCGCGGCCGGACACGCTGGCGGCATGCCGCGGCTGGCTCGATTACGGTTATGCGCTGGACGGAACCGGGTTTCTGTTGCGCGGCTGGGCCACTGACCCGTCCGGCAAGCACAATGCCGCCTGGGTCGCGGCAATCGGCACTGAGGGATTGATCGGCATGGCGCGGCCGCTGGCTCAGCCATGGGGCATGCGGGTCATCCCCGGTGTCACCGCCGCCCCACCCACCTTTGAAAGCGGTTTTCGTTTTGCCGGGCCCACCAAGCTCGTCGAAGAGGGGCGGCCCGTGGTTGTGATGGCACTGTTTCCTGGCAGGCCGGATTTGGCGTGCAAGTTGCCGGTGGTTGCGCGAATCGGACCTCTTCGGATTGGGCCCTCGGCAGCGGTGCCGCAGAACGGTTTGATTGCACCGGGTGCGGTCTCGCTCGCAGGCGGCTTTGCGCTGCTGCCGGATCACGCCATGAAAAAAGCGTCAGGTGGCGCCGCCTGGCAGTATGATGGCTCCGGCGCCGGCATGTTGCGCCTGTCGTTTCCGCCCGGCACCGGGCTGGGGCAGGATGTCGCGATCCCCTTCGCCACCGCCGATGAGGCGCCGGGGCGCCGCATGGTCGTGCACTTTGCCGATGGCGCGCAGGCTGCGATCGATCTGCCTTCTCCGTGGCGCAGGCCGGCTTGGCGGGCGGTAGACATCCCGCGGGAGATGCTGGCGCGGCATGGAGGAATGAGTGCGGTAGAAGTGCGGGCGGCGGGCGCGGGCGAGTTGACCGTCGCAACGCCGATGCTTGGTGATGTGGATGAGAACTGGGCGCGCTTGTTTTGATCGCAACCGGGCCGATCAAGTGAAGAGGCCGAAAAATTGGGAGGCGTTTGCCACTCCCCCGACCCGAGGCACGCAAACGCCGGATTTCATAAGATCGCGTCGATCAATGGCTTGCCTTAAGTCCATTGGTAGCGGCGGACGGATTTGAACCGCCGACCAAGAGATTATGATTCTCCTGCTCTACCGCTGAGCTACGCCGCCATCGAAGGCGCGCCTTATCCCCTCGCCGCCCCGTCCCCGTCAAGCAGCGGCCGGTACGCTGCGGCATTGCCCGCATGCTCGGCCACCTCCACGCCCTCCACCCACCCCCGCCCGCCGGTCTCGTTTGCGACAAAGGCGGCCGCCCATCTATGCGCCATGGCCGCGAACCCCTCGCAGCCGATTCTCTCCACCACGCGCAACCGCAGCAGCCCGGCATCTTCAAGCTCTCGCAAACGCCACAACGCCGGATCATCCGCCGCCACCAGCGTGGTATGGTCGAACATCTCGTGCAGCCAGGCCCGCAGCGGCTTCATCCCGCCGAAATCGATGCACCAGCCCCGCGCGTCCAAAGAGGCGCACGCAAAGGTAAAGCGGAACGCCAGCGCATAGCCATGCAGGAAGCGGCAACTGGACGTCTCCGCCTGCCACTGGCGAAAGCAGCAGGACAGCCCCTCGGCATGATCGTAGGTCTTGATCACACGCCAGGTAGCTGAGGCGGGTGGAACAGCGGCGGACGGCATAGCGGGCGATAGGGTGCGCGGGAGGCCGGCGTCAACTCGCCAAGTCCTATCGCCCAAGTTCGCATTGCGCGGCGTGCATAGCAGTTTGCACGGCCATTGACCGTGTGTTCGCGGATAACACATCGTCCCATGAAGCGCCGAAGACTTCGCCGGTCGCGCCGAGGTTATCATGTTTGATTGCACCTGCCTCGAGCGCGTGCAGCTCGCCAATGAAGCATACGCCCCCACGCTGGCGTGCCCGCCCCATCGGCACGGTATGGACATGCTGCGCCGTGTCCTCACCCGTGACTTCGCCGGGAGGATTGCGGTGGTGTCCTCCTTCGGCGCGGAATCTGCGGTTCTGCTCGCCCTGGTGGCGGAGATCGACCCCGCAACGCCGGTGCTCTTTGTCCAGACGGGTCAGCATTTCGCCGAGACGTTCACCTATCGCGAGGAACTGTCTGCCCGCTTGGGCTTGACGGATGTGCGGGATATCGGCCCGACCCAGGCCGAGCGCGCCGCCAACGATCCAGCCGGCGAGCTGTGGCGCTATGATCCGGACGCATGCTGCCGTTTCCGCAAGGTCACGCCGCTCGAGCGTGCGCTTGCATCCTTTGACGCATGGATTACCGGCCGAAAACGGCATCAGGCCCTGACCCGCATCGCCTTGCCGTTCATTGAGCGCGTGGATGGCAAGACAAAGATCAACCCGCTGGCCGACTGGACCGCGGCGGAAGTCGAGGCCGAGTTCGTCGCGCGCGCCCTGCCGCGCCACGCGCTGAGTTTGGAGGGATACCCCTCGATCGGCTGCGCGCCCTGCACGCGCGCGGTGGCATCCGGCGAAGACCCGCGCAGCGGGCGCTGGGCCGGCACCGGCAAGACCGAATGCGGCATCCACCGCCTGCCTGAAACAGTGGATTAGGCGCCAAAAAATCTTACCATTGCCGATGCAGGAAATTCGGCTTCCGGCTGTCTGGCGCGGTGAGTGGTCAGTTGGCGACCGTGCGCTGCCGCGGGAAACCGCCATCGCCATCACCTATAACCGCACCACCCACGCGGTGATGATGGCTACGCCCGCTGATCTGCAGGATTTCGCCGTCGGCTTTTCAATGGCCGAGCAGATCGTGCGCTCCCCCGGTCAGATCGAGGAATTTGACGTCATCGAAGCGCCGCAAGGGCTCGAATTGCGGCTTTGGATCGATGCGGCCTTGATGGCGGGGCTGGAGCGCCGGCGCCGGGCACTGGCCGGCGTCACGGGTTGCGGCATGTGCGGGCTGGAGAGCCTGGAGGCGGCCATGCAGGCGCCCCCCGCCGTGCGCGCGGGAGGGGATGCGCTCTCGCCGGCGGACATCATGGCGGCGGTGGCCAGCCTGGCGCCCGCGCAGGCGCTGGGACGCGCCACGCGTGCGGTCCATGCAGCGGGCTTTTGGCGGCGTGGGGCGGGGCTCGTGGCCTTGCGGGAGGATGTCGGCCGGCACAACGCGCTGGACAAGCTGGCCGGCGCCCTGGCGCGCGAGGGGCAGGATCCGTCCGAAGGCTGCGTGGTGCTGACCAGCCGCCTGTCTATCGAGCTGGTGCAGAAGGCCGCACGCATGGGCACGCGCGTGCTGGTCGCCGTCTCCGCGCCCACGAGCCTGGCGGTGGGCATGGCCGAGGCGGCGGGAATGACGCTGATCGGCGTGGCGCGAGCCGACGGGTTCGAGGTTTTTTGCGGCGGCGCACGGATATCTGGCCTGGAAAAAGCCGCGTCGGATGCGCCATCCCCCCCAGGCAAGCCGTCATCTGTTTAGGCCAGGCTTGCCTTGCTTCCCCGCACCTTGCGTGCCACCACAGCGTCCCACTTGCGCCAAGCGCAGCGACTCCTCCCTGAACACCCGCCAAGGAAGCCTATGCCGGACAGCACACGCACACTCCCCCTCAAAGGGGCGCTGATGCAGGGCAGGCGCGGCCTCATCATGGGCGTGGCCAATGAGCGCTCCATCGCCTGGGGCATTGCCGCGGCTTGTGCCACCCAGGGCGCCGAACTGGCCTTCACGTATCAGGGCGAGGCGCTGGGCAAGCGCGTCCGCCCGCTCGCGGAAAGCGTGGATTCCGCGCTGGTTCTGCCCTGCGACGTCGGTGACGACGCCGCCATGGACGCCACGTTCGATGCGCTGCGCGCCGAATGGGGCACGATCGACTTCCTTGTTCATGCCATCGGCTTTGCCGACAAGGCCTATCTGCGCGGCCGCTACGCCGATACGCCGCGAGAGGCGTTCCTGCAGGCGCTCGATATCTCCTGTTACAGCTTCACCGCCGTGTGCAGGCGCGCGGCCGCCATGATGCCCAATGGCGGTTCGCTGCTGACGCTGTCCTATCTGGGCGCCGAACGTGTCGTGCCGCATTACAATGTCATGGGCATCGCCAAGGCGGCGCTGGAGGCGAGCGTGCGCTATCTCGCCGCCGATTTCGGCGCGGCCGGCATACGCGTCAACGCCATCAGCGCCGGGCCCATCAAGACGCTGGCCGCCAACGGCATTGGCGATTTCCGCTACATCCTGCGCTGGAACCAGCTGAATGCGCCGATGGAGCGCAATGTCGGCATCGAGGAGGTTGGCGGCGCGGGGCTATATCTGCTGTCGGATCTGTCCACGGCGGTGACGGGTGAAGTGCATCACGTCGATTGCGGATTTCATGTCGTGGGCATGAAGAATCCGAACGCGCCTGATATTGCAACCGTAACGGAATGACGAAAGGAAGGCGTTCTTTCTTGAAAGAAAGAACCAAAGAACTTTTGAAGTTCCAGAAGTTTCTTGGTCCCTTTTTCCAAAAAAGGACTGCTTCCTTCCTATGAGCCACAACACTTTTGGCCATCTTTTCCGCGTCACCACCTGGGGCGAGAGCCACGGCCCGGCCATCGGCTGCGTCATCGACGGATGTCCGACCGGCCTGGCGCTGAGCGAAGCCGACATTCAGCCCTACCTGGATCGCCGCCGCCCCGGCCAATCCAAATTCACCACGCAGCGTCAGGAAGCGGACGCCGTGCGCATCCTCTCCGGCGTGTTCGAGGGGCTGACGACGGGCACGCCGATCGCGCTGCAAATCGAGAACACCGACCAGCGTAGCCGCGATTACGGGCCGCACGCGCACGCCTATCGGCCTGGCCATGCCGACATCACCTACGACCTGAAATACGGCCTGCGTGATCATCGCGGCGGCGGCCGCTCTTCCGCGCGTGAAACCGCCTGCCGGGTTGCCGCCGGCGCCATCGCCCGCGCCGTGCTGGGCAGGGGCGTGCACATACGCGGCGCGCTGGTGCAGATGGGGCCGCACGCCATCGATCGCGCAGGCTGGAACTGGGACGAGGTCGATGCCAACCCGTTCTTCTGCCCCGATCCGCAGGCCGCGGCGGCGTGGGAGACCTATCTGGCCGGGGTGCGGCGCGCCGGATCCTCCATCGGTGCGGTGGTCGAGGTGGCGGCCTACGGCGTGCCGCCCGGCCTGGGCGCGCCGGTCTACGCCAAGCTGGACGCCGAAATCGCCGGCGCGCTGATGGGCATTAATGCGGTCAAGGGTGTGGAGATCGGCGATGGCTTTGCCGCCGCCGCACTCTCGGGCGAGGCGAATGCGGATGCCATGCGCATGGAGGCCGGGCGTGTGGTGTTCGCCTCCAATCACGCGGGCGGCATCCTGGGCGGCATCAGCACGGGCCAGCCGATCATCGCACGCTTTGCGGTCAAGCCGACGAGCTCGATCCTCACACCGGTCAAGACCGTCAACCGGCAAGGTCAGGAGACGGAGATCGTCACCGGCGGCCGCCATGACCCGTGCGTGGGCATCCGCGCCGTGCCCGTGGGGGAGGCGATGGTCGCCTGCGTGCTGGCCGACCATCTGCTGCGCCATCGCGCCCAGTGCCCGCACGCACCCAAGCTGGCGGAGTTGCCGCTGCCCGCACGTTAAGAATTGATGCACTTCGAGAGCGCGTAGCGGCTATCGTGCGCGGACCAGCAGGCGGGAGCAGGACGTGGCCGAGCCCGGGCCGCGAGCGCAACGGCACTGGTTGAGGTTCGTGCAAGGCTCATGACCGTCACGCTTTGTCCACACGCCACTCCGTTGCTGCCCTTCGTGCGCGCCATGGGGCAGAAACGGTGGAACGCGCGGCTGTCGGATATCCGCGATAGCTGTCTGCCAGGCCATGCCGGCCGCGCGCGGCGGACGCACCACGCACTGGAACTGACGCTCGAGCGTATGTGGCGCACGGGTGCGCCGGCTGTCACCAGGGCCGAACGCATCCTGGTGGATTTGGCCGATGACCTGGTGGCGGTCCTCGCGGCCTTGCCGCCGCCGGCGCGCGAGCGGCTGCGCGTGGACATCGAGGCGGCGCTGACCGGGGCCGGCACGCTGGTGAGCCTGTTTCATCTGCTACGCTGCGCCAGGATGTATCGGCAGCGCGGCTTTCAGGTCGGCTTTTCCGGTCTGATGGAAGGCACGGCCTATGACCTGACGCTGTGCCGCGCCGGCCGCACGTTCGAGGCGGTGTGCCAGACCTTTTCCGCCGAGGATGGCCGCGACGTGCACCGTACGGCCTGGTCCTACCTCGTCGATCGCGTGGACCCGGACCTGCAGAGCTGGCTTGCCACTCACCCGGGCCGCTACGTGCTGAAGATGACGCTCCCTGGCGGGCTGAAGGGGCAGGAGGCGGGCGGATCAAGCGCGGCATTGGCCGCCCTGCACGGGCGCATCACGCGCCTGCTCAGCCAGAGCCACCGCGCCGATCACGATGAGGCGGCGGTGCTGCGCCTGGAGCCGCTGTTGCTGGCAGGTGCGCAGGCAAGTGAGCTGGGTCTGATGGCGGGCTTGCGCGCGGAGTTCGGCCATGAGGCGCACCTGGCGGTCGCGCAAGCTGGGCGCGGCGTGCTGGTGATGGCCGCGCGCGCGGCGCGCGAGGATGAGGTGGCGCAGGCCATGCACCGGCGGATGGCCGCGCTGGCGCCCGCTAGGCTGAGTGGCACGCGCCCGGCGATCCTCGCCATGTTCATCGAGGACACCGATCCGCTGGAGTGGCGCGTGCTTCGTGAGCAGTTGCAGATAGAGGGTGCCGCGCGCCACTTCCTCACCCAACCGGAGGCAAGGCGCGTGGCCGCGGTGACGTGCGCCTCGCGCTTCGAGCTATTGGGCGTGCAGCCGCCACAAACGGCCGAAGGGGGTGAACTGAGGTTTTGCAGCCCCGCGCACCGCGACACGGCAAATGCGGTGTTTGCGTCGGCGGGCGTGCCGGCGATGGCGTGAGGCGGCGCTGCCCAGAAACCGTCATGCTTCTGCCACGTTGAACAAGCAGAGACGAAGTCTCGCCGATGTGGAGTCATACGATGACCGATTGTGATCTCAACGCCAAGTTGACGGAGGTAGATCGGTTGCTGAATGATCCTGACGTATCGCTCGAGCCGGCGCGGGTGTGGTCCTTGCTGGCGGAGGTTACAAAATACCAGTCGGTGGTCGGCCAGACCGGCGTGTAATATAAGTCCGGCCGCAATGCCCGTTTAGGATCGCGGCGCGATTTCTAGGGAATGCCTTTGCTGGTCGAATATTCAAAGTGCAGTGCCTCGCCCGGTTTTGCAATCGGATAGATTGCGTGCGCGGCCATGGCCGCCTCGGCGAAGCCCTGTAATATCAATTTGAGCTTGCCCGGATAGGTCACGATGTCACCGATGGCAAATACGCCCGCAATACTGGTTGCGCATGTGCTGGGCTCCACGCGCAAATGGTGACGCTCCAGCTCCAGCCCCCAGTTTGCGATTGGCCCCAAATCCATCGACAGGCCGAAGAAGGGCAGTAACACATCGGCAGGAAGATGTCGCGTGCGGCCGTCGAGATCAGCCACTTCCACGCTATCGAGCCGGCCTTCGGTGCCATGCAGCGCATGCAATTGGTAGGGGATGACCATATCCAGCGCGCCTGCGGCGGCGGCTTCATCCAGTTGCGCGGCGCTCTCCGGCGAGGCGCGGAACTTGGCCCGCCGATGCACCACCTGGATGCTGGCGGCAACGCCTAGCAGCGCCAGAGACCAATCTACCGCGGAATCGCCGCCGCCTGCGATCACGACGCGCTTGCCGCGCAGATCCTCTCGCCGGCGCACGTAATATTGCACGCAGCCCGATGCTTCGTAGGCGTCGAGCCCGTCCAGCGGTGGCCGGTTTGGGCCGAAGGCACCGGCGCCGGCGGCGATGATGACCGCGCGCGCGGCGATGGCGTCATCGCGGTCGGTGCGCAGCGAAAAGGCGCCGGCTTGGCCGTGCAGGGCGACAACGCGGCGGTTGAGCAAACGCGGTGCGGCGAAGGGCGCGATCTGCTGCTCCAATTGCGTAACCAGGGCGCCGGCTTCCAGCGCCGGGTGAGCGGGAATGTCGTAGATCGGCTTTTCGGGATAGAGGGCGGCGCCC
>CAXUNZ010000054.1:0-16237 GCA_964252525.1 uncultured Acetobacteraceae bacterium
CCTGTGCCGCAGCCATGCTCCTCACCCCGCTGCGGCACAGGAAATAGACCGTATGTCCAGGCTCCACGCCGGCATCGCGCAACTCCTCGACAAAGGAGGCATTGACGTTCCCGCTCGGAAAATACTGCCAGGACACCAGCACCGCCTGCTTGCCCGCGCGGCGAAGATCGGGGATGCCCACATACTGCCACTCCGCATCCGTGCGCACATCGACCAGTTGGGCGCCCGGATCGCTGGTCAGCGCTTCCCACGCCTCCCGCGGCGACACATCTTTGACCACAGCAAAATTCTCCAAACCGCTGCCGCAGAAGGTGCCCGCCCATGCCGCAAAAGACAAATGGCACCATAGCCCAGGACCTCGCCGGCGTGATCGGCCACACCCCGCTCATCCGCCTGGCGCATGCCTCCGCCCTCACCGGCTGTGACATCTTCGCCAAGGCCGAATTCATGAACCCAGGCGGTTCGGTCAAGGATCGCGCCGCACTGGCCATCATCACCGCGGCCGAGGAAGCGGGCGAACTCTCCCCAGGCGGCACGATCGTCGAAGGCACCGCCGGCAACACCGGCATTGGCCTGACGCTGGTCGCCAACGCGCGCGGCTATCGCACCGTCATCGTCATGCCCGAGACCCAAAGCCGGGAAAAAATCGACACGCTGCGCATGATCGGCGCCGACCTCCGCCTGGTTCCCGCCAAACCCTTCCGCGACCCGAGCAATTACGTCCACGTCGCGCGCCGCCTCGCCGAGGAGATCGGCGCGCTCTACGCCAACCAGTTCGACAACATCGCCAACCGTATTGGCCACCGCCAGACCGGCGAGGAAATTTGGGCTCAGACCAACGGCCACCTGGACGCCTTCACCTGCGCCTGCGGCACCGGCGGCACGATCGGCGGCGTTTCGGACGCGCTCAAGTCGCACAATCCGGACATTAAAATCGTCCTGGCGGACCCGGAGGGCAGCGGCCTGTATGGGTGGGTGAAATCGAACGACTTCACCGTCACTGGCAGTTCGGTCACCGAAGGCATCGGCCAGTCCCGCGTAACGGCCAACCTGGAGGGTGCCGCCATCGACGACGCGGTGCGCATCCCGGACGCCGAGGCGCTCAGTCACATCTTCCACCTCCTGCGCCACGAAGGCCTCAGTGTCGGCGGATCGGCCGGCATCAACATCGCCGCCGCCATCCGGGTGGGCCGCAGCCTTGGCCCCGGCAAGACCATCGTGACTGTTCTGTGCGACGGCGGCGCGCGTTATCAGAGCAAGCTCTTCAATCCCGCTTTCCTGCGGAGCAAGGGCCTGCCTGTTCCGGAGTGGTTGGAATAGGGACCATGGTGCTGGAATGATCGACCGCGTCGCACTGATCACCGGCGCCGCACGCGGCATTGGCTGGGCCATCGCCGCCCGGCTGCACGCCGATGGCTACGCGGTCGTGCTCCTCGACTGCGATGAGGCCGTCCTGGCGCGCGCCGCGACCCTGGGCGGGCGGGCACGCGGCTGGCTTTGCGATGTCACCGTGGAAGCCGAGGTCACAGCCGCAATCGAGGATCTCGCCGGCACCGAGGGCAGGCTGGACGGGCTAGTTTGCAACGCCGGCATCATGATCCGCAAGCCCCTGAGCGCGCTCTCGCTGGAGGAGTGGTCGCGCGTGCTTGCGACCAACCTCACCAGCACCTTCCTTCTGGCGCGGCAGGCGGCGCCGCTGCTGGCGACTGCACGCGGCGCCATCGTCACGATCGCATCCACCCGCGCGCGCATGTCGGAGCCCGACACGGAAGCCTACGCCGCCAGCAAGGGCGGCCTGGTCGCGCTGACCCATGCCCTGGCGGTCAGCCTCGGGCCGGCCGTGCGCGCCAATGTCGTCAGCCCTGGCTGGATCGATGTTGCGGGCGAGACATTGCGCGCCGAGGACCACGCCCAGCACCCCGCCGGACGCGTCGGACGGCCGGAGGACGTTGCTTCCACGGTTGCCTGGCTTCTGGCGCCGGGGCAGGATTTCGTGACCGGCGCCGAGTTCGTCATCGATGGCGGCATGACGCGCAAGATGATCTACTTGGAGTGAAGACAAAGGGAAGAGTTGGGGGGACCGTGCCGGTCCCCCCAAACCCCCCGTCATCAGTTTATAATGCGCCTGGAAGCCGACGATCCTTTAAATTAAACGAAAAGCGGGAGACCCTTATGCGCCAACACCTGATTTTCCTTGCAGCCTTGCTCGCAGCTTCACCCGCCCTTGCCGCCACCGAGCATTTTCGCGCCGTGCTGCTGGGCGCCAGCGAAACCCCGCCGACCGGCGTTGCCGGCGCCGGCACGCTGGACGGCACGCTCGACACCGTCTCGCACACGCTGACCTATACGCTGACTTGGTCGGGGCTGTCCGGGCCCGCGACAATGGCGCATTTCCATGGCCCTGCCGCGCCGGGCGTTGCCGCCGGCGTGCAGGTGAGCATCCGCGACAAGGCCAATCCCGGGCAGGCCGCGGCGTTGACCAGCCCGGTGAACGCGCAGGCTATCTTGACCGTCGATCAACAGGCTCAGCTCGAAGCGGGCCTGTTGTATGTCAACGTCCACTCCGCGCAATTTCCCAAGGGTGAGCTGCGCGGTCAGGTCCTCAAGCAGTGATGCTCCAGAATCCTGCGGATACCTGAGCAGCGCTTGAAACAGCGGAGGGGGGAACAGGCAGCCTGCTAGCACGGAGCACAGGCGAACACCTCGCGTCTTTGCAAGGAAATGGCCTGTTGCATCAAGGCCTGTCCGCCAAATTGAAAACCCAGCTGCGTGGCATACGCCCCGCAGGCGCGGGTTTTCGCATGCTTCATGGCGGGTGTCAGATCGACGGACAACCGCACGATGCTGCCGAGCTTGGGCGTTTCAAGATCGGGCGCGCGCGATTTCGTGGAATACGGAAAATCGCTATACCAAAAAATACGCGCCTGAGATGGATGCGAACGCAAGGTCCGGTGAAGAAGCACGTGGTCCACGTGACTCCCCAACGCGCGAGGCGCCCAAACCACATCCGGCCTTGCATGGGCTAGCACATATCGAAGGGTGTCTCGCAGCACGGTCATCCCGTCATCCTCACGTGGAGGCCGAAACAGCGCCTTGGCATCGTTGTAGCCGCGATGGGGTGCCTCCAGCAATGCGCAATGCCATGCCTCCGCACCGATGATGGCGCAGGCGGCGCGGTCCTCCTCTCGCCTCAACGCCATATAATCGATGCTGGACGACAGGCCCTTGTCGGTTTGGCACTGCAAGGCGAACCCCTGCGGGTGCGCGACATTGCCGGCAAAGAGCGTCGCCACGATGACACGCGCGCCTTCGTGCACCGCCCGCGCCAACGTACCGCCAGCGGAAAAAATTGCATCGTCCAGATGCGCCGAAAATGCCAGGATTACGGTCACAAGAGTGCCGGCTCGGCACGGAATCGGCACGGCGTCAGCGGCAAATCCGCGTCAAAACCGGCATCCGGCCGGGTGCCGGCGAGCTGCGCGTAAATGCCCATGATCCGGCGGCCGATTTCAAGCCAACCATAGTTCGATCGGCATTCATCCAGCGCGGTTGCGGCCAGCCGATCACGCAACGCCGCATCGGCAAGCAGACGCGCAAGAGCGCGGCTTTGCCCCGCAACATCGCCCGGTTCGACAAGAAGCGCGTTATCCTCATGCCGCAGGCAATCGCTGACGCCGACGGCGCGGCAGGAGAGTATCGGCAACCCGCACGCCATGGCTTCCAGGATGGTGTTCGAAAAACCCTCGGCATAGGTGGGCGAGACGAAGATATCGTGCGCCGCGTAGATCGCCGGCACGCGATCATACGCGGCATAGCCTGTGAAGCGGATCGCTTCCTCGTCAAAGCCATGCGACGCCGCGCACGACCGTGCGGCGTGCAGATCTGGACCGATGCCCGATATGGTCGCGCGCCAGATCTGTGATGCGTCGAGTTGCGCCAAAGCGTCGATGAAATCCAACACGCCCTTCCGTCTGTCGACCCGGCCGTGATACAGCAAACGCGCAGGCCCCTCGCCGCGCAGCCCGGGTCGCGGCGTGAAATGCAACGTATCCACCGCGCCCGGCACGATTGTGAAACGCCCACGTTCCGTCCCCAGACGCGCCGCGACTTCCCGTGCAAAGCTTTCGCCGCCGATCAGCAGCACGCCGGCATGATCCAGCGTGCGCTGCATGGCCAGTCGGTGCGTTTCACAACAGGAGCCCACCCAGTGCCCGTCGCCACCCTGGATCGACACGATCACCGGCACGCCGATGTCACGCGATGCCAGAAGTGCGGCCCATCCGGTCGGATAGGCGTATTGCGCATGCAGAATATCGAAAGGCTTGCGCGCGTGCTCGGCGAGGATCGTCTCGCGCATGGTTGTGATGTCACGCTCGAAATCGCCGCAATCCTGTTCGCCCAGCGCCTCCAGCCCGATGACGCGCACGCCAGGCACATCGGGCGGCGGGCCGCCGCCATATACCGTGGCGTGGCCTCCCCCGTAATATTGACTGATCATGGTCACGTCCGTGCCGGCGTTTGCCAGAACGCGGAGCAGGTTGACTGCATAAATGCTCATGCCGGAAACCGCCGGGAAAAAACGGCGGCTGATGAAACACACCCTCATGCGCCGTGAGCGCGAAGCCAGGCGAGAGATTGCGGTATCGCGCGATGCGCCTGCGGGCTCTCGCGTGAAAGCTCGACGCAGACGAGCTTGTTATAGCCGACCTCGCGCAACGCGGCGAGAATTTCGGGGATATGCATGTCGCCTTCGCCGAAGGGCAGATGCACGTGCACGCCGCGCTTCATATCCTCAATCGCAACCGTGCCCAAATGCGGCGCATAGCGGCATACCGCCTCCGCCGGATCGATATCCTGGGTGACGAGGCAATGGCCGGTGTCCAACGCCAGCATAAGCCCTGGAATATCCAGCGTCTGCCATTCCGCACAGGTTTCAATCAGCATGCCCGGCTCCGGCTCGAAAGCAGGTGTCACGCCTGCCGATCTGGCATGATCGACAATCGCGTGGAGATTTTCGATCAACCATGTGCGCGCATCGGCGGCATCTACGCCCGGCTTCGGCACGCCTGCCCAGAAGGACAGCGCCTCCGCGCCCAGGATGCCGCCGATATCCGCCGCACGCTTGAGGAATGCCAGCCGGCGCGCGCGGCCTTCCGGCGCGACGCTGACAAAAGTCGGTTCGTGCTTGTCGCGCGGATCGAGCAGGTAGCGCGCGCCGGTTTCGATGACGACGCCCAAGCCGTGCGCGCGCAACCGCCTTGCCACGGACCCGGCGCGCGCTTGCCAATCCTCCGCGAACGGATCGAGGTGGTGATGATCCAGCGTCAGCGCGACACCGTCATAACCGCTCTCGGCGATCAGATCGATGGCGTCTTCCAGGCGATGATTGGCGGCGCCGTTCGTATTATAGGCAAAGCTTAGCATCAGGCGGCGCGATCCATGGCCGCGGCGGCAACGTGATGCGCCTCCGGCTCCCGATACAACGGATAGAGCGGACCGACGATACGGTCTGCCAGCGCGGTATCGAATAGCGGCTGGCGGCCAAATTCCGCGCGCGCTTGCGGCGTGAGGCGAACGGGACGCAGCGTGTCCGACGGTTTGCCGAACCTGATCAAAGGATGATCGCGCTCGATCAGCTTGCGTGCGTTGCGCGCACCGATGCGATGGTAGCTCATCGTCTCGACTTCCAGGCCGGGCACAATGGCTTTGACGACCGCGATGCCGGCGCCGGGGGGGCTGTGATCCACCACCAGCGGTTCAAGCCCCGCCTCCCCCAGACGTTGCGCGGCAAGTGCGCCGCGCCGGCACGCATCCAGGCCGGAAAACGCCGGCAGTTCGGCGAAGTCCTTGCGCGCCCGCACGGCATGCACGCTGCCCGCAAGCCAGCCGCGCAGTTCGTCCGCGGAGCGGGACGTCCAATCCTGCATCGCCGTGAATGCGCGCGCCTCGCCGGTCTTTGCGTTGCGTCCGGACTGGCGCATGAAGCGGCAGACGTAATCCCGCGGCGCCAGCCTGTCCGCGATTGCGGCGGGACCGTGCGCGAACGCCTTGCGCGCGCGGGATGCGGCAAATTCCGTCATCGCCTTGAGCACCGCCCGACCACGGTCAGGATCGCAGGCTTCACCGCAGGCGGTCAGCATGATCGGCACCGGCGGCTCGCCTGCGCTTTCAAAACCGACGCAGATGACGTTGGCGAACCCGAATTCATCGGTGACGAATTTCGGCAGCAGCGTCACGCCGGCGCGCGCGTAGGCGTCCAGCACCGCGCGAAGCGGCGGCGCGGCATCCGCCGGCAGGTCAAGCACGACGCCCTGGTCCAGCGCGCGGAACAGCAACCCATTCCCGTCCCGTTGCAGCAACTCGAAAAGCGCGTGACCAAGCGCGAACGCGCGGCTGGGTCCCGCGCCCATGCCATTGGAAATCACCGTGGTGAACGGCGCATAGCCGGGCGAGAGGGCCTTGCGGCTATAGGCGGCGAGTTCGATCGGCACGAGCACGGTGGCATTGTCCCGCACGCGGCGCGCCTCTACCCATTCCAGTGGCGTGTCGCGGTCAACCGGCGATCCGGCGGGCAGGCACAGGCTCAGCGGATCGGCAACCGCGGCCGCGCCGAAAATATGCGCCAGGTCATGCCAGGTGCCGCGCGTATGCCGCTTCAGCACGGGGCTGAGTTCGGGAAACACCATCTCCGCGACCTCCCCAAGCGCGCCCAAAATGGCCTGCGCGTCCGTTTCGCCGTAGCCGACACCGTAGGGCATAATGCCTTCCAGGCACGGATCGTCGGGAAAAAAGGCCACGACCCACACGGGCAAACCGATGCGGTCGATGGAGGCGATCGGAAAACCGACGATGTCGCCGATTGGCAGCGCCTCCATATAGGCGCGCGCCGCATCGCCCAGATCGCTGGGCAGTCCTTGCATCTTCCTCATGGCGGGGGCGTCCTTCTCACCGCCGGCGGCATGGTCAGCCAATTGTCCAGCAAGCGCAGCGCCCTCTCGCGGCCTATGTCGGGCGCATATTCGAACGGCGTCAGAATGGCGTCGAAATCGAGCGCGGCGACGACGTCGCGATAACGCCGCATTTCGCGCGGGCTGAGCGGAATATCCTTGTGGAAGGCCTTGTGGCTGGAAACGGCGCGCGTGCGGCCGTTTGTATCCTGATCCACCTTGAACATGTCGCCGCAGAACAGGCGGCGGCCGCCCGCGTCATGCAGCGCCGCCTGGCCGGCATAATGGCCGCCGACATGATGCAAGCTAAAGCCGCCGCCGAGATCGAGCGTGTCGTCATAGGGCCAGGTCACGCGAAACGCTTTGGTCATGTTCAGGTCATCCACCTGGATCGCCACGATTTGCGGGCGAAAATGATCCTGCAATTGCCACAGCGCGCCGTAGCCATGCGCATGGCTGGCAGCCAGCACCGCGATGCCGCCCAGGCGCTCGATCTCGGCCAGCATCGCGGCCGTGTAAAAAGGCGCGGCCTCGAAAGCGATATTGCCGCCTTGCGGCCGCACCATCAGCCAGCCCGTGCCGCCGAGGCCCAGCGTCGGCTGAGTGGTAAAAGCATAAAGACAGGAGGCGACTTCGCGCCAGTATCCGGTATGCGTGCGCGCGACATCCGCCTGTGCGATGAAACGCCAGCCATCTTCGGGCAGGTCATTGCGCACGTCCGCGCAAACCGGGCAGCCGGGGGGCGGTGCGAAATATCGCTGCCAGAACCCGCAATGGGCGCAGGCGAACGGCTTCAGAGGCATGCGCGCGCCTTGGCGTATGCGCCGTCGAACAAGCGATGCAACGCAAGATCACGCGCGGCGGAAAAATCGTGCGACGCGCCGCGCACCGCATCGGCAAAAGCCGCGGCTTGAGCGGCAAAAGGCGACGTTGCGGTATCGAACGGCAAGCCTTGCAGGCGGCCATCGCGGCGCAGGGCCAGCGTGCCGCCGCGCGCCTGTCCCATCGTATTGGCGGCGGTGATCTGGCCCCGCGTGCCGATGACCTCCAGGCGCCGGCGCGGCAGTGTCTCCGGGCAATTATAGGCGACGTGCTGGCTGAAAAGGATCCCCGACCGCGTGCGGCCGGTCAGCATGCCGCCATCCTCCACGGCATAGTCATGCACGCGGCGCTGCAGCACGATGGACAATTCCGTAAGCGGTTCATCCAGCAAAAACGCCGCGAGATCCAGCCCATGCGGTGCCAAATCCATCACCGCGCCACCGCCTGCCTGACCGGGATCGGCGCGCCAATTTGCGCCGCACGGCACGCCGTTCGGCGACCAGGATGGGCCGACCCAGCATGCATAGACGATGCGCAGAGCGGTCACATCGCCGATGATCCCATCCGTCAGCGCGCGGCGCAGCGCCACATGTGCGGGATGATGCCGCTGATCGAACGCGGTGCCATAAACCACGCGGCGCCGCACCGCTTCGCCGATGTCCTCGGCATCGCGCATCGTTGCGGCCATCGGCTTTTCGCACAAGACCGGAATGCCGGCCTGCGCCGCGGCCAGCACCGGCGCCAGATGCAAATGGTTCGGCGTCGCGGCATAGAGAGCATCCGGCCGCTCCGCGCGCAACAATGCTTCAACGCTGTCATAGGCGCGCGCGCCGCGTTGGCTTGCCGCATGCCGCGCCTCTTCCGACGGATCGGCAACAGCCAAAAGCGTATGCCCAGCCTGCGCCAAACCGGGCGCCATGTGATCGCGCGCGACCCAGCCATATCCCGCAATCGCCCAGCGGAACGGTGCCGCCATCACCAGCGCTCCGGCAATGCCAGCAACTCGCGCCGTGCCGCCGCATCCGTGAAGGCAGCGGACATGCACGCTTCCTCGGGCACGTTATCTGCGGCGCCGTAACGCACCAGGGCGGCATATTCATCGCGGTAGCGCGCAGACGGCCAAGCAATCCCCGCGCGGGTCAGCAGCGGATTGCGCACCAGACGCGTGCCCGCGCGCGGCAGCGACAACGGACCGCATGCCGCACGTGGCGCCGCGCCAGCGCCAGGCCCCGCTGCCAGTGAAAATGCATGCGCGCGCTCAAGCGCACCCATTCCGGCAGGACAAGGCGCCCGGCCCAAGCCTCCTGCTTCGGTCAGCGCCGCATCGTCAAACAGCACGGCATCAGGAAACAGCCTGATAAGTTCGAACAGCGTCACGGCAAGTCCGCTGGAGTAGCCAGGCGCATCCCGGTTGTGAACGTGTCCGGCCACAACCACGCCTTGCTGACTTGCCGCCGCAAGCAGGCGCGCCGCCATGGCCTGTTTGTTGCGCAGGAAATAGAAGGCATCGTGACACGCGACCAGATCATATTGGCCGCGAATGGGCCATGGCGCATCCGCATTGAAACACAGCAGCGTCGCGTGCTCTCCCAGCAGAAAATGCCGCGCCACCCACAACTTGGCCCAGACCACGTCGCCACCGGTGACGGCAACCCCCGCACCTCGCCACGCGCGCAGATGATGACCGATGCCGCAGGCGAGCTCCAGGCCTGTGCGCGGCGCGTGCCAATACGCGTCGGTCAGCGCCAGCCCCGCGACAAAGGTGGGATCGCTCCAGCGATGCGCGAAATAATCGCCGACCCGTCCCCAACCAAGGCGTGCCATGACATCGCGCAAGGTCAAGCTGTCGCGGCCAGCGACCACCTCGCGCAGCGCATCCATTGCTGGTGGCGCTTCGTCCCACCAGAAATCATTTTCCGCCAGCAGCAGCACGGTCGCGCCGATGAAGTCGCCCGCATCGAGCAGCGCCAGCGTGCCGCGCGCGCGGTCCTGCGACCCCGCGCGCAGATACGGAATGCCGTCGATCACCGGCCATCGTTCCGTGCCGCCGTCGCTCAGGCTGTGCGGCGTGTCCGCGAACAGGGCGCGGCCGGAACACGGCGAGGTCAGCATGCCAGACCCGCGCACCGCAGAACCTGATCGTGGAACGGCTTGACCGCGCCTTCATGGACCAGCGCATAACGCTCGAGCACATCCTTCATCGTCAGGCGCGAGGCGGCAAGGCAGGCTTCCGCCTCGAGCACGCGGTCCAGCACATCCGCGGCATGAAAGGCGCGCGCGAGGGGTGTGGCGTCCGTCGCAATCTCCCGCCGCAGGCGCAAGCAGGTTTGCGCAATTGCGTCAGGCAGCTCGGCGCCGGCGCGCGCGTGGGCGGCCTCGATGGCGGGCGCCAGATATTCGCCCAGCAACATCTCGCCCGCAAAGCCGCTATCGGCCATGAAAGCGTTATGGAAATGATGCGCAAGGCCGGCGAGAAACACCGCGGCGGCATCCGCGCCGAAGCGGGCCGCCAGCACGGCGCCGCCGACCGCGACACTCAGGCAATGCTCGGCATGATTTTCAGTAAACGCAAAGGCCACGCGCGGCAGGCCGGGGCTTGTGATCCCCGCGCGCGGCTGCTCGGCCAGCGCCCGCGCGAAAGCCGGAGGCTCGGCCGGTGCGTCCATCCCTCCGGCCGGCGCCGCCATGTCATGCAGCAAAGCGGGATCGACAAGATGCGCGAACTCGGCGCTCGCCCGCCGTAACACCGGGGCGGATTCGATGCCCAACCCATGCAGCGCCGCTTCATCCAAATCGCCCAGACGAAGTGCCGCCAACGCCGCGCCAGTGATGCGCGCGGTGACATGCCTGAGCGCCGCGCCGCCGGCAAGCTCAGCCCAAGCCCGCAGGAATAAGCGCTGCGCCAGCGAGCCCGCGCGGCCCGCGGAACGCACGCGCTTGAGAAAGACCAGCTCGCGGAAGAACGGCACGACGGCGTGCAAATCCTGCACGCCGGCGTGGAACGCATCAGCCATCGAGCCATTCCTCGAAACGCTGCTGCTGCTCCATCAGCGCGTGCAGCGGTTCGTGGCCCTGGCGCGTCTGCGGTGCCTTGAAGAACAGGCCGAGCTGTTCCTGCACGCCGCCCTGCCCGCGGCTGCGCGCCAGATCCAGCGAGCGGGCAATCTCGATCACGAGCGGCGCCGCAAGAACGGAGTCCTTGCAGAGAAAATTCATCTTGATCTGCATGCGCCGGCCCATGAAGCCGGAAATATCGATGTTGTCCCAGGCTTCCTTGTCGTCCCCGCGCGGGCGGTAGTAGTGGATATGCACGATGTGGTCCGGCACCGCGTAGCCCAGCATCGCATCCAACGCGCTTTTCTTCGTGCCGATTTTGGAGGCGAGCGATTTCGGATCGTCCAGCGCCAGCCCATCCCGATTGCCCAGTATGTTGGTGGAAAACCACCCATCCACATGCAACGCGCGCGCACGCAGCGCCGGGGCAATCACCGTCTTCATGAAAGTCTGTCCGGTCTTGCCGTCCTTGCCCGCGACCGGCACTTCACGGCGTGCGGCCAATTCCGCAAGCGGCGGCAAATCGGCCGCCACACTCGGCGTGAAATTGCCGTAGGGCGTGTCCGCGGTGATGGCCGCATAGGCGTACAGCATGGCGGGGCCAATGGCCGGATCGTTCTCGTCCAATCCGCGTTCGAACGCATCAATCGACTGCAGCGCCGCCTCGTTGCAATCGGCTGGGCGTTCCGTGGAAGCAAGGTTGATCACCACCACCTTGTCCAGTTGCCTGTCCTGCTTGAACTGCGCGATGTCCCGCTGGATCACCGCCACCGCATCGCGGTGGCCCGACGCCGCATATTTGTTGACGCCGTCAATATTGGCACAGAAATCCCTACTGCCCACCGCGCGCCACGGCCGCGCGCCGCGCAGCATGCTGGCGCCATAGCAGAGCTCCGCGTCCGTGACCACCCCGTGCTTCAGCGCGGCGGTGCCGAAATCATCCGCGCTGAGATCCCAGCCGCCGAAGACAATGCCGCTATAAGGCGCCATGCCGCGCACGTTGCGGTGTGCAAGCGGCAATCCGTCCAACGTGTTGGACCCGGCGCGGATCATTTCTATGCCTGCCGCCGCGGTGGTCGCAACGGCGCCGCCGGCGCCCACAACCGCCACTCCCAAACGTCCCGCCATAATCCTGCCCGCTCCGCCGCGTGTTTTTTCAACGTCGCGAGAAAGGCTCTTCGGAAGCGGGCGTCAAGGAAAAAAGCTAAACGTTGTTGTGAGAAGTCAATAGGTTAACCTATGTTACCGTCGCGAATTCGGAACGGTCTGCCGGCATCCAGTTCGTGTCGAGTTCGGTGAACCGATCGACGAAACCGCTGATTGCGGTCAAACGCGGCCGATCCAGCAATTGCACGATGCGGCCGTTGCGGCGCGTTAGCCCATCCACATCCATCTGGTGCAGCACACGGTTGACATGAACCTTCGTCAATCCCGTGGCATCGCCGATTTCGGACTGGCTCAAGAACAGGGCCAGCGTGTCAGGCGGCAGATCGGCGCGGCCGATATGCTGCCGCGCGTGCAATTGCAGCAGCAGCAGCGCAATGCGGCTGCGGCCGTCCGTGCGGCCAAGTGCGGCCAACTGGTCGGACAATACGATGTTCTCGGCCACCGAGATTCCATGAAACAGCGCGGCCAGGCGCGGCATGCGGGTGAACAGATCGCCGAAATCGGCGCGCGAAACGGGCGCCACCTCGGATGGCAGAACAGCGGTCAGCGTGGCCGAGGTGCGCGCCCAGCCGAGTGCGGACGTGTTCATGACATCGCCGGGATGATGCACGCGCAAGATTTGCCGCGTGCCGGAAGGCGATGCCACGGAGGCGACCAGTGCGCCCGCGCACAGCACGAACAGCGCCAAGGTGTGGGTGCCTTCCTGCGCAAGCATTTCACCGCGTCGAAGACGAAGCGGCGGGCCTTGCAAGGCGGCGATGACCGCAGCCTCTGCGTCCGTCAGTTGCGTGTAGGCGCGTATGCGCGCGGTCAGCGCGTCGATCTGGTCCACCCGATCGATTTGCAGAGGTACGGTTGTGGACATGGCGCGGCAGACTGGCCCATCATGCGGAATGCGACCGACCAGGTAAGCGGCCACTGTTCCCGCTGGCAGCGCCGCATACTTCATTTTATGCCGCAAATTTGCCTTTGTCACAAGTCTCCGCCGGTCCGACCTTCCCGACGGAAGACGAGGCAAAAAGGCTGGGAGTGCAGTGCCTGCCCCCCAGACCCCCCGTCACTTTCTCGATTGCTTGCGGCTAGCGATGCCATGTCGATGGACAACCTATATTTCACGTCGCTTCTCAACATGCGCTCATTGGCTTCGTTGATCTGCTGGATAGGGATGATCTCCACGTCCGCGGCGGTCTTCTTCTCGGCGCAGAATTCGCGCATGTCCTGCGTTTCCGCGATACCGCCGATCATCGAACCCAAAAAGTTTCGCCGCTTCATCAGCAACGCAAACACCGATGGACACCGGATACTCCGGAGCGCCGATCTGCATCATCGTGGCGTCTCGCTTCAGCAGGTCCAGATACGGCATCAGGTCGTGGTCGGCCAAAACCGTATCGATGATCGGGTCAAAGCTGTCGGCATGCCGCGCCATTTGCCCGGCATCCTTGGACAAAATGACTTCGTCTGCGAGCCGCGAGCGCTTGCTCGGCGCGGCGAAACTTGCCTTTGCCGAACTCGGACCGGAGGTGAGCCTGGACGAAATCGCCCCGCAGGGCCTGCGTGAGCATCGGCACGCTGTATCGAAATTTTTCCACGCGCGATGCCATCGTCGAAGCGGTCTATCGCAGGGAAATCAAGCAACTTGCCGATGCGGCGGCGAGGTTGCTGAATACCATATCTGCCGGTTCCGCCTTGCACGAATACATAGACTATTATCGCAACCAAGAAAGTCATTGCACCTACGCTCGGTTCAATCGCCGGAGACGCAAAAAAACTTTACGCAAGCTTGGGGTTGCGGATCACGGAGGCCATCTCGCTGCTGGTGGCGCGCGCCGAGGCCGGCGGCGAAATCGGTGCCGGAACCGATCCGGCGGATCTGCTGCGTGCGCTGGTCGGCTTCGCCTATGCAGCGCCAAGTCAGGATGGCAGGCCAGCGCCCACCGGCTGATCGACATCCTCATGGATGGTCCGCGCGTCGGCGGACGCCGCCCTGCCGGCTCATAAGGCATCCGGCTTTGTCGCCGGCACGGCTCCACAAACGTATCAAGACTCTTGGAATTTTAGCAGCCTGCCCGCATTGGCCATCACCACCAACGTTCCGAGGTTGTGCGCCAGCGCCGCCAGCAGCGCCCCGCCGGCCAGCGCACGCAAAATCATCTCGCCCGACACCGCAAGGCACAGGAAGGCCGCGATGCATCCGAAATAGGCGCCCGCGTTCATGCCGAGATAGATCAGCAGGCAGCCCAACCCGCACACCGCCGCGGTGAGGATCGGCACGCGCGCGAGTGCAGCAAAGCAGGCGCTTCCGGCAGGTCGGCCTCCTTGGTCGCGGCGAGATGGCGTTCGACCACCAGCAGGGCGAATGCCCCCGCCAGCAGGCTGCCCGCGCCGGCGGAGGCCCGCGTTGCGCGAATAGCTCCAGGACGGCGCTTCCGCGCAGGCAATAGCGGCGGCGGATAGAGCGCACGCGGCACCCAGTCCGCCGGCGAGGTCCTGCTGCCATCCGGCGCGGGAAGCCGCATTCGCAGAAGCGGCGATCCGAGGCTCCCCTCGGCGCGAGGACCGGACGGGTCCGCGTCGAGCTGCTCCGCTGTGATCGCGGCTGCCCGCGCACTTGCCAGCAGAGCCGCGGCGGCGAAGCCGGCGACGGCGATGGCAAGCGACGCGCAGATGCAAAGCGACATCGCGGCGGCCGCGCCGCCCAAACCCCAGCCGACGGCGGCGGAGGCCAGCCATGCGGCCGAGCCGCCAGCCAGATCGAGCGGGCCCGAGCGTCCGGCGGCGGAGTTGAAGGAACGGAGATCCGCCAGGCGCAGCGCATCGTCTCCCAGGCCCATGGCAGGCAAACGGAGGCTATGCGCAAGGGAAGGATGAGGAAAGGCGCAATCGTTTGTGTCGGCGCGTGTGGATGGTGCGGGTCAGGGACAGAGCCCCTCGCTTCATCAAACGTCACCGCGCGGGCGCCGCCAGGGCTTTCTCCAGCTCGTCGAGTTCGCCGAGCATCCAGGCCTGGTAATCAAGCCCCAGCGGCTCGGTCTCCGTCGCGCCAACGACCGGCACGCCAGCCGCCACGGCGATGGCCTTCATGCGGTTGGCCACCGCGTTGCTGGCCTGACGGTTGACGATCAGCAGCCGCACCCGATGCGCGCGCAGATCGTCCTGGAAGGCCGCCACGTCCGACGCGCTCGCCTCCGTGTCGTTCATCACAGCACGTTGAAAGCCCTGGTCCAGGGACACGATGCCCAGGGCGTCGAGCAGATAGCCGATCAACGGCTCGGTGGCCGTCACCTTCACGCCCCGAAGCGTCCGCCGCATGCCCGCGATCTTCGCCGATACGGGCATCATCGCGGCGTCGAAGCGGATCAGGCGCTGCGCGTAGCCGGCGGCGTGGGCAGGATCCGCCGCCGCATAGCTGGCCGCCAGAACGCGCGCCAGCACCCCCATCGTGGCGGGATCGTACCACACATGCGGGTTGTCACCGCCGTGGCGCCCGGCGAGGGAGGACACGTCGATCACACGCTTGGCGGGGTCGTCCGCGGCGGCAACCAGGCGGTCGGCCCAACTGTCGTAGCCGATGCCGTTTTCAATCACGATGGCGGCGGCGGACAGGGCGCGCGCCGCCGACGGGCTGGCTTCGAAGAGATGCGGATCCTGATCGGGATTGGCCAGGATGCTGGTGACCTCCACGTCCTGCCCGCCGATCTGGCGGGCGATGTCACCGTAGAAATTCTCTGCCGCAACCACGTGCAGCACCGGCGCCGCCGGGGTGGGATGCCACGGGAGCAGAACCGCCAGCCACGCTGCCAGCCTTTCAACGCGGGTTTTCACCAGCCGCTCGCAACGCCAACCCTCATGGAGATAACGCTATAACGTAGCGCGAGTCGAGGTCGCCCGCGGCGGCGTCCGGCGCAAATCATGAAACACCAGCGCCCTCGCCGCAGGCCGCGCACAGGCCTTCCACCTCGACGACCAGACTGGATGGGCGGAAACCCTCCGCGCGCGCGGCCTCATCCAGGGCGTGGGACACAGCCCGATTCTCCAGCTCGGCGACCTGCCCGCATTCCGTGCAAATCAGGAACTGCACGGAATGGTCGTGGTGACCCGCGTCACACGGCATGAAGGCATTGAGCCTTTCGACCTTGTGGATCAGCTTGTTGTCGAGCAGGAAATCGAGCGCGCGGTAGATGGTGGGAGGCACCGCGCCGCGGCGGGTTTCCTTCAGACGGTCCAGCAGCTGATAGGCGGTGAGCGGC
>CAXUNZ010000055.1:0-16131 GCA_964252525.1 uncultured Acetobacteraceae bacterium
CCCCAGCTTGGTTCAGGGGCAGCGCCCCTGGCCTTCCCTCCTCCATCGCCGCAACGACAGCCCGCGCCCGCGCCGCGCGTTCCGCGGCCTCCACGATCGGCCGTCCCACCACGAGGTAATCCGCGCCCTTGCGGATCGCCGTTGCCGGATCGGCCGAGCGCTGGTGATCGTGGGCGGCATCCCCCGCCATGCGCACGCCGGGTGTGGCGATCAGCAGGCTGTTGCTGCCGGCGGCCGCGCGCAGCGCGTCGGGGTTGTCGCTTGCCGAGGCGATGATGCCGTCGCAACCACAGGCAATCGCACGGCGCGTGCGCAGCGCAATCAGCTCGGCCACGCCGAGACGATAGCCCATGTCATGCAAGGCCGCGTCATCAAGGCTGGTTAGCACGGTGACAGCCAGCAGCTTGAGGCCGCTTGCGCCGCGGCCCTGCACGGCGGCGCGCATGATCGCATCATCGCCATGCACGGTGACGAACGAAATGCCGCGCCCCGCGGCCGAACGCACGCCCTGCTTCACCGTCTCGCCGATGTCATACATCTTGTAGTCCAGGAAGACCTGCTTGCCGGCGGCGATCAGATCATCGATCAGTGCGTCGGTCTCCTTCTGGAACAGCAGCCACATGCCGATTTTGAAGAAGGAGACGACGCCGTCGAGTTCGTCCACGATAGCGCGCGCGGCGGGGACGCTGGGCACGTCGAGTGCCACGATCAGGCGGTCCGCCATGCGGACGGGCACATCGCGGGCAGGGCGCGCCACGTCTGACTGAACCCGTTCCCTGTCTTGCATGCCCGCACGCTCCCGATGCCGCGCCGGGGTATGGCGGTGCGAGGGGTGTCGGGCAAGGGTGGCGCGGGTTTACGTCACATCAGGCGGCGTTCGTCGTTTCACGCAGGGGATGGAGGACGTGCCGGAAACCCGCCACGTCATTTCCGACGTATTCGGCTGCAGCTCCGTGTTCACCGGAGCCGTGCAGCCAGCCACCTCTAAAATTCACGAACGATCGGCATTTCGCGCCATGGTTGCGAAGTATTCTTGCCGCGCCGTAAAAATCGAAATTCAAACGGTGAACGATTGAATTTTCTGGAGTTCTCCACTCGAGGTTGTAAGCCGAAAATTCAATCTCCGCGCGTAACGGGCCGTTGCTGAAAAACGCCAGATTGAATTGCAAAAAGCATTGGTTCTGCTGGAACTTTAATAAGGCTGTGGTGCTAAGGGGAATGACGTTCAACGTGTGTGCATGGGCCGAAGATGGGCCAGGCATCCACCGCGCGCTCATACTCACTAAGCTAAATTCTGCTTCTGGCAGACATTCGAAAGAAGGACTTCATCATGAGAGCGACTCTTTTGGCGCTGGGTATCAGCGTTTTGGCCACTCCCGCTCTGGCAAGCGGCTTGCAATGGGTATCGGCGCCGCTTTTCGTCGGCCAGACTCAGAAGCCGGGTAAGGGTTTGTCCTTGACCTGGTATCCAACGATCATTTCGACAACTCCCGATGCATCTGGCAGTTACGAACTATGGATCCAATACAAGCCGTATTATCAGGAATCCTTCGCCGACCACAAGGCGATCAAAGAGCGGGCAACCTGTAACGAAACCGGTGACAATTCCTGCGTCAACGGCCAGCCGGGTTGGCACGAGGTCCTAATCACCAATCCGACGCTCGTGAACTGAATTACAAGCACAGCCAAGGATTTGACAAGACTGATGGGATAGGGGTTGGCGTCCCGTAGGGGATTCGAACCCCTGTTACCGCCGTGAGAGGGCGGTGTCCTGGGCCTCTAGACGAACGGGACAGCGGCCAAGGCGCCGCATGTAGGGCAGTGCGCGCGCGGGTGCAACACCCGGCACTCAGCGCCGCACGCCTACGTGCCCAACCACGCGTCCGCTGACATCAAGAAGCACGATGCGCTCAGCGCCGCCGCCATTCAGCAGCACGGCCAGCCGGTTACCGGCCGCGCTGATCGCGGCGATGTGCGTGCCGGGCGGCTCATTCAGCAGCACATCGGCCGTTATGCCGCCGGCCGCGGCGCGATGCAGGATCGTCACGCCGATCACCGCAACACCTGCGAAGATCAGGACGCCCATCGCCACAACCAGTGCCACCATCGCGCGCATCGCAAAAGCCTTTCGTGGTAGTGACGCCGCAGTGGCAAGACCGACTCAAAAGGCTGATGAGACCGCCGGCGCAGATAACGCTCCGCCGTTCTCCGTGCTTGCCCCAGATGCAGCTTCCGGCCAACGTGCCGACCGCTTTCTCGCCGGCGCCATCGGCACGCTCTCCCGCACCCGCGTCAAGCATCTGATTGAATCAGGCCACGCCTGGCGGGATGGCACACCGATCCGCGAACCCGCGGAACCCACCCGCGCCGGCGCCCTCTATGAACTCGCCATTCCGCCCGCCACCGCCGCCACTCCCCTTCCGCAGGACATCGGGCTTACGATCCTCTACGAGGACTCAGAACTCCTCGTGCTGGACAAACCCGCCGGTCTGGTCGTCCACCCCGCGCCCGGCAATCAGGATGGCACGCTGGTCAACGCGCTGCTCGCCCATTGCGGCGACACGCTGCCCGGCATCGGCGGGGAGCGCCGCCCCGGCATCGTGCATCGCCTCGATCGCGACACCACCGGCGTCATGGTTGTGGCAAAAACCGAGCACGCGCTGGCCACACTCTCGGCCGCCTTTGCCGCACGCGATCTGGATCGCGCCTATCAGGCGCTCGTCTGGGGCGTGCCCGCGCCCAGCCAAGGCGAAGTCGACCGCCCGATCGGCCGCGATCCGCGGGACCGCAAGCGCATGGCCGTCGTTGCGCGCGGCGGCAAGCAGGCGCGGACAGGCTACCGGGTGGAGCGCGTGGCGCACGGCGCGGTCAGCCTGATCGAAGCGCGCCTTGCCACCGGGCGCACGCACCAGATCCGCGTGCACATGGCAAGCGCCGGCCACCCGGTCGTGGGCGATCCCGTCTACTTGCGCCGCATTCCCGCGTCCAGCCGGGCGGTGCCGGAGCCGGCGCGCGGCCTGCTGCTCGATTTCCCGCGCCAGGCGTTGCACGCTGCCTTGCTGGGTTTTGCCCACCCGCGCACGGGTGCGATCATGGAATTCCGCGCCGATCCGCCCGCCGACTTTGCCGATCTGTTGAAGGCCGCGGGTTTTTGAGCGCGCCGGGCCGGCCGATCCTGCTGGCGCTGTTCGTGTCCTTCGGCGCGCTCGGCTGGTTGGCCTTTTACAGTCTGCTGCACGGCACGCTCGGCCAGGACTGGATGGTCTTTGACACCGCGGCGCGCGCATATTGGCATGGCGATACGTCCGTGCTGCTGGATGGCGTGCACCTGACGCGCGTCTTGAACGACACCCATCCCTCATTGAGCCGCAGGCTGGACTTCCGGCCCTGGGTTTACCCGCCCTACACGTTACTGCTGGTGCTGCCGTTCGGCTTGCTGCCCTGGGCGCTGTCTTACGGCGGTTTTCAGGTTCTGAGTTTTGCTGCCATGGCCGCGGCGCTGCGCCCCTGGGTGGCAGGATGGCGGCGTTATGCTGCCGTTCTCGCGGGCACCGCACTTTGCCCCGCCAGCGGCTACACGATGGGCGCGGGCCAGAACAGCTTTCTCTCCGCGGCCCTGCTGATGTCTGGAACGTGGCTGCTGGAAACCAGGCCTTTTGCCGCGGGGCTGGTGCTGGGCGGTCTGGCCTTCAAACCGCAGCTCGGCCTGCTCGTGCCGGTGGCGCTGCTGGCGGCCGGCGCATGGCGCGCCATTGGTGGCGCGGCGGCGATGGTTACCGTTCTCGTGGGCACGAGCCTGGCTGTGCCGGGTGTTGCCATCTGGCGCGGCTGGCTGGCGCTGTTTCTGCACGGCGGCGGCGCGCCGCGCGATTGGGTGGAGCTGTACGGCCAGAGCGTGTTCACCGTTCTTCGGCTGGCGCATGTGCCGCCCGTCCTGGCCAATCTCGGTCAAATCGGCGCGCTGCTGGTGGGTGCCGCGGCGACGTGGCGGGCCTTCAGCCGCCGTGGCGCGTGGTTGCAAAAGCTGCTTGTGCTGCTCTGCGCAACGAGTTTCGCAGCACCGCATTTCGGCGATTACGATGCGGTGCTGCTGGGTTTATGTGCGATGCTGCTTCTGCAATCGAGCGCGGCCGGAGGCTGGCTGGCGTTTGGCGGCGCGCTGGCGTGGTGCAGCACAGCGATCAATCCGCCGTATTTGTTTGCGCAGACAATTCACGCGCTGTTTTATGTCTCGGAGCTGACGCCGGTTTTGATTGCCGTGTTGTTGTGGGGATTGGTGGAAAGACTTGGGGGGGATGTGGCTGACGTATACGTCAGCCCCACCCAAACCCCCCGTCATTCATTTAGCGCACGCGCCATGGAGCCTAGCCAAGGTGCGAAACGGCGCCACTGCTCCAACCCCTCTCGATAAATCGGCTGACGCACCTGCTCGGCACTTGGTGTCGCCACCGCGCGCCCGCTTTCCCAAAAGCGCAGGCATGCCGGCTCGAGGGCGAGCCCGCAATGCGCCAGCAGCGCGCGCGTCTGCGCCTCGGTGTCCTCCACCAGCGATTCATACACCACGCGATGGACGTGCCCCGGCATCACGGCGTCATAATGGGCCATGCCATCGGCATAGGCGCGGTAATACCGCGCGACTTCCGCCTGATCGTAGCTGTAATGCACGCCATGGCCGAACAATTGCTTGAACGCCGAAAAGCACGTCGCCATCGCGCCGCGCCGCGCATCGATGATCGTGGCATTCGGCAGGATCATTCGGATCAAACCGAGATGCTGCCAGTTCGCCGGCATCTTGTCGATGAAGCGCGGCTTGTCCGTGCGGCGGTAAATCCGCGTGCGCTCGATATAGCGCGCCCCGAGGGCCACCAATTGCGCCGGCCCCAGTTCGGCCAGACACCCGGGATAGCGGAACGGACGGGACACATCGCCGCCATGGCCGACATCGCGCACGATGTTGGATATCTCGGGCAGTTCGCGCGTACCCTCGACCTGACTGTGGCTGGCCAGGATCTGCTCGATCAGCGTCGATCCGGCGCGCGGCAGTCCAACGATGAAAATCGGCGAGGCGTCCTGGCAACCCGTACCTGCGGCAAGACGGGCCGGCGTGAAGAACGCACGCAATCCCTGGATCATCGGACCCAGCGCCGTCCCATCATAGCCGATCGTGCCGCGCTTGGCGGCCGCCCCTTGCGCGTAATGCGAAAAGCTCAACGCGTCCTCGCCCGATTGCTCGAACGCGAGCCCCAGCGCGTAATGGAGGTGGAACCTGTCGCGGGCGGCAAGATTGGGCGCCTGCAATTGCGCGCGCATCGTCGAGACATCGGCCGGCGAAAACTTTTCCGTCTTGACGTTGGCCAGGCCCCACCACACCTCGCCCATCTCCGGCATGTAGGCGGCGCAGCTGCGATAGATCGCGAGACTCTC
This sequence comes from uncultured Acetobacteraceae bacterium, assembly GCA_964252525.1. Lineage (GTDB taxonomy): Bacteria > Pseudomonadota > Alphaproteobacteria > Acetobacterales > Acetobacteraceae > CAJCIS01. Next base: position 5,425 of record CAXUNZ010000055.1, read on the forward strand.
CTCTCGACGGCCGGCATATTTCAGCAGCAACGCGAAATGCAGCAGGAAATGTGGCACCTCGGAGATTTCGTCGATGATGTCGTTGTAGAGCGATATGGCGCGCTCGACATCGCCGATCTCGCCGGCGGTGTACGCCAGGTACATGCGGGACTGCGCGTCATTGGGTGCGGCTTCCAGGCGCGCTTCTAACATCGGCAAGGCTTCGGCGTATCTGGCTTGATTCAGTAGGTCGGTGACTTGCAAAATATGGGCTCCAGAAAAAGGCTGGGGGAGCAGTGCCTGCCCCCCAGACCCCCCATCATTATTTTTTATCCAGGGCCTCTGCCAGGTCGCCTAGCCACGGGGCGTAGTTTTGCCACTGGTTTAATCCGTCTCGGAAGATGGGCTGGCGCACCTGCTCGGCACTCGGTGTGGACACCGCGCGCGTGCTCTCCCAAAATCGCAGACAGGCCGGTTCGAAATCCAGGCCGCAATAAGTCAGAAGCGCGCGGATTTCACTCTCCGTATCCTCGACCATGTTTTCATAGACCACGCGATGGACCCGTCCAGGCTGCACGGCATCGATATGGGCCATCATGTCCATGTAATCATGGTAGTACATGCCAAGGTCGCGCAGATTATAGGAATACAAAGCGCCCGAGCCGAACAATTGCTTGAACGCCGAAAAGCAGCTCGCCATGGGATGGCGCCTGGCATCAATGATCTTGGCGTTGGGCAAAATTGTGCGGATCAGCCCCACATACGCCCAATTGGCCGGCATCTTGTCGATGAAGAAGGGCCGCGCCGTCTTGCGATAGAATTGCGTGTTGGCGATATAGCGGGCGCCTAGTGCGGCGATGTCCGCGGCACTCATCTCGCCCAGCCGCTCCGGATAGCCCGAGCTCTGACCCAGAGTGAAGCTGCCGCCAACAGCGCGCACGATATTGCCGATTTCCGGCAATTCCTGCGTGCCCTCCACGGTGCTGTGGCTGGCAAGGATCTGTTCGATCAGCGTCGAGCCCGACCGCGGCAAACCCACGATGAAGATCGGCGCCGCATCGGAACACCCCATCTCCTCATGCGCGGCAAAGAAATCCGACGTGAAGAAACGCATCGACCGCCGCATCTCCCCGCGCCAGTCCTCGGCGCTATAGCCGGTCTCCCCCCGCTGCAACTTGGCACCTTCGGCGTAGTGGCCGAAACTCTCGGCATACGCGCCCTCCTGTTCCAGGGCGCGCCCCAGCGCGTAGTGCAGATGCACAAGATCCTTCGGCGAGGTGCCGCGGCCGGCGAGCGCCGCGCGCATCGCGGCCAGATCGCCATCACCGAATTGCGCGTTCTTAAGATTCGCCAGGCCCCAATAGGCCTCGCCCGAACCGGGCTGCAGCGCGAGCACGCGGCGATAAGCGCTGACGCTATCCGCCCGCCGGCCGGCATATTTCAGCGAATTGCCAAAGCCCAGCCAGAAGCCGGGTATTTTGGCAATGCCATCGCCGACGAGGGCCTCGAAAATGGCAATGGCCGCCTCGTGCTGGCCAACAGCGGCAAGGGCCTGTGCGCGCAACATGCGATATTCGGCGTGGCGCGGATCTTCGGCCACCAGCCGCTCCGCCTGCTTCAGCGCGACAACGGATTTGCCCTGCATCATCAGCACGGTGGCATAATTGTGCCGGGCCGCGGTGTATCCCGGCGCCAATTCCAGCGCGCGTGCCAGCAACATTTCGGCCGGGGGCAGATGGCCGCCGCGCACGCCGATTTCGGCCAGGATGCGCAGCGCCGCCACGTCGCCAGGCGATTGGCGCAGATGCGCGCGCAACGTCCCGCCGGCCTGCTGCGGCGGCGCGCGCATGATCAGCTCGTACAGCGCCCGTTCCGCGCCCGCGATCTTGCCGGAAGAGGGCGTCTTGACCGGCCGCGTGGCGGCAAACACGCCTTGGGCTGCCATCTGCCGCGCATGGGCGGCCTCCGCCGTGCCCTCCTGCAGCTTCGCCAATGCCTGCCAAGCCTGCGTCAGCCCCGGCTTGGCCAGCACGGCCTCGCGCAGCGTGGCGAGCGCCTCGTCACGCTCGCCCAACGCGGCCAGCGTCAGCCCCAATTCGAGCAGAAACGCCGCGCTTCGTCCCGTGGGCGCGGTGGGCGAACTGCCAGTCGGCGCGCGTTTGGCGACCTGCAAATGCCTAATCTCCGAAACCACGCCGCCAACACGGCATCATGCCGCATCCGCGTCAAGCACGCCCAGCGCTTCGGCCAACGGCCCCAGCCAGGGCGCGTAGTTGCGCCATTGATCCAGCCCGTCCCGAAAGATCGGCTGGCGCACCTGTTCGGAACTGGCCGTAGACACGGCGCGGCGCGTCTCCCAGAACCGCAGGCAGTTGGGCTCGAAGGCCAAGCCGCAATAGGCCAGCAGGCGGCGTGTCTCCGCCTCGGTATCCTCCACCATGCGCTCGTACTGCACGCGGTGGATGCGCCCGGGTGCCACCGCGCCAAAATGCGCCATCATCATCTCGTAGTCGCGATAATATCGCCCCAGATCGGCGAGGCCGCAGGGAAAACCCGACCCGCCCGGCAGATATTGCTTGAAGGCCGACCAGCAGCTCGCCATCGCCGCACGACGCGCATCGATGATTTTTGCCCGCGGCAAAATCGCCAGGATCAGTCCGGCATAGGCCCAGTTGCTGGGCATCTTGTCGATGAAGAACGGGCGGTTCGTCTTGCGGTAGATGCGCGTGCGTTCGATGAAGCGCGCGCCCAGCGCCGCGCGTGCAGGCCCGCTGAAATTCGCCACACATTCCGGATAGGCGTCGCGCCCGGCGGCAAGATCACGTGCGATGTGATGGATTTCGGGCAGTTCCATCGTGCCCTCCACCGCGCTGTGGCTGGCCAGGATCTGCTCGATCAGCGTCGATCCCGCGCGCGGCAGGCCCAGGATGAAAATAGGCGCGCCATCCTCGCATCCGCCGGCCGCCAGCAGATCGGATGAAAATACCGCCATCGATCGCTGCACGTGACGGTGCGTGGCCGCGGCGCTGTAGCGCGTGGCGGCCTGCTTGTGCCTGGCCCCTTCGCTGTACTGGGCAAAGCTTTCGCCGTATTGGCGGTCCTGTTCCAACGCGCGGCCCAGCGCATAATGCAGCTGGATGCGCGCATCCGCAGCCAGCGTGGCGGATGCGATCCGCGCGCGCATCGCCGCGATATCCTCGGCCGAAAAGACCTCGTTCTTCAGATTGGCGAGGTTCCACCACGCCTCGCCATGACCTGGCGCCAGACGCAAAGCCTGGCGCAGCGCGCGCACGCTCTCGGCCCGCCGCCCGGCGTGCTTGCAGGCCTGTGCGTAATTGACCAGGATATCAGCCTCGCCCGGCGCATCCTTCAGCACCGCCTCGTACAGCGCGATCGTACGATCATATTCTCCCACCTGAGAAAAGCTGGAGGCGAGCAGCACGCGATAGCCCAGATGACGCGGCTCATCGGCGAGCAGCCGCTCGATCAATGGAATGGCACGCGCCTCCTGCGCCGAGTGGAACAGCAGCAGCGCCAGCCTGTGCCGCGCGCCGCTATAGCCGGGCGCCACTTCCAGCGCGCGGCGCAGCAGCCGCTCCGCGCGCGAGATGTCCCCGCGCTCGGCCGCGCGTTCACCCAGCAGGCGAAGGGCAGGGGCATCAACCGGGTATTCCAGCAGGCGGGCGGTCAGTGCCGCCTCGCCCGTTTGTGCTGGCTGTCCGCGCAGGCGATCGCGCCACTGCCGCTCGGCCGCGTCCAGCTTGCCCGGGGCGGCTGGCTTGGCACGCACAGGGTCGGGGTTTTCGCGTTGAGCCGCATGCATGGCCGCGCAGGCGCCGTCGCTATCGCCACGGCGGCCGAGCAAATCGGCCAACGCTTGCCATGCTTCGCTCATGGCCGGCTTGGCGGCAACCGCCAGGCGCAGCGCCTCGATGGCCGGCTCGTCCTGGCCCAAAGCGGCGCGGGTCAGGCCGTGTTCGTAGAGCGTGCGGGGGGGGAGTCCGCGTTCGGTGGTCATGGCCTGGAGGTCCTTCGCCCCCCGTCTTCAGTTTAGACCATGCATTAAGCAAGCATTAGCCTTTTGGTGGAACCCTCCGGCCCCCAGCCTAGGATGCCGCCATTGTCCACCGCGACCAGAACAGTCCTGCATGTCGGCTGCGGCGGCTACGCGCCAGACAAGCTCCACGAGGCGTTCCGGGACTCCGACTGGCGCGAGCTCCGCCTGGACATCGATCCGTCCGCCGAGCCGGACATCGTTGCCAGCATCACGGACATGCACCCCGTGCCCGACCACTCCGTCGATGCGGTTTTTTCCTCGCACAACCTCGAACACCTCTATCCCCACGAAGTGCCCGCGGCGCTTGGCGAGTTCCGCCGGGTGCTGCGTCCGGAAGGCTATGCGTTGCTGACCATGCCCGATCTGCAGGCGGTGGCCGAGTTCATTGCCGTTCGCGGCCTGACCGAGCCCGCCTATCTCTCCGGCCTCGGGCCCATCACGCCGCTGGATATGCTTTACGGCTACGGTCCGGCCATGGCGCAGGGCAACCTCTTCATGGCCCATCGCGGCGGTTTCACCGGCACCAGCCTGCTGGCCTCCCTCTCGCGCGCGGGCTTCGGCTTTTCGGTCGTGCAACGTGCGCCCACCGCGTTCTGCCTGTGGGCGATTGCGTTTGCCGATCAGCCGAGCCAGCAAGTCCTGGAAGACGCGCAAAACCGCATGCTACCCCTGCACATGGCCGCCGCGGTAAACCGGCGTGAGCGCCAATTGGAACTCGCTGACTAAACATCAAAAGTTTTTTGGTCCTTTTTTTCAAAAAAGGACTGCTTCCCTTACTTCTTCACCCCCGCACGCCCAGAGCCTGGTGCCGCCACAACCGGCTTGCCCGCCGGCGTGGCGCGCGGCAAGGCCGCGGTCATATCCAATCGATCAGGCGGTCCGGCGCCGATGCCCTCGATGCCGCGCGAAACCGCCAGGATCCGCTCGGACGGCACGCCGGCGTTGATCAGCACCGCGCGGGCGGCCAGCGCCCGCTCCAGCGCCAGGGTGCGTGGCGGGGAAGGGTCCTCCGCCGTGCCCGGCGCCCAGGCCGTGACCGAAATCAGCAGGGCCGGGTTGGCCCGCGCCTTGGCGGCAAGGACCAGGATGGCGTCATGCGTCGCCTGGTTCAGGCTGGCCACGCCCGGGCCGAAGGTAATGCGGCTGCCGTCCTGTATGGCGCTGACCACGCCAGGCGCATCGGCCTTGATCGGCACGGGCGGCGGATTGGGCCTCGGGTGGGCTGGCATGACGAAGACGGGCGGTGCGATCACCGGATTGGCCGGCGGCGCCAGCGGCATTTGCGGCGGCGCCTTGACCGGCGGAGAGGGGCGCACAGCGCGCCGGACCACGCGACGCGGCGCCGGCTTGGCCAAGGGGGCTTTCGGAGGTGGCGCGGTCTGCGCCGGCTTCAGCGCATCCAGCGCCTGGTCATTGGTCGTGACCTGCGCCAGCGCCGGCGTGCAGACAAGACTGAGAAGAACGAAGAACCGCATGGCGGAAGGTTAGCAGGGCCGCGAGGGAGTGTCGCGTTGCTGGTACGGGCACAAAAAAGGCCAGGGGCTGTGCCCCTGGGCGCCAATGGAGGCAGAGCCTCCAGATCTCCGATTTGTCTAGTCAGCAGGGGGCCGGCAAATCGCCTGCTGCGCTTCCTGCGAGGCGCAGGACGCATCGCCTTTCGGGCACAACACCCGCAGCATGGCCATCATACCACCGTCCTCATGCTCCATGATGTGGCAGTGATAGACGTAGGTGCCGACCTGTTCGGCCCGAAGGAAGCCCACGACCAGGCTGATGATACCCGGCCTCTGGCACGCTGGATCGGTCGGCGAGCCCGAGCATTCCCCGGTGGTCTTGTTGTGGCAGCCTTTGATCGTCGGGTCGGACGCGCAGAAGGTCTGACCACGTGGCATCGGTATCGTGTCGACGTAGGCAGTCAGCGCCGGGTCGGAGTAGGATTTCACCTCCGCGTCGGTATGGCGCAGCGAAGGGGTCATCGGCACGCTGGCCAACGGATACTGGAACACGCCGTTCGGGTCGATCGAGAACTTCGACTGATGGATGTGGAAGTTGTGATTTTCGCCCGTGTAGTTGGTCAACAGCCAGGGTTCGACATTGCCTTTGACCGTGCAGATCGTGCCCCAGGGATTGTGGTCGAATGCCGGGAAGGCGGGATCGCCGTCATGAATGCCTTTGTTCCAGACCTCCTGGATGGTGTGCAGCGGCGGATCGTTCTTGTCCGAGTAGAAGTCGATAGAGCCGTTCTTGTGCTGGACGCCGGCGATCAGGCCGAAGACCTCGTGCTGCTGCGGCAGCAGGCCTGACTTGCCGGATTTGTCGTCGCCCAGAACGGTGACGAAACGGTGGGTGAAGTAGATCAGCCGCTTGTCGCCCGGCTCGAAGGTGCACACGCCGCGCAGGCCGTTAACGACTTCCTGAACCTGCGGAATGAGCGTGGCTTTCGGCCCCGTCACCGTCTCGTCACGCGGCGGCGTAGGGACGGAATTGGCATCCGGCTTGGCCCAGGTGAAAGAGGCCAGGTCGATAGCGGGCCAGGTGTCGCCATGGCCGTTGCCGCCGGTCTGAGCGACGTCATTGTGCAGGATGTAGGTGCCGCCATCGGCGGGCGCGGGTATGGCGATCTCCACCCGGGTCGCGGGCATCAGCAACATCTGCGTGTGCATGATCTTGTGGCGCTCGGTCTGCGTGATGGCCACGCCGTCGCGCGCCAGCAGCTGATAGGGCAGCTCGGTCTGCCCCCCATCGCCCAATTTCCTGATGCTGAGGTTATAGCTCACATCCTGGCTGGCATTGACGATGCGCCAGATTTCCGTCTTGCCGGCCGGAATGCGGGCATGAGGGTATTGCACGCCATTGACGGAGAAGACCCATTTGCCGGGGCCGTTGGGCCCGGGCGTGCCTTCACACTCGCCCAGGCGAACGCCGCCCGTCGGATTGCAGTAAGGCGATTCGGGCAGATAAACCGTGCCCCACGTGCCATCGCCATTATTGATCAACTGGGCGTCCTTGAGCACCATGACGCGGATGTTGGCGTTGGTGATCGTGCAATTGCCCGGCGTGCCGTCGCCATCGGGGCAAGCGTAATCGGTCAGCGCGCCGATGGTGATCGCGCCAGTGGTACCGCCCTGGATCTGGTCTCGGCTATAGCCATGCGGGTGGGGATGATACCAGAAGAGGCCGGACGGATGTTGGCCGCTGTCCATGCTGTTCACGCCCGGCTCGCCGGGGATGAAGTCACTGTAGTGCAGCGGCAGGTCGGTCAGGCCATGTCCGCGATGTTCGAACTGGCCGAGTTGCGTGCCGCAATCGTCCACATCGGTGCCGAAATCGAGCGAGCCGCGGGGCTGGGTGACGTCAAGCACGTAGTCACCATACGGACCGGTGCCGGCACGCTTGGGATGGTAGGGGGAGACCAGCAAGCCATGCGTGTGCAGGTTGGACGCGCGGCAGGGAACGCCGCCATTGACCGGCGCGCCGACCGAGGCGGAGCCGGTGTAGTCCAGATGACTTTGGAGCATGACGTCGAGCGTATCGGCCTGGACCAGCGACCACTGGCTGCCGCCATAGCCCCATGTCGGCCCGTTCAGGCAAAGATTGCTGATGCCGTAGCTCTTGCCATCCTCGGGATTGATGACCTGCAGGGAGGTGTTGGCACCCACGGTTTCGCGAAAGACGGGAATGTCGTTGACCGGATAGTTGCCGACATAGACGTAGCCGGGATAGCCCGGATCACCCGGACCGTCGGCGGGGCTAACGTGATCGACGGCAATCGAAAGGCTGAGCGTGCCTGGCGCGCCAGGCTGGCTGCGCATAGGGGCAAAGACAGGAAGCGGCCGCCAGGCGTTCTCGCCACCTCCGCTACGGCCGGGCTGCGGGAAAACTTTGTCCAGCACGGCGCAGGACGGGGGCTCGGCGGCATTTGAGGCGGTGGCCGATAGAGCGGCCGTGAACGCCAGGGCGAGTGCGAAGCAGATTTTCCGCATGATCAATCCCATGTCGATGAAAGAAGGGGCGCCCCTTAGCAAGTTGTTGCTGAGGGGGCAAACGATTTGTGAAGTGTTGCACGAAAGCGCAGGAACGCAAATTGCCCGGTCTATGGCTTGGCCGCCGCGAAACGGCCGTTTTGCCAGACGCATGCTCCGCCATTCGGCTCCCAATGGCCGGCGTGCCACTTCTGCCATGTGGCTGCACCTTGCGCGCGCCATTGCGGCGCATACCAGGAATAGCCGCCATCGTTCCATTCCCAATGGCCAGGCTGCAGAATTTCTGAAGCTCCGTTAGCGGGTTTCGGTGGCGGCTTGGACGGCGGCGGCGGCGGAATATGCGGACATGCCAGCTGTGTCGATGAGGTTGCGGCACCGGGCGAGCTGGCGCAGCCGCAGAGTTGCGACATGATCAGCATTGCAAGGACTACGTCGGAGACTCGGCCGGCCGCCATGACCGGAAGTCCTGGCATTATTGGCCGGCTGGGAAAAGGGTGAGGCTATGGCTGAGGCTGTATTGATCCTGGTCAGTTGCGCGGACAATGCGGAAGCGGCGCGCATCGGGCGGGCGCTCGTCGAGCGCCGGCTGGCCGCCTGTGTGCATCTGCGTGCGCAGGAATCGATATATCGTTGGCGCGGTGCGGTCGAACAGGCGCAGGAGATCGGCTTGCTGATCAACACCGTGGCGGAATGCGCGCCGGCGGCGATGGCATTGGTGCGGACGTTGCACAGCTATGAACTGCCTGCGATTGTGTGCGTGCGGGCAGAAGCGGACGAGGCGACCAGCGGCTGGCTTTACGCCGAGACCCGCGCCGCGGCAGGCGACTTGCGGAGTGACGAAAAGTTCCTCGATTAACAGATTGTGTACGAAGCGGCGGTCTGGCAGGGTGCGCCACCCTCATATACATAGGATAGTCCTTGTGAACATCTCCCGTATGGCGCTGGCTCTAGCCGTCGGTGCCCTGATTGCCGTGCCTGCCACCGTTCAGGCGCAGACATGGACCGCGCTGAAGAACAAGCCGAGTTTCAGCCCAGGCTCGGCGCTCCTGATGATGGACGGAACAGTCCTGGTTCAGGACGAAGGCTCGCAGGGCGCCGGCGGAGCTAATTGGTGGCGTCTGACACCGGACAACACGGGCAGCTACATCAATGGCACGTGGAGCCAGATTGCCTCGCTGCCGAGCGGCTACTCGCCCCTCTATTTTGCATCCGCGGTGCTGCCGAATGGTCAGCTGATCATCAATGGCGGCGAATACAATGGCGCTCCCCGCGAAGTATGGACCAACAAGGGCGCGCTTTACGATCCGCCCACCAACACGTGGACTTCGGTCGCTCCGCCCAGCGGCTGGTCGAATATCGGCGACGCGCAATCCGTCGTGCTGGCGGACGGCACCTACATGCTGGCCAATGCCATAACGCAGCAGGAAGCCACCCTAAATCTGGCCAAGATGACCTGGACCGCGACAGGCACCGGCAAGGCCGATGGCAATGATGAGGAAGGCTGGACGCTGCTGCCGTCAGGCCAGGTTCTCACGGTCGACGCGAATAACACCAAGGATGACAAGTACACGGAAATCCTGACATCCGGAACCTGGAGCGGCGCGGGCGATACGGTACAGGAGCTGGACGACCTGGGTACCCAAACGAACTCGCATGAGATGGGTCCGCAAATTCTGCGGCCGGATGGAACGGTGTTCGCCGTCGGCGCGACCGGACATAACGGCATTTATACGGTTGCCACGGGGAAATGGTCTGCCGGGCCCGATTTTCCGCAGGTCAACGGCACGTATCTCGATGAAGCGGACGGCCCGGCGGCGCTTCTGCCGAACGGCAACGTTCTCGTCGCGGCCAGCCCGGGCGTATTTCAGCCCGGCGTGCAGGTTTTCGAATTCGACGGCACGAAGCTGAATCCGGAACCCGCGTTCCCGCAGGCGATGGATGATTCGTCCTACAACATGCGGCTGCTGCTTCTGCCGACCGGCCAGGTGTTGGAAACCGACGGCAGCAAGGATGTCCAGGTCTATACGTCGACCGGTTCGCCTTATCCCGGCATCGCGCCGGTGATCAAGAAGATCAAGGCCAAGCTGCAGCACGGCAAGAGCTACACGCTTTCGGGCATTGGCCTGAATGGCGTGTCGCAGGCGGTGGGCTACGGTGACGATTATCAGGCCGCGACCAATTACCCGATCGTGCGGATCACCAACACGGCGACTGGGCACGTGTTCTATGCGAACACAACCAACCCGAGCTCTATGGCTGTCGCCAACCCGGCGGTTGTCACCGCCAAGGTGACCATTCCGTCGGGAATCGAAACCGGTCCGAGCACGCTGGAAGTCGTTGCCAACGGAGTGGCATCGACGCCGAAGAAGGTCACGGTTCAGTAAAGCAAAAAAGCTGGGGGGCAGTGCCTGCCCCCCAGACCCCCGTCTTCAGTTTAGATAGATGCAACTGGCAAAAGTTTTTTGGTTCTTTTTTTCAAAAAAGAACAAACCCCTTCTACGGCACCAACACACACACCGCCGCCTGCGCCGCAATCCCCTCGCCGCGCCCGGTAAATCCCAGCCGTTCGCTGGTCGTGGCCTTGACCGATACCCGCCCCGCATCCACGCCCAGCAATTCCGCCAGGCGCGCCATCATGGCCGGGGCGTGCGGGGTAATTTTCGGCCGCTCGCAAATCAGGGTTACATC
>CAXUNZ010000056.1:0-4774 GCA_964252525.1 uncultured Acetobacteraceae bacterium
CCGTTGCGCAGCAACGGCATCATGGCCACCTGGCTGCGGCGCATGGTGGGAGACGGCGCATTGGCGCAGCGCCTGGAAGAGGCGATGGCCCGCCTGGTCAATGAACCGCCTTGCGATACCGCAAAGCCGATCCAGGCTTTCATCTCCCGCGCCGTCGCCGCACTTGATCCGTTGGCCCCCCTTGTCTGGCGCGGCCATGCCGTTTTTCCCGATGGTCTGGCGGCGGCGCTGGCGCATGCCAGCCTCTCCGGCCAGACCGCGCTCGTGGCGGCGCTGGAGGAAATCCTTAGCCAGGACATCACCGCCGGCTGGGTTCTCGGCCGTCTGCCGCGCCCGGATATTCTGCGCATGCAGCAGGAGGTGCGGGATTGGCGCGCCTGGCTGACCACGCGCGGCCTGGCCGGGGGGCGGCCGCGTGTGCTCTATGGCGGCAATCCCGGGCTGGCTTGCGCCTCGCCTCTGCTGGGCGGCCGCGCGGTGACGCGCCTGGCCGACCTGCTGCCGGCGCTGGATGAAGCCGCGACGGCGGCCGATCGCAAGCGCGCACCGGTCGATCCGCACATCATTGCCTTCATCGCCGCTCATGCGGACGCGGCCGTGCTGGCCGATGCAGCACGTCTGGGCGCGCTGGCAACCGCCTCGGATCGCCTGTCAGCCGTGGCGCTGTTCGCCCGACTGCAACAGCGCCTTGGCGTGGACGGGCTGCCGAATTTGGCAGCGTGGCTGCTGGAGAGCGGGCTGGCCGAACCCGGCCAATGGCGCTCGGTGGCCACGCGCAAGGCGATTGAGGAGAAACTGCGCGCCTTTGCCGCCGCCGGTCAGATCGCGCCAATGGCCGCGTTGCTAAAGGATAGCAGCGGCCGGGCGCAAGATCAGGCCAATGCCGCGCGCGCAGCGCGCCGTTTGGCCGAGATCGAGACGATGCTGGCCGCGCTCGAGGCGGGGAGCACCCATCGGCAGGAGGGTGCACGGCGCGCCGGGCAGGAGATCGCCACCGGCCTAAGCTTCATTTCGCTTCTGGGCGGCGCGCTGGCCGTGGCGCTGGGCTGAGCATGGCGGCGGCCAAGGCGAGCGGCGGCAAGCGCGCGCGAGGCGGGTCGAAGACCTGGCTGCTGGGAGTGGCCTGTGGCGCGGCGGTCACCTTTGCCACGCCCTCCGCCATCGTGGCCGGCGTGCTGCTGGCGCCAGCGCTGATCAGCGCGCTGTTCGACGCCCAGCCCAACAAGGCGGTGACACGGGTGGTGTTCGTTTCGGGCGCGGGGCTGACATTCGGGCCATTGTGGCACTTGAACGCCGGCACGCCCACGATCGCGCTGGCGCTGGACCTGCTGGCTGACCCGGCCGTGCTGTGCCCCGCCTGGCTGGCCGCGGCCTGCGGATGGGCGATGTGCGAGTCCCTGCCCGTGCTGCTGCAATCGGCCGCCAACCGGCGCACGGTGGTGAGGGTGGCGGCGCTGCGAGCGGAGGCTGCGGCGCTGCGAGAGGCTTGGGACCTTGAGGGCGGGTGAAGGACAGGATCTCCGCCTCCGGAGCCCGCTGGCCGTCGGCTCCAGGTTTGAGGACTGTCCCCATTTCACAAGCCCGCCCGGCTGGTAGATTCCGGCTTTGAGTGCCAAGACAGCGCCCGCACAAACGGACACCCTATAACCATGACACGCCACCTCCCCGCGATTGCCTTGATCGCCCTGGCAAGCGCCGCGTCTTGCGCCTCGCACGCCACGACACGACTGACCGCGCAGAAAATACGCCTCTCCGGCAACACCGATGTCGATGCCACCGCCATCAACGCCCACGGCGCCATCACCGCCACCGTGTTCGACACCCAAGCAAACACGCAAATCGGCATCATCCTGGACCACGGCCAGGTCACTATCCTGCCCGTCCCCTATGCCGGTAGCGCAGCGCCTATGCCGCAGGCGATCAACGCGCGCGGTGACGTGCTCGGCTATGCCTATGAAGGCATCCAGCCACACATGTTCCTCTATCACGCCGGCCAATTCGACCCAAATGCGGACGTGCCACTGGTTTTTGAGCCGCAGCAAGGCCCGCCGCCGCTGCCTATTGGCCTGAACCGGCACGATGCCGTCTTCTACACGATCATTACCGGCCAACAAAATCCGACCGATCCAATTTACGGCAAGCTACCGCATGTCCACACGATGCCAGCACTGATGCGCTACCAGACCGCGCACAGCCTGAATGCCAACGGCGTGCTCGCAGGCACCACCTTCTACGGCAATGCGTCCGAGGTCTTCGTTGGCCACGGCAAAAACTTTGCCGAATTGCTGCCGCCCGGGGCGGTCGGTTCCGCAGGTGGTTTCGTGAATGACGCGGGCGTTGTTGCGGGCATTTATACCGACAGCGGCAACAGCCAGCACGGCTTTACCTGGGCAAACGGCACCTACACCAGCTTCGATTTGCCCGAGGCCGCGGAGCCGTATTCAGCAGCGGTCACCGGCATCAACAATGCGGGTCGTGTCGTCGGCACCTATGCCAGCCAGGCGAGCGGAAAGCGTCGCGCATTTCTCTACAATGGCCAGACCGTGACGGCCTTCGGTAATTACGGCGGTAGTGACTCGGTGTCAGTGAGCGTGAACGATCGGGGGACAATGGTGCTGTCCCGCAACATCGCGCAAAAGGTGGCTCGCTACATGTCCTACGTCTTCAAGTGCAGGGGCGATGGCTGCTAAGGGCAAGGTTTTGGTTCCTTTTTCGAAATGAATATGCTTTCTTCGCCTATTTACGGAGCGGCCCCGCTTCGACACTCGGTTGCGCCGTAGTCAAGTACAGCGTCACCTGGCCCAATATCTTGTTGTCGAAAATCACGCGCACCGGCATGGGCGGCGCGCCCGGCAGCACGGAGGCCAGCCACGCAATGCCATGGCGCGTGCGCCGCTGTGCCGCCTCGTTCTCGTCCTTTTTAAAGCCGGCAAGCTGGTTGCCATCGAAATCGCAGCGCAGGGTCTGTCCCGAGAAGATCGAGCGGTCGCTGTGCGCCAGCGCTTCGGCGCCGGTGGTGCGTGCGGCCAGCGCGGTCAGCCGCCGCCCATCGAAGATCATGGTCGCGCCATCGCAACGCCCGGTATCGCCCACCTGGCGCACCAGCATGGCAATGGCCGAGAGCGTGTCGATCGTGTGTACGGTGGCCGACGGCGCGACTGGTATGCGTTCCAGGGTCACGTCCGGCGTTAAGGTGCCGATTACCGGTGAGCCGTCCCGATAGGTCATGCGCGTGATACGTTCGACGCCGCGCAGCATGCCGATGGAGACGAAGCTGGCGGGCGCGGCCGTGTTGGCGTCCGGTGCAGCGCCTTGTGCATGGACAAAGGCACCGCTGACCTGACTGTCATCGGTGCTGCGCACCATCCAGCCGATCATACCCGCGGTGTGGAACGACAGCGCGCCCTCATAGCCCGTGGGCGTGAAGTGCAGGCTGGCGCGCATCTTGAGCACCAGCAGGCCATGCGAGAAGCCGTCATATTGCACGCTCCAGCTGCCGGTGGTGACGCCTTGCGTCACGCCGGTCGGCAAGGCCTCGGCTTTGGGCACAGGTGGAGCGGCCAAGAGAGGCGCGACTGCCAGTAATGCTGCGAGCAGAGCCGCACCCGCTGGTCGGCAGAGCCGGGTCGTCATCTTCAAGGTTCCTAAATCCGCCCAATGCACCTTGCGTCCTCCGACCTTTGCAGGGAAGCGCGCCCATTCATGTCATCCGCCGTCCAGCCTGTTGCCCATTCTTCCGCGCCCGAGATGCCAGGGCCAGCGGCCGAGGCAACACCGCCTGCTGGCGCAGACCGCCGAGGCGGCAGTCCGCAGGGGCGGAACTGGTCCGGCGGCGATCGCCGTGCCGCTTCCTCCACGAAGGCCTATGGCACCCTCGAACGCGCCTTCGCCGGCTGTAGTTTGATCGGCGTGGCCGGAACAACCGGCGGAGCGATCCTGGCGGTCAATGGGTATGGCCCCTTTCCGCTGCTCGGCGCCTGCTCGCTTGTGCTGCTGGTCAGCGCGTGCATGGGCCGCTTTGCGCAGGAGAGCGTGGTCAAGTTCCAGCGGGGCGAGCTGGCGCGGGTCTATGCCTCGGCCCTGCAGACGCCGCGTCGGGCGGTGTTCGAAAGGCGGGCCGGCCCTACCCGCATGGAAGCGTTGGGCCAGTCGACCGTGGACGTGCTGGAAAGTTTACGACTTAAACTTCTCGGCGGAGACCATGTGCGGCTCTGGGCGATGGCCATGCGCCGGGCGCTGGACACCAGAGCGGAGGCCAGCAAGGCCCTGGCCGCGGCGTTGGGTGAGGACGCGCACGCCATCGCGGCCGCCGCCGCCGCCGCCCGCCGTGCCGAGGCCGATATCAGCGTCGAAGTCACGGAGTTGTTCGACCATGCCGGCCGCGCCGTGGAAGCCACCGCCTACATGGCCGAGGAAGCGGATGCGCTGGCCACCTCCGTGCGCGTGGTGACTGCGCAGATACGCAAGACGGCCGTCTTTGCGGCCGATTTGGCAAATGGCGCGATTTCCGCCCAGCGCGACGCGGCGTCGGTGACGGAAATGGTCGCCGGTTTGATGGACGCGGCCGACCAACTGCGCGTGGTGCTGCAGCATGCCGAAACAGCCGGTCGCGCCGAAACAACGGGCGAGGATTTCGCCGATATTGCGGAGGAGATGCGGCGTTTGGCCGCCACTGGCCAGCACGCGCTTGAGGCGATGATGCAAACGGCGCGGCGCCTGAAGGCGGACGCGGAGACCATGGCCATTACCGTTGCGGTGATGAATGACACGGTCC
>CAXUNZ010000056.1:4819-15932 GCA_964252525.1 uncultured Acetobacteraceae bacterium
GCTGAGCGAATCCGCGGTCCAGCAGAGCGAGGGCATTGCGCGCCTGGTCAAAAAGGCCGGTTCCGCGCGCGGCGAGATTGTCGCGCTCCAGCAGCGTGCTAGCAGCATCGAGCGGCGGGACCTGGGGCTTGGCGCAGGCTCCGCGGCGCGCCGCGCCGTCGAGCGGCTGCCCGATCACGCGGAGGCAGTTACAAAGATTTTGCGCGACTTGCCGAAATTCGACAGCAAGGTGGCGGCGGAGACAGTCTGATTTACGCCGGAAGAACTGCCAGTATTTTTCGTAAATAGTCGTCACATTCCGATGGTCTAAACGTGTTTGGATTTGCCCAAGATCTCATTTTCAAGCAAAAAATTCGGCTTCTGGGGCCTCAGGCCCCAGCGGGACCCAGGGGCAGAGCCCCTGGCTTTTCTTCGCTTCCACCCGCCATTTCGCCACTGACAAGCGCCATCCACGCCAAACCCCCGTTATTCTTTACGTTCAGAACCCGAACATATGGTCCAGCGAAAACCCGCCGGTTCCGTCCATCAATCCGTGATATCCGAACAGCCGGCACGTCGCATCGCGCACGAGCACATATCCGTCCGGCCCAGCCCTCTCCAGCAAGGTTGCCCCGAACACCTCATCGGGGAACACCATAGCCGAGCCGCTGCACGCAATCCGCAGCGCGTGTTCGCCGACCGGAGCACCTTGGCCATCGATCAGCACCAGACTGGTCGCCGAAAACGGATGCCACGCCGCCGAGGCGGCGTACACCAGCACGGCAAACGCCCGCCGGCCGCCATCGCCCAGTTTCAGAAACAGCCGCGTGGACAGGCCGGGCGGCGGGCCTGAATAGGATTGCGGCTCGTCGCGATACGTCATCGCCGTATTGAAAATGTGCGCGCCGAAACTCGTCTCGGCCGCATGGCCGCTCGCGCGATCCTCGTAGCGGAACAGCCCATGCAGCCAGCCATCCGCCTCTCCGCCGTCACGGAAATCATACACCAGCTCGGCATGGCCGGAGACCTGCGCGATATCGTCCAGATCAATGCCGACGTCATGATCGCGCGGCAGGCAGCCGAGAAAACGTTGCGCCACCAACGCGCCATCTGGCGCGAACACATCCAGCCGAACCGGTAAATTCGCCTGGCTTTCGGCCATCGGGTTGGGTTGCACGATCGTGCGAAAGCGCTCCGGCGGGAGCACGGGAAACGGCAGCAGATAGCCGCGGCCCAGGAGATTGCTCAAAGACCTGATCCCCGGGTCCGGCCGCAGATCCGCGCGCTGCACATTGACATGGGCAATGCGCGTCCGCCCGGCGCGCCGCACCTCATAGCGCGGCCGCACCACATGCCGCCCGGCGCGCAGTTCGATCTGCGCCGGCCATGCCAAATCGGGCAGCATTTCCGCAACATCGACGGCCACGGAGGCGTGGGGCGCAACCTCGCAGCCCAGCCTCACGACGCGCTCATCGCCCATGCGATTGATCCCGATCGCACCGGCGGCAATCGGCGCCGCGTGGCTGTTCTGTATCCATAACAGAACCCGCTCGTCGGCCCGCGGCGCCGGCAGCCCGGCATAGCGGTCAGATGGCCAGGCGTTGGCGTCATGCGTTACCGACAGGCTGGGATCGCCACCCGTGCCGTATGTGTCCAGCGCATATTTGACCACGTCATGCCCTGCCACGCCGATGGCGTGGATGAATAATTGCCCGGCAAATGGCCCGAGCCCGAAGCGCGCCCGAACCTGCGCGCTGTCGATGCGAAAGCCCGAGGCAGTGTCGGGCAGCGTCTCCTCCCACTGCGCCAGAACCGCGCCCGCGCCATCGAACAGGCGCAACCAAAGCCGCACGCCGCGGGCGCCGTAGCCGGCCCAGTAATTCGCACTGGTCAATCGCGTGCACAGCCCGTCCGCATCGCGAAAAAATGCGTAGTTGGTGGCAAAATTCAGCCGGTCGAGATATTTTCCGGGCACAGTCAGCATCGCCTCCGGCAGGCGCGCGCGATCAAGGCTCACGACGCGCAGATGCGGCGCCATCGCCTCCATCCGCGCCGCCACCCGTCCTGCATCGAAGCTCGCCACGAGCAGACAGGCCGCGCCGCTTGCGTGCAGTTCCGTCACCGGGCGCGCCGCCGCCCCGAGCAGCGCGCTCCCCAAACGCTGCACATCCTGCACATAGTATTCGGCGGGTGCGGGCATGCCGGGATGCAGCGCGAAGGCGGCGCCCGCCACGCCATCGGGATCGAAAACGGCAAGCGGCCCCGCCTGCGCCAGTTCCGCCGCCAGTTTTGCCAGCGCCTCGGCCGCCACCGGGTGCACCAGCGCCTTGTAGAGCACGTTGCCCCCTTGGCGGGCGTCGAAAGTCTGGATGTCCAACATGCCCGCACAGGTAAATCACGCCGCGCGCCCTGGCTACGCCCGGCGGCCCATGCCACACCCGCAGGCATGCGCATTCTCTACAGCCACCGCGTGCAGTCCAAGGACGGCCAGGGCGTGCATATCGAGGAACTGGTCCGTGCCCTGCGAGACGCCGGTCACGAGGTCCGGGTCGTGGGTCCCAGCTTCTACGACCAGGCCGGCTTCGGCGGCGAAAGCGCCACCATCGCCCGCCTTCGCCGCCTACTGCCCGGCCCCGCGCAGGAACTGGCCGAACTCGCCTACAACTTGCCCGCCTACAGGCGCCTGCGCGCTGCCTGGACTGAATTCCGGCCAGACGTCATCTACGAACGGGCCAACCTCTTCTATCTCGCCGGCGCTCGCCTGGCCCACACCACCCGCACGCGTTATCTGCTGGAAATCAACGCGCCGCTGGCCGATGAGCGCCACGCCAATGGCGGCCTGCGCCTGCACCGCCTTGCCCGGCGTCTTGAACACCGCCTCTGGCGCGCCGCAGATATGGCGTTGCCTGTTACCGCCGTGCTCGCCGACATCGTACACGCCGCCGGCGTGCCGCGTGCGCGCATTGCGGTGATTGCCAATGGCGTGGACCTCTCCCGCTTTCCCGCCCGCACCCCGGCGAGGGCCCACGCGCCGGTGGCACTGGGCTTCGTCGGCTTTGTGCGCGACTGGCACGGCCTGGACACAGTGATTGCCGGCATGGCCGCCAGCCGTACGCCGGCCACGCTGACCGTGGTCGGTGACGGTCCGGCACGGCACTCGCTCGAACGCCTGGCCGAGGGGCTGGGCATTTCAGCGAGCGTGACCTTCACCGGCATCATCCCGCCCGAGGCCGTCCCCGAGGCTGTGACGCGGTTCGATATCGCTCTGCAGCCAAAGGCGACCGCCTATGCCTCGCCGCTCAAAATTTTCGATTACATGGCCGCGTCCTGCGCCATCGTGGCGCCGGATCAACCCAACATCCGCGAGGCTCTGCGGGATGGACAAACGGCGATGCTCTTCGATGCCGAGAAGCCTGGCGCCATGTGGCGCGCTGTCGAGGCGCTGATTGCCGATCCCGCCCGGCGTGCCGCGATGGGTCGGGCCGCGCGGGCGGCACTGGAAGTGGACGGTCGAACCTGGGCGGCGAATGCGCGCGAGGTCGTGGAGCTGGCGCGGAGGAAGTAAGGCCTAGAGCGCCGTAGCCTTATTTACACCCTTGCCATCCCGTATGCATTCGCGTGTCCGAGCACGTCCGCGGCATCGTGGCTTAAGATCACGATGTCATGCCTGCGGCCATCCCGATCCTGAACGTGGTTGTGCAGCAGCCCCTCGCTCCTGAACCCCAGACTTTCAAACACGGCGATGGCGCCTTCCTGGTCGATCGTCATCTGCGCCACCACCTTCTCGATGCCACCCTGCAGCATGATGGCCAGGCAGGCCTGGATCATTGCGCGCCCCAGGCCATGGCCGCGCAAGGCGGCCGAGGTCACGACGCGCAGCTCACCGATATGTGGCGACCAACTGTGCGGATCGCGGAAAATCGCGGCGCAACCGACGACCCGCGCCTCATCCAAAGCCAGTAGCGTGGCCATGTCACCCTTCTCAAG
This sequence comes from uncultured Acetobacteraceae bacterium, assembly GCA_964252525.1. Classification (GTDB taxonomy): domain Bacteria; phylum Pseudomonadota; class Alphaproteobacteria; order Acetobacterales; family Acetobacteraceae; genus CAJCIS01. The sequence goes on from CAXUNZ010000056.1 coordinate 8,786, forward strand.
GGCACGCACCCAGGCGGTCATCACCTTGGATTGGGTTATGTCCCGCGGCAGGAAAAGCAGATCGTGCGGCGGCAAATCCTGCGCGAAGGCGAGCACCGCATCGGCGTCTTCCGGCCGCATGGGGCGCAGGCTGAAATCTCCGGCATCTGTGGTCATCACCCTCTGATCGATACCGGGCAACATCCGCCTGTTCCTTCGCTCTGGTCCGTCCACCCTCATCATGAACGCATTTCTGAGAGAAGGCCGCAACGGACGCGATTGGGGCTAGCAACAGCCGCAAGCATCTACAAGTATTGTCGACGACCGCGGCGCCGCATGGCTGCCGGCTGCGTCCCACAGGTCCTTCGCGGTTGCGCAGGGCGCACGACGGAGACCTACTCATGGCCCTTACACGCCAAGCGCATCACGCCATCAAACCGCCCAGCAAGCTGCTTCTGCTGGCCGAGGTCAGAGCGTTCGGCGAATTTACCCTGGGGTTGGCTTCGCTACCGACCCTGGCGCTCGCACCCAAGGGCGACGGCCACACGGTGCTGGTGCTGCCAGGCTTCCTAACTTCCGACCATTCGACCGACTTCTTGCGCAATTACCTGCGCGCCATCGGCCTCAATGCCGTCGGCTGGGAGATGGGGCGGAACCTAGGCGGCCTGTACCGCATGCGCGACCAGCTTCGTAAGAAGGTCGCGGAACTGCGGCGGCAAAGCGGCAAGCGCGTCAGCGTGGTGGGCTGGAGCCTGGGCGGCGTCTATGCGCGCGATCTGGCGCTGAGCCTGCCGGACATGATCCGGGGCATTATCACGCTCGGCAGCCCGTTTTCCGGCGATCTGCGCGCCAACAATGTTGGCCGGCTATACGACCGCGTCTCGGGTGAAACGGTCGATGATGCGGCGGTGGAGGATGTCATGGCGCTGGCCGGCGAGATGCCGGTGCCGGCGACGTCGATCTATTCGCGCATGGATGGCGTGGTGAGTTGGCAGACGAGTGTGATGAAGCCCTCGCCCAGGTCGGAGAACATCGAAGTGCTGGGTGCAAGCCACATGGGCCTGGGTTTCAATCCCGCGGTCATGTGGGCGGTCGCGGACCGGCTGGCGCAAAGCGACGGCGTGTTCAAGCCTTTCGGTCGGAAAGGCCCTTACGCGCTGGCATACGGAGCCGCGGCCTAGATTGTGGGCCAGGGGACAAATGCCCCCTGGCCGACTTTACTTACGCGGCGTGCTTGACCTTCTCGGCCGCCTCGCGAACGCGGGCCGTCACAGGCGCCAGGGCGTCGTTGGCCACCTTAAGATAGCCCTCTGCAAAGGTGCTGGTCTCGGCCAAGGCGCGGCTGGCGGTCTTGCGGGCGAACTCGGCCTGCAGGTCGAAGAAATCGTTCAAAGAGCGGACACCGACCAGCGAGCGGAGGTGAGCCATGCTGTCTTCGAACTGGACGCGGCTGACTTCCGCGGCATGCTGGGCCAAGCCCTGCAAGCCTTCGCCATAGATGCGCGCGGCATGCGCGCCCGTCTCGAGCGCCTCACGCTGCACTTCGACATAGCCGCGGGCGAGTTCGCCGGCACGCTGCATGCCACCGCGGGCACGTTCCTGAATGGTCTTGACGCCTTCGGCGGCTGCATCGGCGGTCTGCTTGACCGTCTCGGCGACACGCTCGGTCGTCTTGGCAGCCAGATTATCGATTTTCTGCGTCTGGCCGGATTTGGGGAAGCCGTCGTTCTTAAGGGCGGCGGTATTGACGTCTGACATTATTTTTCCTTCTCGTGGGGCGCAGACAGTGACCAGAAGGGCGGCGCCAGGCTGGCTGCAATGAACATGCTGCGGTGCAGCAATGGCGATGTAGTGCAGCATCGATACGGGGGCAAGCTCTTTTTGTGCGCTGCACAAACATGCAAGACGGCCGGGGAGAAGGGTCGGGCAAGATGTGCCATCTCTTCCAAACACCTCGTCGATGGGCTGGCCCAAGACCGGCTCAAGACATCGGGTGTGAGAGGGACGGGACTTCCCCAAACTTTTTATGACACCCAATCTTCCTGCTGGCTGATATTGCTCCTGGCCTGTCTGGCGGGGGTGGCGGGCGCGGCACCGAAGGATAACGCCGAGAAAAAGCTGCGACAGATGGAGCGCACGCGCGCCGGAACGCTCGCCGCGCAAACGGCCGCCTCGCGGGCAGCCGCCGGGGCCGCGGCGCGTGAGGCGGTGCTTGCTGCCGAGCGAACACAAGCCGTATCTCGGCTGCGCGTCATCGAGATGAGGGTGCAGGAGGCCGCCAGCCTTGCGCTGCAGGCCAAAGCCGCTCAGACGGCCGCGGAGGCGGACATCGCGCGCCGCAGCGAATCGCTGGCCGCCATGCTGCCACTGGCGCTGCGCCTCTCGCGCTCTCCTGCCGAAACGCTTCTGGAGGTATCAGCACCACCCGGCCCAGCCGTGGAAGGCCTGCTCGCAGCACATGGCGTTGCCGCCGAGCTGGCGGGCGAGGCGCGCGCGCTCCGTGAGGCGCAGGACAAGGCGGGCGTTTCGAGAGCCGCTCTCATCAGCAGGCGCTCGGCCCTGAATGCCGAGCAGGCGCATCAGGTCCAGGCGGCTGCCGCCCTGGATCGGCAGATCGGCCAAGCCGACGAGGTCCGGGCCAGGGCACTGGATCAGGTGGCGGTCGAGGCGCAGCAAGCGGCTCTGCTCGCCGCGCAAGCCCAGGATCTCCGCGGGGCGATTGGCGCCATGGACGCGGCTCAGAAACGCCGGGAAGCGGAAGCAGCGCGGGCCGCCCATGGGCGAAAGCGGCCGCAACCGAGCGAGGCGGTGCAGCTCGGACCAGGGTTGGGGTCGGGTATGCCGCGCGCGACGCTGGTGACTGGCCGCCTGATACGCCAATGGGGAGCGCCTTCGGAGGATGGTCCGGCAAGCGGGATCACCTATGACGTTGTGCCTGGCGCCTATGTCAGCGCTCCCTGCGCCGGGCACGTGGCCTTTGCCGCGCCCTTTCGCAGCTACGGGCGCTTGATGATCATCTCGTGCGGCCAGGCCTATGATTTCGTGCTGGCGGGCATGGACAGGCTGGATGCACGTGTGGGGCGAGAGGTACGCGCGGGCGAACCCATTGGACGCATGCCCCAGGCGAGAACGGCTGGCGGCGGCACGCCATTGCTTTACGTCGAACTCCGCCGGAACGGCGAGCCGATCGACCCGCTGCCTTACTTAAACGCAAGGCGATGATCGCAATGCTTTGCGATCGGCGCCCTTGCCCCTAGATTGGCATCAACCGACGGCTTCCCCGTCCGCGTCTTGAGGAAATGGCATGACACTGCGCACCGGACTTCTGCTTGGCGCCGCTTTCGCCGTGGGTGTGACTGCCGGGCCCGTGCTGCGGAATGCGGCCTCCATCTCGCGCGCTTGGGCCGATGATGTGCCGGCGGCGGGCCGCGATGATACCTACCACATGCTGACGCTGTTCGGTGACGTCTTCGAAAAGGTCAAGGCCGACTATGTCGAGCCAGTGCATGACCGCACTCTGGTGGAAAACGCGCTGCAGGGCATGGTGGCCAGCCTCGATCCGCACAGCAGCTACATGAACACCAAGCAGTTCGCCGACATGCAGATCCAGACCAAGGGCGAGTTTGGCGGCCTGGGTCTGCAGGTGACCGAGGATCAGGGCATCATCAAGGTCATCAGCCCGATGGACGATACGCCGGCGGCCAAGGCGGGCATGAAGCCGGGCGACCTTATCCTGACGCTGGATGGGCGGTCGGTCGAGGGCATGTCGCTGGACGATGCAGTCGAGAAGATGCGCGGCAGCCCGGGCACCCCGATCAAGCTGAGCGTCAAGCGAGAGCACATCGACAAGCCGATCGATGTCAGCATGACGCGCGAGGTGATCCACATCCAGGTCGTCAAATCGGCCCTCTATGGCGATGTGGCCTATATCCGGCTCGCCAGCTTCGATGAGCAGAGCGACACCAAGGTGCGCGAGGCGATCGAGAAGCTCAAGGCGCAGAGCCACGGCAGTCTGCGCGGCGTGGTCTTCGATCTGCGCAACAATCCGGGCGGCCTGCTCGATCAGGCGGTCGATATCTGCGAGGATTTCATCCCCGAAGGCGAGATCGTCTCCACCCGCGCGCGCCATGCCGAGGAGAGCCAGCGCTGGGATGCGCGCGGCACCGACCTGATCGATGGCTTGCCGCTTGTGGTGCTGATCAATGGCGGCTCGGCCTCGGCGAGCGAGATCGTCTCCGGCGCGTTGCAGGATCACAGGCGCGCGGTGATTTTGGGCACGCGCAGCTTCGGCAAAGGCTCGGTGCAGACGATCTTCCCGGTAGGCGACGAGGGCGCGCTGCGCTTGACGACCGCGCGCTATTACACGCCGAGCGGGCGGTCGATCCAGGGCCTGGGGATTGCGCCGGATGTCGAGGTGGCCGAGTCGCGCGAGGAGGAAATCCACTATCTGCCCGATCGCGAATCCGATCTGAACCATGCGCTGAAGAATGAAGGCGGTTCGGGACCGACCAAGCCACCGGCGCCGCGCAACGACCTGCCGCCGCAAGTCAAGGATATCGCAGGCAAGCCGCCCACAACTTGGCCGAAATACGACCTGACCAAACCGGAGACCGACTTCCAGCTTCAGCAGGGGATTACGCTGGTGCACGACATGGCCCAGCAGCGCCGCGCCGCGCGCTAGATCGATCCGGCTGATGGCTGGGCTTGCCTCCGCGCCTGCCAAGGATGCGGGACGCTATCGCGGGCTGGTGGTCTTTTGGACGGTGGTTGCGGCCATTGTCGCGATAGGGGCGGCCATTTTGCAGGTGCTGGGGCCGCCGCCATCCTTCGTCGCCGGGCAGTCAGCCGCTGTGCCGGCGGTCGCGGCCAAGCCGATTGCTGCGCCGAAGCCACCACCCGGCATACCGGCGCCGCTGGCTGCCATGCAGGAGCCGGCGCCCGACTTTCAGGGCCGCACTTTGCCTGTGAAAAGTCCGGATGGACGGGCGCCGGCCGCGGTCTATGCCGCGCCGTTCAACGCGGCGGACAAGCACCCCCGTGTGGCGCTGGTGATTGCCGGCGCGGGACAGGATCAGGAGCAGACCCTGCATGTGCTGCACGATCTGCCAGGAGAGATCGATGTCGCCTTTTCGGCCTACATGGATGAGGACCGGGCGGTGCGGCTGGCCGGCGTGGCGCGGGAGACGGGGCATGAATGCCTGGCCTCCATTCCGATGGAGCCCAACAATTTTCCCCTCGCCGACGAGGGCGCGCGCCAGTTGATGGAGGGTCACGACGCCGAAGCGAACCGGATTGACCTGGAGTGGGCGCTGTCCCGCCAAGCGGGGTGCGTGGGCGCGACCGGCGCGTCGGATGGGATGATGGGCGAGCGCTACGCACAGAATGGTCTGGGTTTCAGCCAGGTGTTGGAAGAGCTGGGCAAGCGCGGGCTGCTCTATCTTGATCCGCGAACGGGCGCGCCGGCGCTAGGCAGCGCGCCCGAAACGTCGATCCTGGTCGCCGACCTGGTGATTGATCAGGCGACCGCGCCCGAGCAGCCCGTCTCGGCCGAGATCATCGACCAGCGGCTGGCCGAGCTGGAAAAACGCGCGACAGAGCGTGGCACCGCTATCGGTCTGGCAGGGCCTCCGCAGCCGGTGATGCTGGAACGCATCGCCGTTTGGGCGCATGGTCTGGCGGCTCGCGGCGTGACGCTGGCGCCGTTGAGCGCGATGCAAGCCCCCCTCAAGGCGTCTGAGGGCGAGACGCCTTGAGCGATTTGCCTTATCGGCTGAATGTTGGGGCAGCCTTGTTCAACGCGCGGGGCCAAGTCTTCGTCGGCCGGCGAGCGGACATGCCCCCTGGCAGTGCGCTTGTGTGGCAGATGCCGCAGGGCGGGATCGATGAGGGCGAGGATCCACGCGCGGCCGTACTGCGAGAGTTGCAGGAGGAAACGGGGGTTGTACGCGCGGAAATTCTGGCCGAGCACGACGAGTGGCTGACCTACGATTTGCCCGAGGAGCTGGTGGGGCGTTTGCTCGGTGGGCGATTCCGTGGCCAGCGGCAGCGGTGGTTCGCGCTGCGTTTCCTGGGCGATGATGAGGAAGTTCGGCTGGATGCGCACAGCGCGCCGGAGTTCATCGAATGGCGCTGGGCGGCGCTGAGCGAGGTTCCTTCGCTTTGCGTGCCATTCAAGCGAGCGACTTATGAGGCCGTGGTGCGCGCCTTTGCAGCGTTCGCAAGATAAGGAAGCTTTGGGGAGCAGTGCCTGCCCCCCGAAGCACCTCGTCATTTTTTTGCTCATCCTTATGACAAGCTTTCATGCTTGGGCGCGGACGGTGGTGGTGCACGATAGCTTGCAATTACGTGCGGCTGTTGGGGATGCACGCGCGGGTGATATTATCGAATTGACCGACGGCTTATACGCCATCGCTACAAAACTGCGCGCGGCAGCGAAGGGCACGCAGACCGCACCCATCATCGTGCGTGCGGTACATGACAAGCGTGCCCTCATCAGGTCGAGCGCACAGATCGTCTTTGAAGTGAGTGGTACCCATTGGCGCTTTACCGGTCTGGATATTGCGGGCGTTTGCACCCTTGATACGGATTGCGAGCACGCCTTTCACGTCATCGGTGCCAACACCGGGTTTGTGCTGAGCGGCAGCCGGCTCGCTGACTTCAATGCGCACATCAAGGTGAATGCCGATCAGGCGCATGGGCTGCCGGATTACGGCCTGATCGAAGGAAACGAATTCTTTGACAATCACCCGCGTCACACAGACAACCCGGTTGCACCCATCAACATCGACAATGCGGTTGGTTGGATCGTGCGCGCCAATGTCATCCACGATTTTCAAAAGGACGGCGCCGGCGAAGGCAGTTACGGCGCCTTTGTCAAAGGTGGGGCGCGGGCGCCAATCATTGAGTTCAACCAGGTCAGCTGCGCGCGCGACCTGCCGCCAATGGGCCACATGGTGGGCCTATCCTTCGGCGCCGACGGCATGGATGCCAATCTTTGCCCGCCATACTGGGACAGCTTTCACCCGTGCGATCCCGAAGTGTCGGACGGCGTCATGCGCAATAACACCATTACGAATTGCAATGGCGGCGGCGTCTATCTTAACAAGACGCGCAACTCCGCTGTCTTGTCTAATATTACTATTTTGTATAGACTGACACACAATCGAAA
>CAXUNZ010000057.1:0-4821 GCA_964252525.1 uncultured Acetobacteraceae bacterium
AAACAGAAGGCACGCCCAATCCCGCCACGCTGAAATTTCTGCCCGGCCAGGTGGTGATGCCGCATGACACGGCCGATTTCGCCAGCCCGGACAGCGCCCTCAATAGCCCGCTTGCGCAGGCGCTGTTCGCGCTGCCTGGCGTGGCGCGGGTTTTCCTGGGCGGCGACTTCATCACCGTCACCAAATTGGGCGAGGAAACCTGGCAGGCGCTCAAGCCGCAAGTGCTTGGCGCCATCATGGAGCATTTCATCGCCGGGCGTGCGGTGATCGAAGGCGCGGGCACTGCCTCCGACGAAGAAGCCATCGCCCCGCAGGACCGCGAAATTGTCGATCAAATCAAGGAACTGCTCGACACGCGGGTACGTCCCGCGGTTGCAAGCGACGGCGGCGACATCGTCTTCCGCGGCTATCGGGATGGAATCGTACGCCTGCATATGCAGGGCGCGTGTAGCGGATGCCCGTCGAGCGCTGCCACGCTTAAGCATGGCATCGAAAACATGCTGCGTCACTATGTTCCCGAAGTCATTGGTGTGGAGCAGGTAGGCATATGAACGGTAAGGCTGTGATCACGCCGTTTTGAGCATCGCGTCTAAACTCTGAGGCGCGCTAAGCGTCTTGCGTCCACCTGCAAATGGTGAACGTCGTGGCCGTCGAGTTGATAACAACAACCCCGGCGCACAGGGTGGACGGCGAGCAGGTCGTACAGCTTCAAAGTGAAGAGCTCCAGGTCTCCATCAATGAGGTCGTGACAGGCTCGGTTGAAGTTTCGACCGTCACACACCTGCGAGACATCGATGTCGATACAAACCTGTTCAGCCAGCACGCGGATGTGGAGAGGGTAACGATCGGAAGGGTGGTCGAGTCCGCCCCCGATATACGTGAAGAAGATGGGATTATCATTATCCCTGTCGTTGAAGAAATTGTCGTGGTTGAGCGGCGCCTCGTCTTGAAAGAAGAGGTGCACATTCGCCGCGGAACAAGCACGCGTCGTCATCAGGAGACGGTGACGCTGCGCCAACAGGAGGCAGTGGTCCAACGTAAGCCGCCGCCCTGATGAACACTAGCATCGGCCCCCAGGTCGACGTGACCGAGACACCTAAGGAGATTTTGCTATGAACAGTGAAACGATCGTTGCAGTATTCGACACTCCTGCCCACGCTCAATTGGCGATTGCTGATCTGGAGGCAGCCGGCATCCCTTCGAGTTCGATCCAGCATTATGCACATGAAACGTATGATCCCGCTCAGTCCACCACCGGCTCGCAAACGACGGGTTTCTGGGCTTGGCTGATGGGTGAGGAGACAACGGACCAGCACCATCTCTATAACCGGTCGCTGCAGAGCGGTAGCACCGTCGTCACCGTTATTTCAAACAGCGGCGACAATGATCGTATCGTGTCGATCCTCGAGCAGCATGCGCCGGTTGATCTTGAAGAGCGTGGATCACAATACGGCCTGACGACCAACACCACCGGAACGGCGACCACTGCCGGGACCACGGCGGCCAGCACGATGACAGGCGCCGCTACCGGCAAGGGCGTCGGAGAAGAGGTTATTTCTCTTGCCGAGGAGACCTTGAAAGTCGGCAAGCGCGAAATCGATCGTGGCACAACGCGTGTGCGCCGCTACGTCGTCGAACGTCCGGTAGAGGAGCTTGTCCGCCTCCGTGACGAGACTGTCTCAATTTTCCGGCGGCCTGCAACAGGTGCAACGGTCGGTCGTGACGCATTCACCGACAAGACGATTTCGGTGAAAGAAACGGCCGAAGAAGCTGTCGTCGCGAAGACCGCTCAAGTCGTCGAGGAAGTCGTCGTCAAGAAAGAGGTTAATGAGCGTGACCAGAAGGTGACGGACACGGTGCGACGCGAGGAAGTCGAGATCACCGGACCGGGTGGAACACAGGCGAACACCACAACGAGCCGGACAGGCACGTTCGGCTAAACCTTGTTGGGGGGGAGTGAAAGCTTCCCCCCTTCGCCATTGTCAGGGTATAAGCAGCCAACTGTCTTCAGGTTGACGGCAGTGGCACCTCTCTTCACGACTGTCACGACTGAGCAGTCATGAAGAAGCAGGAGGACCCTGCAGCGCAAGATATAGCAACCGCTTCGTCTCCCGCCGCCCTCGGGCGACCGAATCTAAAATCAGTCCGCAGGCAACGGAGAGAAAAGAGAGCATCATCAGGCACGCCGCAACGATCGCGGTCGGCAGTCGCGGCACCAGACCAGTGCGAAGGAACTGCAGCACAACAGGTATCCCCAACAGCACGGAGCCGCAGAGCATCACCAAAGCGGCCGCAACAAAAAACGGAATCGGGCGCTCATCTTTCATCAGCATGACGATAAGTCGCAAGATACGTGCGCCATCCCTGAAACTGTGCAACTTGCTTTGCGACCCCGGCGGCCGTTCGCGATACGGCGACCCAAGCTCACCCACCGGAAGGCCAAGTTGCAGAGCGTGCACGGTAAGCTCCGTTTCCGTTTCAAAGCCTCCCACCAATGCGGGAAACGATTTGACAAAACGACGCGAGAAAACCCGATAGCCCGACAGCATGTCTCCAATTTGTGCGCTAAACAGCCATGCAACCAATCCGGTCAGCACCGCGTTACCGAAGCGGTGCCCCCGCCGATAGGCGGCCTGTGCCTGCTCGATGCGCGTGGCGGTTACCATATCAAGCGATTGCGTGCACAGCATGTCGATCATCGCGGGCGCCGAAGCGGCGTCATAGGTGCCATCGCCGTCGACCAGCACATAGATGTCGGCTTCCACATCGGCAAACATGCGCCGAACGACGTGGCCTTTGCCCTGCGCCGTTTCGCGCGCAACCCGCGCACCCGCCGCACGCGCGACGGTTTGCGTCTCGTCGTTCGAATTATTGTCATAGACGTAAATGGTGGCGTCGGGCAGCGCCGTGGCAAAGCCTGCAATGACTCCCGGAATGGCAATTGCCTCGTTGAAGCACGGAATCAGCACGGCCACCCGAGCCGTCACCGGAAAACCAACCGGCGCGAAAGAAAGAAATTGACGAACATCCCAGCTCCCGCGCCGGCGGCGATGGCCAGTACCAGATGGGCGCGGAACAGAGGCTCGCTCGCCACCAGCGCGATGTAGGTGCCCCGATTGAGCACGAAGCCGACCGCGTTGGCGATCAGATACATCACCAACTGCCGGTGCATGGCCGCGTGAGTGAGGTGGCGATAGGTCCAGTAGCGGTTGGACAGCCAATTGATGCTGCCGACGATGAAGAAGCTGACGATGCCGGCAGCATACGGCCCCAGAAAGGGCGCGGTGGCATAGACGATCGCCGTATCCCAAAAAAAGCCCAGCACGCCGATCAGACCGAACTGGATAAACTGGCGCAAAAGGACTTGTTGCGCGGGCGATAGCCGGCTCACGGCGATCATGAAGGCGTCGTTCAGCATGGCGAGGGCATACAGGGCTGCCTGGCGATGGGCAACTCGGCGGACCATCCGGTAGTGTCTCAGTTTGAAATGTCAGTGCCGCGAAGCGCCGCTTGGATGCGTTTCTGGCGTTGCTTCTGGGATTGGCGACTCAAAATGCAACCCGCCAGAACCGCTAGCGGGAATGTCACCATCACGGCGCGGCCTAACCACAAGCTATAAGTATAGGCATCTTTCGTCACCTCGACCAAGCGTCCTTTATGATCGACATAGAAATGACCGGCCACTTCGTATGCGGCGCTCCCACCAACAAAAAACCAGCTTACCCAAGCAAGCGCGAAGATAGCCATACCCACGCCCACAAGCACTTTCATTAGAGGCAACATCATACAGACGCCCGCTTCTTGTAGGGGCCGCGCTTCTTGGCCGGCTCAGCCCGTGCGTTAATCAGCGCCACCACATCCTCCATGCTCCATAGGGTCTGCGTGACGCCAGCGGCCATCGCTGGGGTGCACTTAAGCGATTTATGGATGCGCACGAAATTGTAATAGGTGAAATAGTGGGCCAGGGTGTGCATGTGGTTCTGCACCTTCTTGGAGAACGCGTTGGTCAGGCGGGTGAAGCGACGCATGGACAAGCGCATCGTCAGGTTTTGGCGCTCCACGTAGGACGTGGAGACGTGCTTCTCAGCGGGGTTGCCCGTGACGGTGTGCTTGACGGCGCCCGTGCACTCAGCGGGGCTGTAGCGGCCCTTGGGACTCCTCAGTCTCCTCGCCTGTGGCGATGCGCGCGGCCTTGATGGCGGCGCCGATCACGTCGACGGGGCGGGACTCGCCTCGGGGACCTTTAGGCATGCTATTCCTCGCCTCTGAGCAGTTGGTCCAAGACTTCCGGCGGCATACGCTTGGCTTTGCGCTCAATCTCGCGCGGATAGCGTCGGTCATTTGGCTCCATGCCTCTTTGTGCTTTCCGACCGTACTGCTTCGTAAATAGCTGTAAGTCAGCAGCCGTGAGACGACGCTTCTCGTCCGCATTGAGGCCCTTCGGCCTCACTGGTATAAACCGCTTGTCCACAGCAGCCCTGACTATGCCTGCCGCTAAGCATAGCACTAGAGGCGCTTGAGATGATAGAGCGTCTCATAGTTTGAGACTTTCAACCTGAGACACTACCGACTATCCCGCCCGAAATGCCGTCGTTTCAAAGGAAAGGCGTTCTTGCATTGAAGCAAGAAAGAAGAAGACATTTGGAACCTGGCGACATGGTATGGCGACTTATCGCCTCTGGCGACAGGCATTTTCCTGCCTCAATAGACGGCTGCTTTTTTCCGTGTCGCCAGTGCAAACCTTGCCGTCAGAGCCACCGCCACCACCGCCAAACCGATGCACAATCCCCACCAAAGCCCAACCGCCCCCATTCACCGCGC
>CAXUNZ010000057.1:4831-15790 GCA_964252525.1 uncultured Acetobacteraceae bacterium
GCCAAATGCCGCCCAAGGCCGAATCCGATTCCCCAATAGCCGATCGTGGCCAGCACCATGGGCACCCTTGTATCCTTCAACCCGCGCAACGCCCCGCTCGCCGCCACCTGAATGCCGTCGAAGACCTGAAACGCGCCGGCAATCCGTAATAGTGACGCCGCCACGGCCAAGGTGGGACTGCCCGCCCCCAGATAGATGCGCGCAATGGCGTGCGGTACGGCCACCATCACCAGCGCCGTGCACCCCATGAACGCGCCGGCCATGCCAATTGCCACCAGCCCCGCCCTTCGCGCCGCTGCGGGGCGTTGCGCGCCGATTTCGTGCGACACGCGAACGTTGGCCGCGCCGCCAATCGCCATTGGCACCATGAAGGTGACGCTCGCCACGCTGATCGCCACGGTATGCGCCGCCAGCACAACCGGCCCGATCAGCCCCACCATCAGGCCCGTAGCCAGGAACAGCGTGGCTTCGACAATGACGGTGATCGAAACCGGCACGCCGATGGCCAGCAATTCTACGATCACGCGTGCGCCGGGACGGCTGGGGCGCACGTGATGGCGCCACTCCGGATGGGCATGAAGCAGCATCGCCAGTGCCAGAGACGTGCACCACAACGAAGCAGCGGTGGCCGCGGCCGAACCCCGCATACCATACCCCGGCAGCCCCAGCCCGCCACCGATCAGCCAGTAATTCAGCACCGCGTTCAGCACGACCCCGGCGGGAATGACCCAGAGCAGCAGCCGCTGCAATCCAACCGCGGGCAGAAACGCGCGCACCATGCCAATGCCGAGCAGCCCGGCCGGCACGCCCCAGCGCAGCACGCCGAGATAGGCGGTCACGTCGGCAACCAGCGCCGGGCTTTCCCCGGCTTGGCGCAGCAGCGGACCCGGGTCGCTCATCAGCCAGAAGAATGGCGCCACCAGCGCCGCGGCAATGGCCATGCCCGACCAGTAGGTGGCCGGGATCGGCGTCAGCTCGCTCGCGCCGCGTGCGCGCGATGTCAGCACCGCAACACCGCTGAGAAGACCCTGAAAACAAAACAGGCAGGTAAAGAACAGATTGGCGCCCAGCCCCCCGGCCGCGAGCGCGCGATCGCCGATCCGCCCCAGCATCAGCGTGTCGGTCAGGCCCATGGCCATCTGGCTGAGTTGGGCGAGTGCCACCGGGGCGGCAATCGCGCTCAGCGTCGCCAGGTGGTGCAGGACCGGCCCCGGGGCGTTGTGTGACGGGGCGCGCATGGACGCTCTATCTGTCGCCTGGGCGACATGGCGGCAAGCGGGTGGCGCTTTTTGCCGTTGCGCCCCGCGCGCGCCAATTCTAGCGTCTGCGGCATCTTGTGTGGGGGGCGAAGATGGCACGGTATCGGCGCATGTGTCTGATGGTGGCCGCATGCGGCCTGGGCTTGGCCGGACCGCCCGCGCGTGCCCAGCAGGATTCCTACAATTTCACCACCTACAACATTTCGCCCACGGCCATTTCCTGGATCACCTGCGGCTCCACGCCCGAGAGTTCAGGCTGCTTCGGCAGCGGCCAGTTCGGACCATTCGGACGCGTCTGCGCCGTGCTGGAGGGCAAGCTCGAAACGCATGGCGGGACGGCCAGGCAGCCGGTCTATGTCATGGACAGCGACGTGGGCAATGCCGGCAAAGTGGCGCTGGATGTCTACCGCAAGACCGTCGTCACCACGCAGAGCACGATTACGACCACCTTCACGCTCACCAAGTCCCTCAACCTGCCGCTGACCGGCGGGGCCACGGTGACGTGCCAGGCCGCGGCGAACAAGGCCGTGATCGCGGCTGGGACGGGAAGCAGCACGGCCGCGGCACTGATCGACAAGAAAACGCTCGCCGTCAGCTCGTATGGCGGATTTTCGCCGCCCGAGGACGTCACTTCGATCATCGTGGATGCGCAGGGCTATTTATCGATCAATTTCACGGACGGCTTCTATCTGCTCGATCCGTCCGGGCAGAGCATCGAGGATGGCGGCGGCAACGCCATCGTCATTCCCGGAGATAACGCCTACATCCCGTAACGGTCAGAAGCGGCGCGTGAGCATCAGCCGCGCGGAGATCGGTTCGATCGGGTGAAATTGCACATCCTGGCGTTCATCGGTGATGCCGCCAAGCGGCTCGCCGGGCAGCCGCGAGACGTAATCATAGTCGAAAGCGTCCGCGTGTTGGTTGAGCAGATTAAAGATACTGAGCTGCACCGTGGTTTTCGCATCAATTCTGTAGCCGGCATCGATATTGATCTCGCTATAGCCCGGACTGCGCACCAGATTGTCTGGGTTCAGCGGATAGGAACCCAGAATGCGCCATTGCAGGCCGCCGAACCACGGCCCCGCGGCATCGAACAGAACGCCGAATGAGCCGATGAAATTCGGCGCGTTTGCGATGTGTAAACCGTTCAGGCCAAAAGACGCGGGACTACCCGTTGCAAAGCGCGCCTTGGTCGCAGCCAGATCGGTGTTGAATTCGATCGACGGATAGGGACGATATTGCGCAGAGAACTCGACGCCGCGCCGTTTGCTTGGGGCCTGCGCCTGATCCATGCCCATATCCTGGTCATAGGTCAACTCGGAGGCGAATTCGATTTCAAACAGTGCAAGCTGCACGTTGAGTGAAGGCAAGGGATTGCTGCGCAAGCCGACTTCTTCGCCGTCGGATTTGGCCAGCAGCGGCGTGCGGTGGGACAGGCCCGGAATACCCTCCAGCGGCAAAGTCTGGAACACGCCCCGCGCGTCATCCGAATGAAATCCTCTGCCCGCGCTGAAATAGACTTCCGTCTTGGCCCACGGTCCCAGAATGAGGCTACCTTTGGGCTGGAATAGCGCCTGCGCACCGACGCCCTTGAAACCCGCAATCTCGCTGCGGTCCGTGGCATTGTAGAATTCCTCGCGCGCGCCCAGCACCGTGCGCAGCCAGCGCGTCCAACGGGTCGTGTTCTGGGCATACACGCCCGTGTCGCCAAGCTGTATGAGATCGGCATTGCACGCGTCGTGGCCAGTGACGTAAGGGACGCTGAGCACCTCGCACTCATTCAGCACCGCGCGCGCCTCCGTGTGGCGCTTGTCGACGTAGATGTTATCGTAGCGCCCCTGAACGCCGATAGTCGTGTCGCTCTCGATGCCGCCAATCATGCCGTGATAGGTGAGCGCGGCGGCACCGCCTAGCGTGGTGCGGTTCTCGTCCTGCTGTTCCTGATCGCCATGCAGGGGATCGTTAAGAAAATGCGTAAAATCATTCCATAGCACCTGCAGGCTGTGAATGGCGTAGGCATTGGTGGTGAACTGCCAGTTCTCGCCCGATTGCGCATAATGCGCCGAGAGACTCCCGCGTTCGGAGAAGTTGCCATCAGTTGGATCGAGTGTGCCGTAGCGTGAAATCAGACCCTCATCATAAGCGCGCACGGGCTGATCCGTGCTCAGCCGCCCCTGGCCACGATAAAACATGCCAGTCAACCACATGCCGTCCGAGTCCGTGCCGCGGGTATAGCGCAGCAGCGTATCGATCTTGTGGAAATTATTGGGCGGATCGTAGGGTCCATCGACATGGCTGATATCGGCTGCGCTCAGCAGCCGGTCGCCATTGTCGAAGTGCCAGGTGCCTGTGCCGGCCAGCCGCTCATCGCCCAGCGTGCCTACGCTGGCGATGACCTGATCGGGCAGATCGCCGGCCAGGCGTAGATGCTCTGACGCCACCGAGGCGAAATCACCAAGTGCCGCATAATATGGCCCCTTGGTGTAATCCAGCCCGGCAAAGGTTTCCGGGATCAGGAAGTTGAGATCCGAGTAGCCCTGGCCATGCGCATCCGTCGGCCGGTTGACCGGCATGTCGTCGATGAAATTGGCGAGGTCCGTGCCGTGATCCAGGTTGAAGCCGCGTGCCAGGTATTGGTACGCCTTGCCTTCGCCCGAATGCACCGACACCACCAGACCGGGCACGCTTTCCAGTAACTGGCCCACGCGATAGACGGGGCGAAGCTGTAATTCCTTCTGAGTGACTGACCCTTGGCTGGCCGTGCTTGCCCGGCCTAACAGGTTGACCTTGGAAGCTATGACGACGATCTTTTCTATGGCGCTGGGTGGCTGCGCGAGTGCTGGTACTGGCAAAAGCAACAAAAGGAAGTAGTCCTTTTTTGAAGAAAAGGACCAAAAAACTTTTGCAAGTGGCGTGAAGACCTTGCTTTTCGTTAGAATGGCATGAACCCCAGTCCGCTTGCCCGATCGGCAAACCAGGCTAGCGCAACGACCGCCACAGCGCCCGATATACCGGGCATGATGCGCCGGGGATAGACGATCGTGTTGCGCAGCAAGAACCCGATTGGCAGCACAATGGCCGCAATGCTCACCTGCGCGGCTTCCAGTCCCAGATTGAACGAGATCAGCGCGATGCCCAGGGCAAGCGGCGGCAGGATCATCGGCCCCAAAGCGGTGGCAAAGCCGAGCCCATGTACCAGCCCAAAGGCAAAGGCAAGCGGCCAGCGCCGGCCAGGGATGAAGTGGAACACGTTATCCAAAGCCGTCACCAGAATGGTCAGGGCAATGCCTGCCTCGCTCAGCCGTTCGGGGATTGAAATAATGTGCAGTACCGATAGCGTCAGCGTCGTACCGTGCGCCAGGGTGAACGCACTCAGCACCTTGATTGACTCAATAAACATCCCACGGAAATCCGCCACCGGCTGCAGCTGCGCGCCCAGACCGGATGCGCCTTCCCGCTTGCGGAACATCGCGGGCACCAGCAGCATGGTGACGAACAGCATGTGATCGATCCCGGTCAGCAGGTGATTGACACCCGTTTCGAAGAAGCTGCGCACCGTCTGACCATAACCGGGTGCCACATCGAAGCTGGCATCTTCCCGCGTGGGCGAGAACGCGTAGGCGTGAGGCACACCACCGACCGACAGCGTCATCAATCCCCTGTGCAACGGATCCAGATCGAAAAACAGGCCGTAATGCACGCTCACGCGCGTGGGCACGCCGATGCATGCGGCGGCAAAACGCAGGGTTGCGTAGCCGCCGTCGCTCAGCTCATCTGCGAGCAGTTCGACAGGCCCAGGAGTGCACGGCGCGCCGCCCGCCTCCAGGCGCAGCCGTGCCAGCGCATACGCCGCAACCGCCGCCTTGTGCGTGCGTAGCTCACCCCAGGTGATGGCGCCGTTGCCGTCACTGTCCAAACCGATGGCATAATCGAGGTCGCGCAGCGCTATGGAGAACTGAACAGCCAGATCGCGTCCGCGCACATCCACATGAAGGTACGAAGAGCTGGCGCTGTGTGCGCGCGCAAGGCTTGGCACCAGAATGGACAAGCATAACGCTACCAGAGTCGCCCGGATGGACATCTAATGCCTATTGGCTCACCAGCCGCGCAGCCAGAGCCGCAAGCCGCGTGTCCTGCACATGATTGTCGCGCAGCCAGGAGAGCACTGGCGCGGCTGCGTCCGGCCGTCCTGCGGCAAGCGCCGCCTTCATCAGGATGCGCGCGTCGGCGGGTTCGCGCTGCACCTGCCAATTGGCGCGCGCCAGGCTCAGCGCGCGGTCGGCTTGGTGTAGAAGCTCCAGCGTAAAGCGCGCTTCCTCACGGCGATGCACGCTATCACCGCGCAGTCGGCTTGCCTCGAAGCGCGCGGCGAGATCGGCGATGTGCTCGGCCAGCGGCGGGTCGCTCACTGCCTGCTCCGCCAATGCCAGGCGCAACAGCAATGGATCGATACGTGTCTTGCTGCGCAGCAATTCCAGCACCTCGTGCGGCCGATCATGGTCCAGCAGCCAGTCCGACCACGCGCCCAGCAGATAGGGATCATTGCTCTCTAGCGCGAGCGCGCGCGAAAACCATTGCTCCGCCTGTGCCTCGGCCAGCCGGCCCGCCGTTTCCGCCGCCAGCGTCATGGCCCAGACGGCAACATCGGGCGCACGCGCTGCCTCGGCCGCATTGACCTGCAGAGACAGACCGATTGCGCGCAGAGCAACCGGCGCGTGCCCGGTCAATGACATGGCGGAGGCGGTGCACACATCCGGCGCAAGGCCAATCACGAACGTTGCGAATTGCCCGCAATCAGCCAATGCAGTGTGATAATCGGCTTGTGCCTGGTGGATGGCCGCGCGGGTCAGCCAAGCCTGCGCGTTGCGCGGATCGTGGTCGAGCACTTCGGCCAGCAGGGTCAGCGCGCCGTCGAAATCGTGATTGCTCTGCGCGACGATGGCCTGCAGCAAAAGCACGTCCGGGACGTGGGCGGAAGCAGGCCAAGGTGCGAGCGCCGCTTGCGCCCGGCCAAGATATCGCGGATCGCCAAGGCTGCGGCTAAGTGCCAAATCTCCCCGAGCTACCTTCAATGCGAGCGGCAGATCGTGCGGATTGGCGAGAAGAGCACTCTGACTCACGCGCAAGCCACGCGCCTGGGTGTCGGCAGCATCAGGCAATACTTCCAGCACCACGTCATCACTCGTCGGCACAAAGGGTGCCGCGCCGGAGAGTAGCACCAAAGTGATAATGATGGGGATGCGTGTCACAAAGACAGCTCTTTTCTCAAGAAAAGAAGCAGAACCCCATCGGCACTCGGCCACGGTGCGTAGGACGGGCACCGGGCCAAAAGGCAGACGTCTTTCTGCTTCGTTTTCCTCAGAGCGAGAAGGCTTGTCCCCCCTCAGTTCGGCTCATGCGCCGGCTGCGGGGAATCCGACAGCGGCGGCATCGCATACGGAAACACCTGCAGATAATGCGTGTCATCCGTATAGGCGCCATCCGTGAACTCCAGATTGCCCGATGGCGCATTGCCCGCACCACCATACAAGCCCAAAGCATACAGCTTGCCCATGGCCACACGTAGAGTGATGTCGACCACATCATCGCCCGGGCGACGCCCGTTCGGATAACCCGCATTATCACCCGCAATGACGCCCAGCCGGTTCTGCGAACCATATGGCGTGATCGCGATGCTCGTGTTCAGGCGCATCTCCTCGGACGGTACTGGGCCTTTCGCCGGCATGTTCAGCCCGGCGACACCGGTCAGGAATACCGCAATAAGGTCCTGCCGGGGGAACTGCGTCGGCGCCGGCGTATTAAACAGCGCCGCAATCAACGCCGGCACGCTCGGGTTCGTCACGTATTTGGCGAATTGCGAGTCATTGGCGGGCAGCGAACTGTTGAACTTGTCCTTGTCGGGCAGCCCGATGACCAACTCGTTGACCAGTGGATTGGCCAGTCGAGACACCTGCTTGTAGGCTGCTTTGCCCGCCTGGTCCTTGAAGCCCATGAAAGATGTTGTCCAGGCGCCGACCACCGGATCGCCGGTGTTGGTCAAGCACGCCGCCGGCACTTCCCAGATAATCGATGTCACGTTCTTGCCGGCGAGGTCATCCATTGCCGAGTTGTCGTACTGATCGCCAACGGGATGCGCGTAATTCAGCAGGTCGAACGTTTCGCCCAGATTGACCACAAATGGGTCCTTGCGCTGTCCAACGAACAGCCTGCCGTTCTGCCCGCAGCCGGGGATGACCAGGTGGTAGGTGAATTTCTCGGCATACTCGGTATAGTTCGGGATCGACTTGTCGCCGATATTGTCGGCAGGCTTCATGAACTCCGTCTTGCCCTCGCGGTCGGCAAGCTGCGTCTCTGACTCCTTGCCATTGTGATCAAATGTCACGAGAGACACGGAATATGTCTCGACCCTATTGAGCGCGGCATGATTGCTGGCGGTGATGACACCGTCATTGATCAGGGGAATGGGCACTTCAACGCCATTGACGTTAACCGCCAGCTTTCTGTCGCGGTCATAAAAACGAAAACGGTAGAGAAAAGTCGGCTTGCCCCTGCCGAGGTTGTCTACGTTGATGTCGTAGTAGCCGTTCGTTTCCATCTGGTAGAAGTTCG
Organism: uncultured Acetobacteraceae bacterium; assembly: GCA_964252525.1. Taxonomy (GTDB): domain Bacteria; phylum Pseudomonadota; class Alphaproteobacteria; order Acetobacterales; family Acetobacteraceae; genus CAJCIS01. The sequence continues at coordinate 12,700 of CAXUNZ010000057.1, forward strand.
GGCCGCCGCCCGGATCCTGCAGCGGCACGTAATCGGCGATCATGGTCACGTAGGCGGAGCGCCCCGGCTCATAACTGCGAAACATGTAGAAATCGGACGCGTCCAGCCGGGGCATGCCGGCAATCATTGGTGCCTCGCGATGGCTGGATGCCAGTGCGCTGCCGGACAGTAGCGCCAAGCCAAGCGCAGAGGCCGCAAAAAGCGTGCGTTTCATTGCGTTTTCTCCCAAAGGCGTTTGCATTGCCTGGCCAAACGGCACATCACCGCTAGCAACGGCTACGCAGCCTCGCGACATGTAGGTGCACAAAGCAGACCCACACGCACCAGACGATTGCGTGCGCAACGGTCAACTTAATAGTGTGACCTCCGTAAAGCTTGGCGGAGCCATCCCTCGGACTCCCGTCAAAACAGCGACCACCTAAATATCGGCGGGGGGTCTGGGGGACGAGCACCTTTCTCCCAACTCTTTGCTTATGCTGCCACCCCGCCCGGCCCTCGCCACCCGCCTGCGCTCGCAGGCCGAGGCCTTCTTCACCCTCCGCCGCAACCCGCTCGAACTCTGGGGCGCGCTCGCCTACGAGGAAGAGATCATCGCCGGCCGCTTTCTCGGCCGCGACCAGATGATGCTGAATGCGCCCATCGCCATCCGCCACGTGCTGGTCACCAACGCCGCCAATTACCGCCGCAACGTCGCCACCCACCGCGTGCTGGCGCCGATCCTGGGGGAGGGGCTGTTCCTCGCCGAAGGGCAGGCCTGGCGCCACCAGCGCCGCACGATCGCGCCCGCGCTCGCGCCGCGCACCATGCCCATGCTGGCCGGCCACGTGCGCACCGCCACCGCGGCCAAGATCGCGCAATTGGAAGGCCTGACGCACCGCCCCATCGAGCTGCTGCCTCACATGCAGAATCTGGCGCTCACCATTGCCGGCCAATCCATGTTCTCGCTCGAAATGGCCGGTTTCGGCGCGGAGTTGCGCGCGCTGATCACCCGCTACGGCATGCGCCTCGCCCGGCCTGGGCCGTTCGACCTGGTGCTGCCCGCCGGCTGGACAAGTCCGCAGGACCGCACCCGCAGCGCCTTCCGCGTGCAATGGGTGGCTTTCCTCGACCGCCTGATCGAGGCCCGCCGCGCCCTGTCCACCCCGCCGGGCGAGGCGCGCGACCTCTTCGACCTGCTCGACACCGCGCGCGACCCTCAGACCGGCGAGGGCTTCACCCATGCCCAGCTGCGGGACGAAGTCTCCACCATGATCCTGGCTGGCCACGAAACCACGGCGGTCACCCTCTTCTGGTGCCTCTATCTCGCCGCCCTCTATCGGGAGGCGCTGTTGGGGCTTGCCGCCTAAGCGGGCGCGTACGGGCGGGACACCGCCGACCTGCCGCTCACCCGCGCCCATGTCGATGAAGCGCTGCGGCTCTACCCACCGGCCTTTCTCATCGTGCGCGAGGCCATCGAGGCGGACGAGATCGAGGGCCGCCGCGTCGCACCCGGGACGGTCATCACCGTCTCGCCCTGGGTGCTGCACCGCCACCGCCGCCGCTGGGTAAACCCGGACGCCTTCGACCCCACCCGCTTCCTGCCCGGCGCCGCCCCGCCCGACCGCTTCGCCTACATGCCCTTCGGCGCCGGACCGCGCATCTGCGTCGGCGCCAGCTTCGCGCTGACCGAGGCGGTGCTGGTCCTCTCTTCGGTGCTCGCGCGCTTCCGCGTGGCCTTCGCGGGACCTGGCACCGTCCTGCCGCTCGGCCGCGTCACCACCCAGCCGGACCGGCCGGTGCGCTTCGTGCTCTCTCCTCGGCACGCCCCCTGGGGCGCTGTCACCGACATGTCTTTGACCGGCTCGGGGCGCACCCCTATATCCGCCCCAGTCCAGAGGAGCGCGGCCGCATGAATTACCGGCCTTATCAGCACATCGAACGCCGCCGTTCGCGCCAGATCCATGTCGGCCGCGTGCCCGTGGGCGGCGATGCGCCGATCACCGTGCAGACCATGACCAACACGCTGACGAGCGATGCGGCCGCCACCATCGCCCAGATCCGGCTGTCCGAAATCGCCGGCGTGGACATCGTGCGCGTCTCCTGCCCCGACGAAGCCAGCACCGCCGCACTCGCCGAAATCGTGCGCGAGGTCAACGTGCCGGTCGTGGCCGACATTCATTTCCACTACAAGCGCGCGATCGAGGCGGCGCGCGCGGGGGCGGCCTGCCTGCGCATCAATCCGGGCAATATCGGCAGCGCGCAGCGCGTGCGCGAGGTGGTGCAGGCGGCGCGCGACCATGGCTGTTCCATGCGCATCGGCGTCAACGCCGGATCACTGGAGCGGCATTTGCTGGAAAAATACGGCGAACCGAACCCGGACGCGCTGGTCGAAAGTGCCCTGGAACACGCCAAGATTTTGCAGGACCACGATTTCCACGAATTCAAGATCAGCGTAAAGGCGTCCGACGTTTTCCTCGCCGTGGCCGCCTACCAGCAATTGGCCGAGGTGTGCGACCACCCGCTGCATATCGGCATCACCGAAGCCGGCGGCAAACGCACCGGCACGGTCAAAAGCGCGATCGGTCTGGGCAACCTGCTATGGGCCGGTATCGGCGATACGGTGCGCGTTTCGCTCTCGGCCGAGCCGGCCGAGGAGGTGCATGTCGGCTGGGAGCTGCTGAAATCGCTCGGGCTGCGGCACCGCGGCGTGAAGATCATCTCCTGCCCGTCCTGCGCGCGGCAGGGGTTTAACGTGATCGACACGGTGGCGAAGCTCGAGGAGCGGCTGGCGCATATTGAAACGCCTGTGACGCTGAGCATCATCGGCTGCGTGGTGAACGGGCCGGGCGAGGCGCTGATGACGGATCTGGGTGTGACCGGCGGCGGCGGCGGGCGGCACATGGTGTATGCGGCGGGGCGGACGGACCACACGGTGGAGGGGGTGGCGATGATCGACCACATCGTGGAGCTGGTGGAGCGGAAGGTGGAGGCGATCAGGGCGGAGAAGGTGGTCGAGGCGGAGGTCGCGCGGGCGGCTTGAGACTGAGTGTGTGGGGCGGAGGAAGGGGGGGGGGGGGGGGGGGGGGGGGGGGGGGGGGGGGGGGGGGGGGGG
>CAXUNZ010000058.1:0-15686 GCA_964252525.1 uncultured Acetobacteraceae bacterium
GCGGTGCCCAATCTCAATACGCTGATTGATTTCCGCTACACCCAGCATTTCCGCGCGCCGAAAGGCGGCAATGGCGCGGGAAGCGACCGCACAGGGGCGGCGGCGGAGGACGTGCATATCCGCGTGCCCGTGGGCACACAGATCATGGCGGACGATCAGGAAACCTTGCTGGCGGATCTGGACGAGGCCGGCAAGTCGGTGACGCTGTTGCATGGCGGGGATGGCGGATTTGGCAACACGCATTTCAAGTCCAGCACAAATCGTGCGCCCCGCCGCGTGACGAAGGGTTTTCCTGGCGAGGAGCGCTGGGTCTGGCTGCGCCTGAAACTGATTGCCGATGCCGGGCTGGTCGGCCTGCCGAATGCGGGCAAATCGACGTTCCTGGCGGCCTCTTCCGCGGCGCGGCCGAAGATTGCCGATTATCCGTTCACGACGCTGCATCCGCAATTGGGCGTGATCCGCCTGTCTAATTCGGAAGAGTTCGTGCTGGCCGATATTCCCGGGCTGATCGAGGGCGCGCATGAGGGCGCGGGGCTTGGCGTTCGCTTCCTTGGCCATGTCGAGCGCTGCGCCGTGCTGCTGCACCTGGTCGACGGCGCGGCCGGGCACGTGGTGGAGGCATGGCGCACGGTGCGCGAGGAATTGGGCGCCTATGGCGGCGGCCTTGCGGAAAAAACCGAGCTGGTTGCGTTGAACAAGGCGGATGCCATGTCGGCGCGCGAGATTTCATCGCGCCGGGCGGCGCTGGCGCGCGCGTCCGGGCGGCCCGTGCATGTCCTTTCGGGCGCGACAGGGCAGGGCGTGCCCGAATTGTTGCGCGCGCTGCAGGACGAGATCACGCGCCAACGCGGCAGCGTGGTGTGACGCCCGGGGCCGCCCAGGCGCGGCTGCTCGTCGTCAAATTCGGCAGCGCGCTGATTGTCGATGCGGATGAGGCGGTACCCCGTGCGCGCTGGCTGGCCAGCGTTTGCGCCGATATTGCGGCCGCGCGAGCGCGGGGCACGCGGGTGCTGGTGGTTTCCAGCGGCGCCATTGCGCTGGCGCGCCATGCGCTGGGCCTGGCACAAGCGCGGCTGCGCCTGGAAGAAAAGCAGGCCGCCGCCGCTGTCGGCCAGATCCGCCTGGCACGCGCCTGGAGCGAGGCGCTTGCCACGCACGGCCTGACCGCGGCGCAATTGCTGCTGACGCTGGGCGACACGGAAGACAGGCGCCGCTACCTCAATGCGCGCGCGACGTTGCGCACGCTGCTCGATCTGGACTGCGTGCCGGTGATCAATGAGAACGACAGCGTGGCCACGGCGGAAATCCGTTACGGCGACAATGATCGCCTGGCCGCACGTGTGGCCGAAATGGTGCAGGCGGACCAGCTCGTGCTGTTTTCGGACATAGACGGGCTGTACACCGCTGATCCAAGGCTTGATCCCGCCGCAGCGCATATTCCGGTCGTGGATGTGCTGACACCGCAAATTGAAGCGGCGGCGGGCGATCCGCCACGCGGTTATTCCTCCGGCGGGATGCGCACCAAATTGGCCGCGGCGCGTGTGGCGATGCAGGCCGGATGCGCGATGGCGATCGCACGCGGCGAGGTGCTGCATCCGCTGGAAGCCCTGGCACAAGGCGCGCGCTGCACTTGGTTCCTGCCCGCGCCCGATGGCCGCAGCGCGCGCAAGCGCTGGATCGCCGGCAGCCTGCAGCCCGCTGGCGTGCTGCGCGTGGATGAGGGTGCGGCGCGGGCGCTGCGCGGCGGCGCCTCGCTGTTGCCGGCAGGCGTGCGCGGCGTGTCGGGGATTTTCGCACGCGGGGATGCGGTGCTGGTGGCCGATGCGGCTGGGGCGCGGCTCGGACAGGGGCTTTGCGCGTATGGGCACACCGAAGCGGCGCTGATCGCGGGGCGGCGGTCCGAGGAGATCGAGGTGGTGCTGGGATGGCGCGGCCGCGATGAGATGATACACCGGGACGATCTGGTGTTGTTTTAACCTTCGAAACGCGACCTTTGCTCCACCGGCAGCAAATCCCAGGGCCTTCCCGGCAATCCACCGAGTTCCTCGAAAAACCACCGGCACACGGTTTCGATCCGTTCCAGAAACGCCGCCCGCTCCGCCTCGTTGCGCACGTAAGGCGTATGCCCCGCCGCCAGCGAGGGCGAATGGAAATGCAGCACGAACAGCCGATGCCCCCGGCGCAGCAGCGTGCGCAGCAGCACGATCTGCAATGTCGCCGAAACGCCCTCCGGCGTCAGCGTCAGCCGCTCCAGCAAGCCGGCGCGCACCAGCATGCCGCGCACGTGCAGCAACGCCGCGGTCTGCGTGTCCAGCCAGCCGCGCAGGCGCCACCAGCGCGACAGCGGCCCAAGGTCCGCGCGTGTCATCGGCACGGCCAGCAGACCCAGTTCGCGAACGTCATAGGGAATGGCAGCCACCATGCGAAAATCCGGTCCATGCACGTCACGCATGTCCGTCTCCGGCATTAGGCTGAAATCGACGCTTATGCCGCGCGCTGCGATCAGCCGCGCCGTGTTCGGCCCCAACCCGTAACGGCCCGCCTTATAGAAAGCCGGCGGCTCACCGAAGCGCTCTTCGATCACCGCCAGCAGCGCGTCCAGCTTCGCGCGCTCGATATCCTCGGGCAAATTGCCGGGAAATGACATCGCCTGGTCGATGGCCGCGCCAAAAGGCGGGTTGGTCCAGGGATGCAGATGCGCTCCCACCGCGCAGCCGCCCCGATCGGCGATGGCGGAAATCGCCGTAATCCCCGCTTCCTGCGACGCCACGGGATAATCGATCACGTAAGTCGGCCGCAGGCCGTAGCGGTCGAAGATCGCCTGCGCGCTCTCCACCTGGGCCATCGCGGAAACCGCGTTCAGCGTTTCGGCGAAGGGCTTGTCCCAGTCGAACTCCGCCTCCGTGTCGATCACGACATGCAGGGTGGGCGGACGCTCGGCCTCGATGTCCGCCGGTTCGTAAGACAGGCCATGCAGGCTCGTCGCCAGCCGGCGTTGCGCGGGTCGCAGTTCGGCCGCAGGCGCGCGCAAAACCGCCAGCCTATCGGCGAGCAGGACAAGCGGCCCATCCTCCTCCGCCCCACGCCGGCGCAGCACCACGGCCACGCCCGGCCCGCGCCGCCGCAGGCTCGGCCTCAAGCGTGGCGGCAAGCCGGGCCAGCCAGGTTGGTGCCAGGATCGTGCCCGCCTCGAGGATTGCGACAAAGGCAGCCTCGCCATCCGGCGCCTCGCCCAGCGCCAGACGCGGATCGCCATAGCGCGCGAGCAATCCCGAGCCCGCCGGGTCCGACACGCGCGCCGAGAAGCGCGGCTCGGTCTGCCCAAGCAAAGAATCGAGCGTCAGCTCCAGCCCGCGTGCCTGGCACGCGCCGCGGATCAGGAAGGTCGCGACCGGCTTCACGCGCCACGCCCCGCCACGCGCCGGAACAGCGCAAGCTGCCCGGCGCTCGTCTCGTCCCAGCCGAAGCGGGCGGCGTAGGCGCTGGTCTCGGCGCGCCGCAACGGGCGGGCGGCGAGTGTGTGCACCGCCTGGGCGATGGCTTGGGCGGTGCGTGCGGCGGCAATCACGCCGGCGGCGGGGTCGGCCACCACCTCGTCATTGCCCGCGATCGGGCTGGCCACGACGGGCGTGCCGCAGGCCATCGATTCCAGCAGCACGTTGGCCCATCCCTCCCGCGCGCTGGAAAGCACGGACAGGTCGGCCGCGCCATAGATGCAAGCGAGTTGGGCATGCGGCACGGCGCCGAGCAAGCGCACGCGGTCGGCCACGCCCAGCCGTGCCGCATGCGCCATGAGTGCGGCCCGCTCCGGCCCCTCGCCGGCAATCAGCAGCCGCCAGCCGGGCATCAGCGCCAACGCGCCGATCGTCAGATCATGCCCCTTGCGCGCGATCAGTGCGCCGACCGAGACCATGATCGGCCCATCCAACCCGAATGCGGCGCGGCAGGCGGCGTGGTCCTGGGGCGGGAACATCGTCAGGTCGATGCCATTGCGCAGCACGATCAAGCGCTCGGGCGAGACGCCAAGGCGCACCAGCGCGTCGGCCAGACCGCGGCTGACGGTGATGGTGGCCGCGGCACCTGCGATCGCCTCAAGGATCAGGGCGCGCGGGATACGGTAATCGGGCAATTGCGTCACGTCCGAGCCGCGCGCGGTCAGCACCACGGGCAGGCCGAGCCGCCGCCCCAGCCAGACCGCCGCTACCCCGTCCGGATAGAGGTAATGCGCGTCGATGAGGTCGAATTTCGCACCCAGCCGCCTGGCGCGCCGTGCGGCGGCATAGAGCAGGTATGGCGCGACGTTCATGCCCACGCGCGGCAAGGTCAGGTAGCGCGGGTGCAGCACCTCCATGCCGTGGCGTGTTTCAACGTGCGGCGCTGCCGCATTCCGCGCCCAGGCGCCGAAATGCGGATTGCTGCTGGGAAACCACGGCACAGGCGCCAACACGGTGGCGCGAATGGCGCCCGCCGCGAAATCCAGCAGATGGCGGAGCCTGTTTTCGACGAAGACGCCGTGATTGGGTGCGTCGGCGTGGGGATAGAGCGTTGAGAATGTCAGCACCCGAAGTGCCGCTTGGGCGCTCATCAAGGAAGACCTGAGGGGACCGTGCCGGTCCCCCCAGACCCCCCGTCTTTATTCGACGCGAAGCCCGATAAAAGACGGGGGGTCTGGGGGGGATGGCACATCCCCCCCAGCCTATCCTGCACCTGGCTTAACCTTCTATGGCGCCACCTTGGCGCGCAGCTTCTCGGCATCGGCGCGCTCATCGAAGGCGGTCTTGGCACCCAGCGCCTTGTCCAGCGCCTCGCGCGCCTCGCGCGGGCGGTTCTGCGCGGCAAGCGCGAAAGCGTAATGATAAAGAATTTGCTGGGATGGCTTGATCGCCACCGCCTGCGTCAGCAAGGAAAGCGCCCGCGCGGTATCGCCGTTGCGCGCGATGATCCATCCCAACGTGTCCTGCGTCTCCGGTCCCGGCGAAAGATAGTAGGCGCGCTGGGCCAGCTTCGTGGCATCGGCGGCATCGCCGGTTTGCAGCTTGACCCAGGCCATGTTGTTGAGCGCGGCCGAATCGTCCGGAGGGGGGGGGAGCACGCGGGTCTGGGGGGGGGGGGCGTCTGGGTTGGGGGGGGCTGCGAGCGGGGCGCTCGCCAGCAGGGGGGGGGCGCCCAGCGCGTCGGGATGGCTTGCCGTCCACTCGCGCAACAATGCCTGCCCCTGCGCGGCCTGGCCCGCGCGGGCCAGCGCCGCGGCGGCGGCCAGCGCAAGCTGCTCGGAAGGCGCGGAATGAAAGGCGGCGAGAAAGGCGCGCGCCGCCCCGGGCGCATCGCCGCTGGCGGTCAGCGCATTGCCCGGCAGCATCAGGGCCGCGGGCATGTTGCGCGGATCCTGGCGCAGCGTATCGGCCGTTTGCAGCGCGGCCTTGATGCCGTGTGCGCGCAAATCGATGGCCACGAGCGCTTCCTGCATGCGCGGATCGCCCGGCAATGCCTCCAGCCCATCGGCCGCGATCTTGCGGGCGGCATCGTAATCCTTGGCGCGCATCTTGAGCTCGATGAGGCCGAAGCGGGGGCGCGGATCGTTGGGCGTGGCCTCCACGGCCCGGCTCAGCACCTCTTCGGCCGTAGCCAGCCGGCCCATGTCTATCAACGCCTGGCCCTTGATCGGCAGCAGGGCGGGGTTGGTGTCGGCACCCGGTTCGGTGCTGCGGTCGATCAGATCGACGGCCTTGGCCGGCGTCTTGGCCGCGAGGTAGAGCGTGGCCAGCGTGACATCGACATCGATGTCGCCCGGCGCTGCGGCGTGGGCGGCTTCCACGGCGGCAATGGCGCCCGCCACGTTCTGCCCGGCCATGTCGGCGGTGACCAGCATCTTCAGCCCGACCTTGTCGGTGGGATGCGAGGCCATCCAGCCGTTCAGGCGCTCCTGCGCGGTTTTGGCGCGGCCGAGCCGGCTTTCGACCTGCACCAGGCCAAGGCTTGCCTGGCGGCTGTCGGGAAAGCGCTTGAGCGTGTCGAGATAGATGGCCTCCGCCCCTTGCAGGTCGAGCTGGGCGATCTTGATCTGACCATCGAGCACGCCGACCTGCTCAGTGGCACCCGTGGCGCGGCGCAGTTGATCGACCGCATCTTGCGCGCCCTTGATGTCTCCCGCAGCCAGCGCCGTCTGCACCAGAGCAGCGGCCGCGCGCGGCTGGTCGGGCGTTTGGGCAAGCGAGCGGCGCAAATCGGCTTCGCCCGCCGCCGTGTCGCCGAGGTCGACCCGCGCGGCACCGAGGCGGTTGAGAATGTCATCGTTGTTGGGCGAGAGGGCCGAGGCGCGGGCCAGTTCCTGCTCGGCGCCCTTCATGTCGCCTCGCATGGCGCGCGCGCGTGCCAGCAGATCCAGCGTATCGGCGTCCGGGTGGCCGGCGCTGACCAGGGGGGCGAGCACTTCCTCCACCCGGTTGGCGCGGTTGAGCGCCAGTTCGGAGAAGGCGAGGATTTTCAGGCCGGCCGCATCGCCGGGATGCTGTGCGACGTATTTGGATGCCGCCTCCTGCGCCTGAGCGGGCTGGCCCATGCCAAGTTTGGTGATGGCGGCGAAATATTCGCCCTGGGGCAGCTCATCGATGATGGGCAGCAGCACGGCCAGGGCGGCATCGGCGGCGGGGAAGTCGCGCTCGCGGTCGCTCAGGCGCAGCTTGAGGTAGTTGGCGCCGATGTCGCGCGGGATGTGGTGGACAACGTCATTGACCAGCTTCATGGCCTCGACATCCCGCCCCAGCACGGCCAGCGCGCGCGCGTTCGCCATCTTGGCCGCCGGTGAGGTGGGATTGGCCGCGAGCAGCGACTGGGCGAGACGCAGCGCGCCCTGGATATCGTGGCGCTGCATCAGCAGGTCGATCTTGAGCAGGACCGCTTCGGGCAGCTTGGGATTTTGGGCGAGCAGGTGATCGACCCGCGCCTCCGCGGCGGCGGGATCGTTGGTGGCGGCATCGATGCGCGCCGCGGTCACGGAGGGCCCTGGCTTGTTGGGCGCGGCGGCCACGGCCGCATCGGCGCTTTGGCGGGCCTGCTGGGGCTGGCGCATGGCAAGATAGGCCGAGGCGCGCAAGGCGAGCGTATCGGCCAGGCCGCCGGGCGGGGCTCGGTCGGGCGGGAAGTCGGCCAGCAGCTCCTCGTAATGATGCTGCTGGAGGTAGGTCTCGCCGAGGGGGGCGATGATGGCGGCGGGATCGTAGCCGCCGGCCCGGGCGGTGCGCAGCAGGCGCTGGGCGGCGAGCACGTTGTTTTCGGCCAGCTTGATTTCGCCCAGGCGGAAGCTGGCTTCGGGATTTCCGGGGTGGCCGCGCAGATAGGTGTCGAGATCTATTTCGGCCGCGTGCATCTCGCCGCGGGACAGGCGGAGGCGCGCATCGGCGAGCAGGTTGCCGTGGTGGAAGAAGACGTAGCCGCCGAGGCCGAGGCCCAGCAGGGCCAGGATGGGCAGACCGAAAAGCAGGGCGCGGCGCATTAGGCAATCCTTCGGGGCGTTTCCCGGGTGGCGGTTTTGTTAGGATTTTTCGGTCAGGTTGGCAAAGGCGTGTCACGAACGATTCGAATAAGCCGGTCTGGTGTTAAGTTTTGCTTATCGCGTGCTCACGTGTGTATGTCGGTTTCTCCGTGCGGCGCGATGTATCTGCCACAGGGGAGTCTCTCAAAAATAACATCCTTGCCGTCTCGCTTTATGGTCTTTACGACAACCACAACGTCAACCGCCGCCTGTCGGCACCTTTCAGAAGGCGTGTAGCTCAGTGGCAGAGCGCTGCTTTTACCCAGCAGAAGCCGGGGGTTCGACTCCTTCCGCGCCTACCAAAACCGTTTCGGGCGGCGTCGCACGCCGCGCTCTCCTCATCGCCGCGGCCGTGGCGCCGATGCTTGCCGCCTGCGGGGGGCATGCACCGATGGTGGAAGCCGCGCCCGACCAGCCAGACGCGGAGTACGTCCTTGGTCCAGGGGATGTGCTGACGATCTTCGTCAACGAGGCGCCATCGCTGTCCGCCAACGACCTGCCGGTCCGCCCCGATGGGCGCATCTCCGTGCCGCTGGCCGCGGATCTGGAGGCGGCGGGCAAGACCTCCTCCCAGCTCGCCCGCGATATCGAGGCCAAGCTCAAGAAATATGTTCAGAACCCGGTCGTGACCGTCGAGGTACGCACCTTCCAAGGGCCGGCGGACCGGCAGGTGCGCGTGGTCGGAGAGGCGGTGGATCCGCAGGCCATTCCCTACCGCCAAAGCCTGACCCTGCTCGATGTCATGATCGCGACGCGCGGGTTGACGAAATTCGCCGCCGGCAACTCGGCCAGCATCATACGACGTCAGGGCGGCAAGATCGTGCGCATTCCCGTGCGGCTCTCCGACCTGATCAAGGATGGCGATATCAGCCAGAACATCGCCATGCGGCCGGGCGATACGCTGATCATTCCGCAGAGCTGGTTTTGAAGGCGGAAGAAGGCTGGGGGAGATGTGCCATCCCCCCCAGACCCCCCGTCTATTGTTTAGTCCCGTCTAAATTGATGACGGGGGTTTTGGGGGGGATGGCACATCCCACCCAGATTTTTTCTCTCGCTTCAAGGTTTTAACAATGGACAAGGTCCGCGAGATGGCCGCGCGCTACGGCGGCCTGGCCTGGAGCCGCCGCTGGTGGGGCGTGACCGCGGCCTGGATCATCTGCATCTTTGGCTGGCTGGCGGTTGCTTCCATGCCCAACCAGTACGAAGCCTATGCGCGCGTCTATATCGATTCGGACGCGGTGCTGACGCCGCTGCTGCGCGGCATTGCGGTCGAAAGCAGCCTGCAGGATCAGCTCGATTTGTTGCAGCACATGCTGCTGTCGCGCCCCAATCTGGAACGCATCATCCAGAAGACAGATCTGTCGCTGGAGACGCCCACCCAGACCGACACGGAAAGGATGGTCGAGCGGCTGGCCACGCGCATCCAGGTGATCGCACAGACGCGAAACATCTTTTCGATCGCCTACCGCAACACCAGCCGCGCGCTGGCGCAGGACGTGGTGCAGGCGATGCTAGCCAGCTTCATCGAAAACAAGGCGGGCGACAATCGCGACGAAATCGACCGTGCCACGGTCTTCATGGACGGTCAGATCGCGTCTTACGAAAAGGCGCTGCGCGCGGCGGAAACACGTCGGGCCGAATTCCGCCGCAAATACATCGACCTGCTGCCCGGCGATGGCGGCACCAACCGGCTGGAACTGGCGCGCGACCAGGTCGCGACGCTCACGGGGCAATTGGCCGATGCACGCGCCGACCGCACGCTGATTGCCCACGAACTCGCCGGCACACAGGCCAGTTTCGGCGGCGGCGGCGGCGGCGGCGCCGGGCCGAGCGAGACCTCCCAGGCGCTGCGCACCGCGGAGGACCGGCTGCGCCAGCTTCTGCAGGTCTATACGCCGGCCTATCCCGAGGTCATAACCCAGCAGCATCTGGTCGATGAGTTGCGCAAGACACCCGATCGCGCCCCGGCGGCGCCGCGCGAGATCGGCCGGCCGACGGCCAATCCCGTCTATGAAACATACAGGTTGCGTCTGACGGAAACCGATGAGCGCATCGGCAGCCTGGTGCGCCAGATCGCCGATGCCACGGCCGAGCGCGACAGGCTGGCCAAGATCGCCCAGGGCGTCCCTGAGCTCGAAGCGCAATACATCAACATGAACCGCGACTACGATGTGGTGCGACGCAATTACGACGAGCTCGTCTCCCGCCGCGAAGGCATGCGCATATCCGACGCCGCGCAGAAAAAGGCGAGCAACATCAAGATGGTCATCATCGACCCGCCAACCGCGCCGCAAGTGCCGGTCGCACCCAACAGGACATTGCTGGCCATTGCCGTGCTGGTGGCGGGCCTGGGCGCGGGCGTGGGCGTGGTTGCGGCCATGCTGGCGCTTGATCAGTCATTCCACACCGTGGCCGATCTGCGCGCGCTGGGCATGACGGTGATCGGCAGCGTTTCGCTGGCGATCCTGCCGATGACCGCGGGCGCGCGTATACGCCAGATAACGCTTTTCGGCGGCGCCTTCGGGCTGCTGTTCGCGGTGCTGGGCGGCGTGCTCGTCCATTTCGCGCACATGGTATGAGGGAGGCCCATGATGGATGACATGGTCTCGACCGCGGGGATGGGGATTGCTTCGACGGGCCGTGGCGCGCTCGGGTCCCGGGCGGCGCCGCGCACGATCCTCGATCTAGAAGCGGCAGGGCTGATCATCGAGGATGAGGGCCGCACGAGGCTTGGCGATGAATTCCGCATCGCCGCTTCGCGGTTACACAGCGCGATCAAGGCCTCGATCCTCTCGGGCGAGCGCAACGGCAATGCGTTGCTCGTCACCTCCACCAAACCGGCGGAGGGCAAGAGTTTTTCGGCGCTGAATTTGGCCGCCTCCCTGGCGCAAACGGCGCAGCGGCCCGTTGTGCTGGTCGATGCGGACCTCAAGCCTGGCTCGGTGTCCGAACTCGTGGGACTGAAGCGCCAGCCGGGGTTGTTCGACATGGTGGCCGACAGCTCCCTGCAGCCGCGCGAACTGGTCGTGGCAACGCCACTGCCCGGCCTGGCGATCCTGCCCATCGGCGTGCCCTCCTCGCAGGTCGATCTGGATTACCGGCGCCGCCCGCTGGTCGAAGTCGTCGATGCCATCGCCGCCGGATTGCCCGATTGCACGCTGGTGATCGATACCGGGCCGCTGCTGTCCACGAGCGATCCTTCGGTGCTCGCCCCATCGGTGGCGCAGATCGTCATGATCGTGGAAGCCGCGCGGACGCAACGGGCGGAGTTGGAGGCGGCGCTGGAACTCGTGCGTGGGGCGCCCAAGGTGATGCTGATGCTGAACAAGGTGGCGGGCCGCCAGCGCTCCTCCTTCGGCGCCTACAGCTATTATGGCGATTATTACGCGCGGCCGAACGCGCCGCCGCCCTCATTGCCGACACCGCCGCCGGAAGGCTGACCGCGCCCGTGCCGCTGACGCGTATCATCAAGGCGCCCAGGCAGGGCGGCCGCGCCTTCTGGCTTGCCGGGGCGGCCGCATTGTTGCTGGCCGGCCCGGCCGCGGCCCAGACCAGCACCGGGTCCGCCCCGAGCGCCGGCGCCGCGGATAGCAGCTTGTCGGGCGGGGCCGGCGACGTGCCGAGCGTGCCGCCGCTGGCGGGATCGGTCGCGCCCGCCACCGGCTTCGATCCCAGCCAGCCGGATCTGCGCAACCGCCTGCTCAGCGCCTTCGGACAGAGCTCCACCCCCCAGCCGGGCGGCGCGCAGGCCGGTCCAGGTTGGCAGTATTTTCCCGCCATCACCATCGCCGAGGATCTGACCGACAATCCCGACCAGTTCGGCGGCTTCAATTTCGGCGTCAACCGCCGCCACGACGATGCGATCACCCTGATCACGCCCAGCCTGCTTGTCCTGGGCAACGGCGAACGCTTCCGGGTCAATCTGAACTATGCGCCGACGGGCGAGATCTATGCGGTCGATACCGATTATTCGCAATTCCGCCAGCAATTTTACGGCAGCGTGCTGGGGATTGCGGTGCCCGACCTGTTCTATGTCGATACGCGCGGTTCGGTCAGCCAAAACCCTGTCTATGGCGGCACGAACGCGCTGAGCACGGATCTGCTGCCGCCGAGCCAGCGCGAGACGCAGAGCGAGCTGTCGATCTCACCTTATCTGAGCCACACCTTCGGCGGCATCGGCACCGCGGAGGCCGGCGTGGGATATATTTATTCGGCAACCGACGCGCCGAATTACCTCAACGACCAGACGCAGGGCCTGCCGCTCGCGCTGCCCTATAATTACGGCAGCCAGTGGCTGGCCACGCGGCGCGTCTTTGCCAGCTTCACCACCGGGCAGAATTACGGCCGCTTCCAGGATGCCATCGACACCGATAACAGCTTCTATGACGGCTCGGGCGCCTCGCGCGACGCGCATCGCATCCTACTGACCGATGATGCCAGCTACGCGATCAACCGCTTCGTCTCCGGCTTAGGCGAAATCGGCTACGAGAATTTGAGCTATCCCAATAGCGGCTACGGCTTCGTGGGCGGGGTGTGGAGTGCCGGCGTGCGCATCACGCCGAACGCGCAAAGCAGCATCACGATCGAATACCGCCGCATCGACGGCATCACCGCGCCCTATGTCGTCGGCTATTACCAGATCACGCCGCGCATCCGCATCTTCGGCAGCTACTCCACCGGAATTACGAACTTTCAGGAGGACCAGCAAAGCCAATTGCTGTCCGGCACCACCGATCAGACGGGTGTGGCCGGATCGGCGCTGGTGGCCGCTCCGCTGGTCAACAATGCCAGCCTGTTCGGCGCCAATCAGGCGCTGACCAATACGCAGCGCGCCAATCTGAACGCGAGCTACATCGCCGATCGGGACGTCGTCACGGCCACGTTCAACCAGCAGCGATCCTCGCTGGTCGGCAATCTGCTTGGCCTGCCGCAATCGATCCTAGCGCGCGAGGGCATCAGCAATGCGCAACTGGCCGAATTCGGGCTGCTGACGACGCAGACCAGTGCCACGACATCGGCCACGCTGACCTGGCGGCACGATCTGACGCCGACGCTGAGCGCCGATGTGCAGGTTGGTTATAGCCGCAACAGCGTGGCGGAAAGCGACAGCTATCGGTACGCCTCCGTCCAGTTCTCGGCCGGTATTTCCAAGAGCTTCACCGATACCCTGTCCGGGCGGCTGGCCTATACGGGCAATTACGCCACCGATGACGGGGGCGTGGGTTCGTCTTATCTGAACAGCGACACGATCACGCTCTCGCTGACCAAGCGGTTCTGATATGGCCGAACCCATCGTCAACGCCATGACCGTCGATGTCGAGGACTGGTTCCAGGTTCAGGCCTTCGCCGGCACGATCCCGCGCGCGGCCTGGGACGGGCTGGAGCGGCGCGTGCAGGCCAATACCGAGGCGATTTTGGAAATGTTCGCGCGGGAAGGCGTGCGCGCCACCTTCTTCACGCTGGGCTGGGTGGCGGAGCGGCATGCGCCGCTGGTGCGCGCCATTGTGGCGGCGGGCCACGAATTGGCAAGCCACGGCTATTGGCACCAGTTGGCGACGTCACAGACGCCGGCGGAATTCGCCGCCGATGTCGGCGATGCGCGCCGGCTGCTGGAGGATGTCGGCGGCACGGCGGTGGCGGGCTACCGCGCGCCGACCTTTTCGATCAATGCGCGCAACCCTTGGGCCTTCGATGTGCTGGCCGAACAGGGCTATCGCTACAGCTCCAGCGTGTACCCGATCCGGCACGACCTCTACGGCATGCCCGCGGCACCGCGCCTGCCCTTTGCACCCGATGGCGCCGCCGGCCCGGCTGGCATCGTCGAGCTGCCGATGACCACGCTGGCGGTTGCCGGGCGCAACCTGCCCTGCGCCGGCGGGGGTTATTTCCGCTTGCTGCCCTATCGCTTGTTTCGCGCCGGTCTGCGCCGCTTCAATGCGGCCGAGCGCGTGCCAGGAATTTTTTATACGCATCCTTGGGAGATCGATGCCGGACAGCCGCGCGTGACCGCAGCGCCCATGATGGCACGCTTCAGGCATTACTTGAATCTGGCGGATATGCCGCGCAGGATGAGGCTGCTGTTGCGGGACTTTCAGTGGGGGCGCATTGATGAAGTGTTCGCTGATGCCATAGCAAGGCAAGCAGTCCTTTTTTGAAAAAAGGTCCAAAAAACTTTTAAAAGTTCTTTGCTTCTTTCTTTCAAGAAAGAAGACCTTTCTTCCTTCTGGATGATCAACTTGGCCGTCAAAATCACCGACCTTGGTGCGGACGCCACGGGCTGGGACCGCTTCGTGGCAGCGCATCCCCACGCGACCTTTTTCCATCGCAGCGAATGGCGGGACGTGATCGCGCGCGCCTTTCGCCATCGCACGCATTATCTGCTCGCCGAGCAGGATGGCGCGGTTGTGGGCGTGCTGCCGCTGGCGCAGGTCAAGACGCGGCTTTTTGGGCATACGCTGATCAGCCTGCCCTTCTGTGTCTATGGCGGTCCGCTCGCGGCCGAGGCGGCGGTGGCGCACGCGCTGGGCGAACATGCGGCGGAACTTGGATTGAGCATGGGCGCGGCCGCGGTGGAGCTGCGCCTGCGTGAGGGTACGGCCGGCGAGGGCTGGCAGGTGAAGCCGGGCTTGTATGCCACGTTCAGGCGGGCGATTTCGGGCAACGACGAGACCAACATGAAGGCCATTCCGCGCAAGCAGCGGGCGATGGTGCGCAAAGGCATCGACCGGGGCCTGACCGCGCAGGCCGGGCGCGATGTCGATGCGCTGCACCGCATCTATGCCGAGAGCGTGCGCAATCTGGGCACGCCGGTGTTCAGCCGGCGCTATTTCCGCATGCTCGCTGAGGTGTTCGGCAACGACATGGATGTGACGACAATCGCCGATGCCGGCACACCGATGGCCGCCGTGATGAATTTCTATTGGCGGGACGAGGTGCTGCCGTATTACGGGGGAGGAACGGCCACGGCGCGCGGCTGTCATGCCAACGACTTCATGTACTGGTCGGTGATGCGCCAGGCGGCCGCGCGCGGGGCACGCCTGTTCGATTTCGGGCGCAGCAAACTCGGCACCGGCGCGTTTTCGTTTAAGAAGAATTGGGGGTTCGAGCCTCAGCCCCTGGATTATGCATATCGTGTGGCACCCGGGCGCGCATTGCCCGAGAACAATCCGCTCAACCCGAAATACCGGCTGATGATCGCGGCCTGGCAACGCCTGCCTCTGCCGCTGGCAAATGCGCTTGGCCCGGTCCTGGTGCGGGGCGTGGGATGAGTGAGGCCCTCACCACCGCCGCGCGGCGCGAGGGTCTGGGCGCGCTGATGCCGGTGCTGCCGGGCCTCTCCATTGCGCTGGCGGTGCTCGCTGCGCTGTTCGCCGGCGAAATCGGGGCCGCGATGCGCGTGTGGAGCGCCTCGACCGCCTATGGTCATTGCTGGCTGGTGCTGCCGATCGTGCTCTGGCTGGTCTACGAGCGCCGCTTGGAGGCAGCCGGCGTGCGTGCCGCGCCGGTGTGGTGGCCGGCGTTGTTGGGCGTACCGGTGGCCGCCCTCTGGTTGGCGGCCGACCTGCTCGGCGTCATGGAAGGGCGCCAGATCGCGGCGCTGGGCTTCGTGGAACTGGCGCTGCTGGCGGCGCTGGGTGTGCGGCTTTACTGGGTGCTCTCGGCGGCGCTGCTATACCTGATTTTCCTGGTGCCGTTTGGGGCGTTCCTGACGCCGGCGTTGCAGGATTTCACCGCGGGCTTCGTGGCGCGGGGACTCGATCTGCTGGGCGTGCCCAACCGGGTGACCCAATTCCAGATCGAAATACCCGAAGGCAATTTCTATGTGGCCGAGGCATGCGCGGGCTTGCGGTTCCTCATCGCCAGCATCGCCTTCGGCACTCTCTACGCGGTGACGATGTTCCGCTCGCCGGCGCGGCGGGCGACCTTCATCGCCATTTCGTGCGTGGTGCCGGTAATTGCCAATGGGTTTCGCGGCTTGGGCATCGTGCTGCTAGGGCATGTGCTTGGCAGCGCGGAGGCGGCGGCGACCGACCACGTGCTGTATGGCTGGATTTTCTTCTCCATCGTGATCCTGTCGCTGGCGTTTGCGGGCATGCCGTTCCGGCAGGACCAGCCGGTGCGGCACACGCCCGCCCCCCTGCCCCTTTACAGCAAC
>CAXUNZ010000059.1:0-15357 GCA_964252525.1 uncultured Acetobacteraceae bacterium
ATGCAATTGCGCTTCCAGCAACAAACTCGTCTTGCGCGTGAACGGCGCCAGGCTGCTGCGCTCCTCCATGTCCTTGCGCGGCACATACAGATTGTCTCGGCGCGCCGCCTCGCCAGGCACGCTGGTCACCTGCGTGGCGCGGCCGGCGCGTGCGAACACCCAATCCATCAGCGCGGGTGCGAAGCGGTTCGCCAACACCAGCGTCAGACCGCCGGCACCACCGATCATGATGTCGCGAGCGCGGTGTTCGCAGCCATGCAGAATCGCCCGCGCCACCAGGTGCGGATGGTAGGCGGGCGGCGGATTACGCGTGCCCGGCGCGCCGATGGCGTTGCGTGCGTGTTCCATGAACGTCGTGTCCAAACCCGCCGGCTTGATCAGCGTGATGGAAATCGGGCTGCTTGCCGCATCGATTTCGCGCCGGACCGCCTCGGTAAACCCTTTGATGGCGAATTTCGCCGCGCAGTAGGTTCCCTGAAACGGTATGGCCATTTCGCTTAGAATGCTGCCGACATTGACGATGGCACCGCCGCGGGTCTTGAGGTGCGCGAGCGCCACCAGCGTGCCGTAAACGCTGCCCCAGTAGACCACATCGAACAGCCGGTGCTGGTCGGCCAAACTGACATCTTCCAGCGCGCCATAGATGAAGGCACCGGCATCGTTAATCCAGCTGTCGTAGCCACCGAACACTTCGATGGCCTTGTCCGACGCCGCCTGGATTTGCGAGGCATCGGCAACGTCGGCGACGGCGTAGTCGGCCACGCCGCCTTTGCCGCGAATTTCGTCGCGCAATTCGGCCAAGGCCTCCTCATTGCGTGCAACCAGCATCAGCCGCGCCCCGCGCCGGGCCGCCAGCCGCGCCGTAGCCAGGCCAACGCCGGACGTGGCACCCGTCAGCACGATCGTCTGACCGGAGAGAGGCTTCAGTCGCAACGCGCCCCGGTGCAACGAAGGCGGCGGCGCCGGGACCGGCGCGGGCCGTGGCGGCACCCGTTTGCGCGCGACCTGTGTGCCCTTGCCCGGTGATTTGGGTCCGCGTTTCGTCCGCTTGCCGGCCGGCCTCGTCTGCCCATCCATCTGCTTTGCTTCTCCGCGCGTCGAGGCCAACAACGTGCCGTTTCAAGGCGCGTTCGTTCGCGCACCCTTGAAGTCCCGACGCGGGAAAACCAACTGCGTCTGCGTCAGGGACGCCTCATGCAGGGTCCCCGGCGCTTTCCCAGGTCGGCCATCATGGTGGCGGCCGGCCAACATGACCTTGCTCTTGCAGGAGGTTTTGCAAAATGACGTATGATTTCGCCCCCCTTTTCCGCACCGCCATCGGTTTTGACCGTCTGGCCCGGCTTGTGGACACCGCCACCGAAGCGGCGGCAGCCCCTTCCTACCCGCCCTACAACATCGCCAAAACCGGCGAGGAAACCTACACGCTGACCATGGCGGTGGCCGGTTTCGGGCCGGAAGATATCGAGCTGACCGTGCGTGACAACACGCTCTTCGTCACTGGCCGTGCCGGTGCCGAGACGCCCAAGGCCGAGCTGCTCTATCGCGGCATTGCCGGCCGTGCCTTCGAGCGTCGGTTCGTGCTGGCCGACCATATCGTTGTCGATGGCGCAGACCTCAAGAACGGCCTGCTGCATGTCGCGCTGAAGCGGGTGGTGCCGGAGGCACTGAAGCCCCGCCGCATTCAGATCGGCTCAGGCAGCACGCCGGCCATTGCCAATGACGAGAGCGTCGCTGATAGCAAAGCGGCCTGATCACACAGGCGCGTGTGAACAACTCGGCCGGGATGGATATCCCTCCCGGCCGCTTTCGTGCCTGGTCAAGGCCCGATCTCGGCAAGGAAGACCTGCTTTTTTGGCGCGGAATTCTTCTGCACAAGCGCGGCAATCACCCTTGACCCTCCAGGCGGGCGGGGCCCATATCCCTCACCCAAGCAATGATGGCGTGCCCAGTGCGGCCCTCCGAGCACCCTGTGCCAGCTTCTGCATGCAGATAACACGGGTTTAGCGGATCAGGACAGTTCCTGAGCGGGCTGACGTTGAGGCGCGCGCAAAGGATAGGCCGATGACCCTCCCCCTGATGCCGAAGGCCACCGCCGTGTGGCTGATCGACAAGACAGCGCTCACCTTCACCCAGATTGCCGATTTCTGCGGCATGCACCCGCTTGAGATCCAGGCCATCGCAGACGGCGAAGTGGCCCAGGGGATCGTGGGGTACGATCCCGTCGCCAACAGCCAATTGACGATGGAGGAAATCCATCGGTGCGAAAAGGATGACCGCGGCCGCCTGAAGATGCTACCCAACACCATGGCGGCGCCCAAGCGCCTGAAGGGCGCACGCTACACGCCTGTTGCCAAACGCAACGACAGGCCGGACGGAATTGCGTTTCTGTTGCGCAACTACCCGCAGCTTTCCGAAGCACAGGTGGTCAAGCTGCTTGGCACCACCAAGGAAACGATCCAGAAGGTGCGTGACCGCGCTCATTGGAACAGCGCCAACATCAAGCCGCGCGATCCAGTCATCCTGGGCCTTTGTTCGCAAACCGACCTCAACGCCATGGTCGCCGCCGCGAACGATCGTCTGTCGCGCGAAGGGCGCGCCGTGCCGCCACCGCCAATGCCCGAGGCGGACGAGGCCGCCTGACGCCGCAGGGGCGATGCAAAAACGGGGGCGATGCGCCCCCGTGTTTCTCTAGAACCCGTTTGCCGACTCAATCGGCGCGCAAGCGCTCCATCTCTTCCTTCAGCCGCAGTTTTTGTAGCTTCAAGCGGGAAAGCGTGCCGTCATCCGGTTTCGGCCGATGATCTTCATCGGAAATCTGGGTTTCCAAGCTGGCGTGACGCTCCTTCAGGCTGTCGATGCGGGCTTGCAGGCTCATGGTGCCTCCATGCTGTTAAGCGCGCCGAGATAGCGCGCTCCTGGACGGTAGGCATTCGCAGGCCGGATTGCTACGTCAATCGGGGCTGTTCACAAAAACGCGCAAGTAGAACAGGCCGTGGCGAACGTGCGTGGCCGGGCGGGTTGCCCGAACCTCGCGCCATCGGTCCCGGCGGCATGGCATATTCCGGCCGCCTTGGTCTATGGAACCCTACCGGCGCCATGCTACGGAGCGATCATGCTGACCGACCGCGAGTCTCTGTTGCGCAAGCTGACCGAATTGCGCAGCGAACATCGCGATCTTGACACCGTAATCGCACGTATTTCCGCCAGCCGTGTTGATCAACTCCAGCTGCAGCGTCTCAAAAAGCGCAAGCTGATGCTCAAGGATGAGGTGGCCTGGCTCGAAAGCCGCCTGATCCCCGACAACATCGCCTGATGAACGCCACTCTGATCGGCATCATCATGGGCAGCCAATCGGACTGGGCCACGATGAAGCACGCGGCTGACACGCTGGACGCTTTGTCCGTGCCCCGTGAAATCCGCATCGTCTCCGCCCACCGCACACCCGATCGCCTGGCCGAGTATGCAAAATCCGCCCGCGCCCGCGGCCTGTGCGTCATCATCGCCGGCGCCGGCGGGGCCGCCCACTTGCCGGGCATGTGCGCGGCTTACACCTCAGTGCCGGTGCTCGGCGTGCCGGTGCAGTCGCCCAGCCTGGCCGGCCTGGACAGCCTGCTCTCGATCGTGCAAATGCCCGCCGGCGTTCCCGTGGGCACGATGGCAATCGGCCGTGCCGGCGCGGTCAACGCGGCGTTGCTGGCTGCCGCCATCCTCGCCACCGGCCAGCCCGAACTGCTCGCGCGTCTGGATGCCTATCGCGCCGCCCAGAGCGAGTCGGTCTCCCATACGCCGGAGGAGGCATGACAGACCGTGCCGGCCCGGACCTTACCCAGGGTGGCCTGCCGCCCGGCAGCACAATCGGCATCATCGGCGGTGGCCAGCTTGGCCGCATGTCCGCGCTCGCCGCGGCCAGGCTGGGATACCGCTGTCATATTCTGACGCCCGAAAGGGACAGCCCGGCCACTCAGGTCGCCGCCGCAAGCACGATCGGCGCCTATGACGATCCGGCCGCTCTTGCCGCGTTTGCCGAAGCCGTGGATGTCATCACCTTCGAATTCGAGAGTATCAGCGCAGTTGGCCTGGACTTGCTGGCTGCGCGAAAACCCGTGATCCCGCCGCCGGCCATCCTGCGCGTCAGCCAGGACCGCGTGACCGAGAAGAGCTTCATCAATGGCGCCGGCGCGCCGACGGCCGCCTGGACACCGGTCAATACGCGTGAGGAACTGACCCACACCACGCGTGAATTCGGCTTTCCCTGTGTTCTGAAGACGACACGTCTGGGCTATGACGGCCGCGGCCAGGCCGTTCTGCGCGGGCCAGAGGATCTGGATGCCGCCTGGGCACGCCTGACGCCCAAGCCGCTGATCCTGGAGGCGTTCGTCGATTTCGCCTGCGAACTCGGCGTCGTTATCGCCCGCGGCGCCGACCGGCATTGTGCGATTTTCGACGTGGTGGAAAACCGCCACCGCAATCATATTCTCGACCTGACCCTCGCCCCGGCGCGCGTGGTGCCGGCTGTTGCCGAGGAAGCGTGCCGAATCGCGTGCCGTATTGCGGTGGCACTCGACCTTGTCGGTCTACTGGCGGTTGAGATGTTCGTCGATGCCGGCGGCGCGATCCTGGTCAATGAATTGGCGCCGCGTCCGCACAATTGCGGCCACTGGACGATCGATGCTTGTCCGGTCAGCCAATTCGAGATGCACATACGCGCCGTGGCGGGCTTGCCGTTGCCGCCGGCACTACGCCATTCGGACGCGGTCATGAAAAACCTCGTCGGACCCGAGGAAATCGCGCTTTGGCCGGCCATCTTGGCCACGCCTGGCTTGATTCCGCACCATTACGGCAAGTCCGAGGCCCGGCCGGGCCGCAAGATGGGCCATGTGACGCGGCTGTTCGCCCGGGGCGCACTGCCTGGCGAACTGGGTGTTGAAGATGCGCTTGGCGCGCTGAGTCACACCACCATCATGCCTAGGGGATGACTGCAAAGGAAGGCTGGGGGGATGTGCCATTCCCCCCAAAACCCCCGTCTTCAGTTTTGCCAAATGACCGGCTTGATTTCAGGCGGCTTGCCGTAACGCCCGGATGGCGGCGTTCAAATCCCCGATGACACGGTTCTGATCCGACACGCTGGCGCGCAGCACCTCTCGATCCACCAGCAGCGGCTGCACCTGATACTCGAACTCGCCGATATGCGCGCAGAACGCGCGCAGGTCCCGATGGAACACGCCATCGCCGTTTGAGGCGGCAACCCCGCTGACAATTGCATCGTGCAGCCGCCTGGCCAGGGGCCGGGCTGGCGCCAGGCTTTCGTCGTCATGGCGCAGGTTCGGATCGATGATGCTCGTCACCAGTTCTGACGATGGCGGCGGCACGCCCACGAAACCGGCAATGCGGCGCGCGGTCTCCATGGGCGCGAAAAACCAGTCTTCGTACGGAATGACGCAGACAGCCGCCTCACCCAACTCGGCCACCGCGGCGGCATTGTAGATGAGCCAGCGATACTCGGCCTGATCGCGTGCCATGCGGTCGCGCGCGCTGATCGAGCGTGCCACCTGCATCGGATTGCGGATGCAGTAGACATAGCGCGGCTCGGCCCGCGCCGTTTGAAAGACCTGGTGCCAGAGTGGCAACAGGCGGGCGGTGCGCGGGTCCTTGAACCCGTAAAGCCGCGCCGGCGCATGCTCCAGCACGGCGGCGAGCGCCATCCTGATGGCCTGCACGCGCCCGTCCGCAACCCAACCCTCGGGCAGGGAGAGCAGATGAGCCGGATCGGACCAGGCACGTCCGAAAAGGGCGAAAACCTGGTCGTTCAGGTCATTGATCCTGGGACGTTCCCAATGGCCGCGCAGATTGTGCGGCGACGGACTGGCGGTATCGGCCATATTCACGCCCATGGCGTGAAGCAGGTTGGCACATAGCGAGGTGCCGCTGCGGTGCATGCCCAGAACGGTGACTATCGTCTTTATGGCGTCGCCCATGCCGGAAGACTAGAACAAAAGGCGTAAACAAATCACGTTGCGTTCGCGCTTTCGTTGCGAACGAAACGGCTCGGCTTTGGAATATCTGGGGAGACGTGCCGTCTCGCCAGATCCTCCAATCAATGGAGATGGTCGAATGCGCGGCGCCAGGCCGCCTCTTCCGCGGTGGCCATGCGGCGCTCGGCATAGGCAAACCGGTCGGGCACGCCGCCTGCGGCACGGGCCTGCCGGCGAATCAGGTAGGCACCGACGAAATAGCCGATGACCATAAGCGGGGCATGCGCCACGCAGAGCGCCAGCGCCACCACCCGGATGATCCAGACCGGAACGCCCGAACGGTCGGACATCCACGCGCAGACACCGCTGATCATGGGGCGGCGATGCTGGAACCTGTCGAACATGAAAACCCACTCCTTCGGGTGAAACGCCTAACTTTGCCCGGCCGGCTTGTCCGCGCCTTGCGGCGGCAGCCGGTTGCCCATGCGAGCCTTCAGCGCGGCCAGCTCCTCGTCGAGACCGGCCGTGGCCTCGAGCCCCGCCAGTTCTTCCTCCAGCGTCGGACCGCGGCCATTGCCGGTGCGGCCGAGATCGTAGGCCTCCACGCGGCCCTCCATCTGATCGAGCGTGCGCTCGGCCTGCTCGAAACGGAAGAAGGCATCGTTGATGCGCTCGTCGTGCAGCTTTTCCCGCACGCGGATGCGGTTGCCCGCCGTCGTGCGGCGCGCCGCCAGCGCCTGTTGGCGGGCGCGGGCATCAGCGAGCTTGGTCTGCAGCTTGGCGATATCCTCGTTCTGCTGGGCCAGGCCGCCGGCGAGTTGGGCCACCTGCTGTTCGATGCTGGTCCGCTGTTGCTGGCGATGCGTCTTGGCCAGCAGCGCGCCGCGGGCCAGGTCGTCCCGTCCCCGGGTCAGCGCAAGCTCGGCCTTGCGCTGCCAATCCTCCTCCTCCCGCTTGAGGGACTCGGCGCGGCGTTCCATTTCGCGGCGTTCGGCAATCGTGCGCACGGCGGAGCTGCGGACTTCGACCAGCGTGTCCTCCATCTCCTGGATGATCAGGCGGATGATCTTCTCCGGGTCCTCGGCCGTGGCGAGCAGGGCGTTGAGGTTGGAGTTGATGATATCGGCGAGGCGGGAAAAGATGCTCATGACACCATTCCTTCTTGCATGAGGTCGCCGGCGTCTCAGCCGGCCACGGCGAGCCAGGCCAGGGCCACGGCAGGCACCGCGGCTGCCGCCAGGCGCAGGGTGACGCCGGTAAAGGCGGAGGCGTGGCTCTCCCGCTCGGGCATCTCCGGCAAGGCGGCGCGCTGCTGAAGTAGCTTGGCAACCGCCAGGCTGGGGCCGTAGCTGCGGCGGGCGCTGGCCACCGAGGGGTTCATCGTGATGGTGGTCATGACCAGGTCTCCTGTCGTGTGACTATGTGGCCGTGCGTGGCCTGATTGGATGATTGCATCCGCCGTGCCAGAGCCGGCTTGCGCATCTAAGCGCTTGATTATGTTGGCTTGCACGTTGCTCTTGCGAGAGTAGGGGCAAGGCCTCTAAGCTGGTTTGGCCACGACATGGCCAATACTGCAGAGACATGGCGCGAATCGCTACCCAGCCGGACAACCCCACGCCCATTGGCCAGGCGCCCGCGTTTTTGGACATGCTGGCCCATGTCTCCCAGGCCGCACCGCTCAACCGCCCAGTGCTGGTTGTGGGCGAACGCGGCACAGGTAAAGAGCTGGTGGCCGGGCGGCTCGCCTATCTCTCACCGCGCTGGGACGCGCCGTTCATCAAGCTCAATTGCGCGGCGCTGCCGGAGACGCTGCTGGACAGCGAGCTGTTCGGCCATGAGGCGGGATCGTTCACCGGCGCGCAGCGCCGCCGGCCGGGCCGCTTCGAATTGGCCGACCGGGGCACGATCTTTCTCGATGAGATTGCGACCGCCTCGGCCTCCGTGCAGGAGAAGCTGCTGCGCATCATCGAATACGGCACGTTCGAACGGGTGGGCGGGGGCGAGCCGGTTCGCGTCGATGTGCGCGTTGTTGCCGCGACCAACGTGCATCTGCCGGACCTGGCCGCGTCCGGGAAATTCCGCGCCGATCTGCTGGACCGGCTTGCCTTCGATGTGGTGACCGTGCCGCCGTTGCGCGCGCGGCCGGAGGACATCATGGTCCTGGCCGAGCACTTCGCCGCGCGCATGACCGCCGAGTTGGAGCGAGGTTATTTTGCCGGCTTTGCGCGCGCCGCAATCGATTCGCTGGAGGGCCACGACTGGCCGGGCAATGTGCGCGAGCTTCGCAACGTGGTCGAACGCAGCGTCTATCGCATGGCCGATCCGTCACAGAAGCTGAATGCGATCTTGCTGGACCCGTTTGCTTCGGCGCACCGGCCGGGATCGACGGTGGCCGAAAACCCAGCGCCTGCCGTGGCCCACATGGTCAAGGCGCCGGTCAAGGTGGTCGAGGCGACCGCAGAGGGCGGGTTTGCCGAGGCGACCCGGGCTTATGAGGCGCGGCTGCTGCGCCAGGCGATGGAGACCTGCCGGTTCAACCAGGCCGAAGCGGCGCGGCGGCTGGGGCTGAGCTATTACCAGTTTCGGCATCATTTGCGGGTGCATGGCATGCTGCCCGGGGCGGCGGAGAAGGCGGCGGGATAGGACCGACTGGAAAAGAGGCCTGCTTCATAAAATAAGGCATGACATTCATGATCCAGGCCCGTCCCGATCTGCGCATGACCCGCGTTCCCACCAGCCAGGTACCGACGAACATTCCGCCAAAGCCGATGCCGCGCGAACGTCGGTAAGGCTCAAGGGGCAGTTCTGAGAGGGGCAAGTGCCGTGAGACCGCCGACTGGCGCCGCGGCCGTGGCAATCATGGTGCAGGCGAGTAGGGCCTTAAAGCGGCGAAATGCGGCATGATTGTGGACCATGGCCTGCTGGTAGCCGGCCGCCAAAGCCACGAGAGCCTCGTATTCCGACCCTGAGACGTCGCCGAGGAGGATCGCTGGGGGCGGCGCCTTGCACGCCCGGGCGGAGTTCAGTGTGACGGATGGCCTCGCGCGCGCCACAGCGGCAGGTCGGCGCCGGTGGCGCCGAGTTCGGTCTTCTTAGGCGCGGTGCTTTGCTCTGGCTCCATTGCCCGCCCATCGTCCCGGCGGCCCTGGCCTTCGCCGTCCTTCTAAGCTAGGTGCTGCCGCGCTTTTATGCGAAAGGACACGCTCTGATGGCCCGTAACAAGATCGCCCTGATCGGCGCCGGCAATATCGGCGGCACGCTCGCCCACCTGGCCGGGCTGAAGGATCTTGGCGACATCGTGCTGTTCGACGTGTTTGGCGGTGTGGCCGCGGGCAAGGCGCTGGACATCATGCAATCGGGTGCGGTCGATCTGTTCGACAGCAACATGGTGGGCGGATCGGATTACGCGGCCATTGCGGGCGCGGACGTGGTGATCGTGACGGCGGGGTTTCCGCGCATGCCTGGCATGTCGCGCGACGACCTGCTGGCCAAGAATGCGGGTGTCATCAATCAGGTGGCCGACGGCATCAAGCAGCATGCGCCGGACGCGTTCGTCATCTGCATCACCAATCCGCTGGACGTAATGGTGTGGCAATTGCAACAACGCAGCGGCTTGCCGGCGCATAAGGTGGTGGGCATGGCGGGCGTGCTGGACAGCGCGCGGTTCAAGCTGTTCCTGGCGCAGGAATTCAAAGTCAGCGTGGATGACGTGACCGCCTTCGTGCTGGGCGGGCATGGCGATACGATGGTGCCGCTGATCCGCTACTCCTCGATCGCCGGTATTCCGGTGCCCGATCTGATCCGCATGGGATGGAGCACGCAGGAAAAGATCGACGCCATTTGCACGCGCACGGCCAATGGCGGCGGCGAGATCGTGAAATTGCTGGAGCGCGGCAGCGCCTTCTATGCGCCCGCGGCGAGCGCCATTGCCATGGCTGACAGTTACCTCAAGGACAAAAAGCGTGTGATGCCGTGTGCGGCGATGCTGAGCGGCCAATACGGCCTGGACGGATTATATATCGGTGTGCCCGTGGTAATCGGCGCCGGTGGTGTCGAGCGGATCGTGGAAATTAGCCTGGAGCCATCGGAGAAGGCAGCCTTCGACGCATCCTGCACCGCCGTCCGCAAGCTGATCGAAGACTTCAAGAAGCTTGAGGTCTAAACTGATAAAAGTTTTTTGCTTCTTTTTTTCAAAAAAGAAGATCCTTTCTTTCTTGAGGTCATGGCATGAACATCCACGAGTACCAGGCCAAGGAATTATTGCGCGGCTATGGCGTGGCGGTATTGGACGGCCACGTGGCCTGGACGCCGGCGGAAGCGGCGGCGGCGGCGGCGAAACTGCCGGGTCCGGTCTATGTGGTGAAGTCGCAAATCCACGCCGGCGGCCGCGGGGCGGGTCACTTCGCGGACGCGCCCGAAGGTAAGGGCGGCGTGCGCCTGGCCCGATCGGCCGAGGAGGTGCGAGCGGCGGCCGAGGCGATGATCGGGCACACGCTGGTGACCAAGCAGACGGGCCCTGCGGGGCGGGATGTGCGGCGGGTTTATGTCGAAGCCGGCTGCGACATCGCGCGCGAGCTATATTTTTCCTTTCTGGTCGATCGCGCGTCCTCGCGCATCGTGCTGATGGCGAGCACCGAGGGCGGCATGGAGGTCGAGGAGGTCGCGGCGCACTCGCCTGAGAAAATCCTGCGCGTATCGATCGATCCGGCGACGGGGATACAGGCGTTCCATGCGCGCAAGCTGGCGTTCGGACTGGGGCTGATCGGCAAGCAGATCGGTGCGTTCGGCAAGTTCGCCGATGCCATGTACAAGGCTTTCGTGGCGCTGGATTGTTCAATCGTGGAGATCAATCCGCTGGTGGTGACCGGCGCGGGGGAGATCGTGGCGCTGGATGCCAAGGTGAGTTTTGATGACAACGCGCTGTATCGGCATCCGCAACTCTCGGCACTGCGAGACGAGAGCGAAGAGGATCCGAAGGAGCTGG
Organism: uncultured Acetobacteraceae bacterium; assembly: GCA_964252525.1. Lineage (GTDB taxonomy): Bacteria > Pseudomonadota > Alphaproteobacteria > Acetobacterales > Acetobacteraceae > CAJCIS01. The sequence goes on from CAXUNZ010000059.1 coordinate 10,957, forward strand.
AGGCGGCCAAATTCGATCTGAATTACGTCGCGCTTGATGGCGTGATCGGTTGCATGGTCAACGGCGCCGGCTTGGCCATGGCGACGATGGACATCATCAAGCTGTATGGTTCGGCACCGGCGAACTTTCTGGACGTGGGCGGAGGTGCCACGCGCGAGAAGGTGACCGCGGCCTTCAAAATCATCCTGTCCGATCCGAACGTCGAGGGCATCCTGGTTAACATTTTCGGCGGCATCATGCGCTGCGATGTCATCGCCGAAGGCGTCGTTGCCGCCGCGCGCGAGGTTTCGCTGAACGTGCCGCTGGTGGTGCGCCTGGAGGGCACGAACGTGGCGCTGGGCAAGGATATTCTGGCGCATTCCGGATTGCCGATCATTTCAGCCGACAATCTTGCCGATGCCGCCGAGAAGATTGTCCGCGCCGTGAAGGAGGCCGCATAACATGGCCATTCTGGTCGATCGTGACACGCGCGTGATCACGCAGGGTTTCACCGGCGCGCAGGGCACGTTCCATTCCGAACAGGCGCTGGCGTACGGCACGCGCGTGGTCGGCGGCGTCACGCCGGGCAAGGGCGGGACGACGCATCTGGATCTGCCGGTGTTCGACACGGTGGCCGAGGCACGCGAGCGGACGGCGGCCACCGCGTCGGCCATTTACGTGCCCCCGCCTTTCGCGGCCGACGCGATCCTGGAGGCAGTCGAGGCGGAAATGCCGCTGATCGTGGTCATTACCGAAGGCATTCCTGTGCTGGACATGGTGCGCGTGCATCGCGCGCTGCAGGGATCAAAATCCATCCTGGTCGGGCCGAACTGCCCGGGCGTGATCACGCCGGATGCGTGCAAGATCGGCATCATGCCGGGGCACATTCACAGGCGCGGGCGCGTGGGCATCGTCAGCCGCAGCGGCACGCTGACCTATGAGGCGGTGGCGCAGACGACCGCAGCCGGGTTAGGGCAATCAACCTGCGTCGGGATCGGTGGCGATCCGGTCAAGGGGCTCGATTTCATCGAGGTGCTGGAGATGTTCCTGGCAGACGCCGAAACGGAGTCGATCATCATGATCGGCGAGATCGGCGGGCAGAGCGAAATCGATGCCGCCGAGTTCATTGCGCGGGATAATTCGGGCAAGAAGGTGGTGGGATTTATTGCCGGCGCGACGGCGCCGCCGGGGCGGCGCATGGGTCATGCGGGGGCGGTGATCAGCGGCGGCCGCGATACGGCGGCGGCCAAGTTCGAGGCGATGCGGATGGCGGGAATCCACGTGGCGGAGAGTCCGTCCGCGCTCGGGAGCACGATGGTCAAGGCGCTGCGGGAGTAGAGTGCGTAACCGCGTTGCTGACATGACTGGACTTGCTGGGGCGGGAGGATTCGAACCAAGCTCTTGCTAACGCTCTGAGATCGCATATCCTCTTGATCTGACAAGTGGTTTGGGCTCTCAGTGTTACGCATAGACGTTCCTCGGGGCAGCTCCACGGTGGCACTCGCGACCAATCTTGTGCGGCGGCAAGGCCGCTACTGTGTGCGTATGCGGGTGCCGGCTGATTTGGTGGATTTTCTCAAGCGGGAAGAGGTTTGGAAAGCGCTAGGGACCGCTGATCCGAAAGAGGCGAAGCGCCTAGCGCCTGCCGCGATCGGCGCACTCCATGACGAATGGGAAGCGGCACGCGCGCGCCGGGACGCGGTGGCGGAAGAGCAAGGCCCATCGCCAGAGGGTAGCCTTATGGGGTGGCGCCAGCCTGCGGAGGGGCAGAGCGCCGCCACCATCCTCCTAGCGGCATGGTTCCGCCGGGAGTGTGCCCGCGCCTGGAAGCACTATCACGGTGGCGAGCTGATCGAGGCACCCGCCACCCGGTCTTTGACGGCTGAGATCGAGGATGCCGACGATCGGCACCACCGCGCCGCCAGTTACGCCAGCGGGCTTGCCGAGCACGACCTAGACACCTTGGAGGGAGACTACCGGCGCGGTGACTACAGCCGCTCCTATGGGGCTGTAGCAGAGATTGCGGGGCATCTGAGGGGCAGAGTGCGCCAAGGGGATCAGCGCTTCGCAGCGATCGCCAAGGAGATCATGCAGGCGAACGGTCTCATTGCCACCGCACGCCAGCTCTGGGCACAAGGCGACGTGTCTCACGTGCCCGATTGGGCGCCTGATCTACCGGCGGCGCTTTTCCCACCCCAGGCAAGCTCTGCCGCGCCTGGAACCGTCAACGGTGGCGGCGGTGCGCATGAGCCGGTGAAGCCGGTGGGGGAAAGCCTGAAGGCACTTGCTGAGCGCTACCTGACAGAGCGCCAGCGCAGCGTCTCTACCGAATGGCTTGCCAGCCAGCGCGCCATCATAAAGCTCTTCCTGGAAGACGCCGGGGAGCGCGTCACTGCATCGGGGGTGAATAAGCGGATGGCGCGCGAGTGGAAGGAGCGCCTTATGCTATTTCCCTCGCGGGGCACCATCCGGGGCGAGAGGTTGCCTTTCAGGCAGATTGTTGAGCGCAACGCCGCTGAAGGTCTCCCGACACTCACGACGCGGACGATTAATAAGTATCTCAGCGCCATGTGCAGCTTGTTCGATTGGCTAATCCGCCATGAACACTGTGAGCATAATCCCTTTGATGGATTGGCGATTGTAGAGGGTGATAGCGAAGGCGCGCGGGATCCTTTTAGTGGCGATCAGCTTCAAAAGATTTTCCTGTCGCCGCTATTTATCGGGTGTCAATCTGACAATGGGCGCGGGTTGGCAACACCTGGACCTATTAAAATCCGAGACTGGCGCTATTGGTTGCCACTGTTGGGCTTGTTCACGGGAGCGCGGCCCGGCGAGCTTGCGCAGCTCACACCATCCGATATCAGCAACCGTGATGGCGTGGATTTTATAACCATAAGCTCAACAGGTGGTCGGAAGATCAAAACTAAAAACGCTCGGCGTGTGATCCCGATACATGCCACGCTCATTAAGCTGGGCTTTCTGGCGATGGTGGAGCGGGCGCGGGCGGCGGGACATGAGCGGTTGTTCGCTAAGATAGAGCCGGATAGTTTGGGGCGTCATTCGTCAATGCCAAACGATATCCTCAATCCCTATTTGAAGAGGATCGGGATTAAGGTTGACGCGCGCACCTGCTTATATTCATTGCGTCATAACTTTATGGATGGATTGCGAGAGGCGGGCTATTCGGATGCGGAGTTTGCACCGCTGGTAGGTCACGGCACCACCGGGCCGGCGGTCACTAGCGGCTATGGTGCCGGGAATAGCCTGCCTATCCAGCGGCGGCAGGCGATGATTGAAGCGCTGAGGTTTGGCGGGCTTGAATTAGCCCATCTTTACGAATGAAGGCTAAGCTACAACTGAGTCGCCAAAGCAGAAATTCGCTTTTTAGACTGAGGGAAGGGATCGGGCCTGCCCGTAGGGCGCAATGGCGCTTGGGGACCGGCTCAAGGGGCGTCTTGGAAGGCTTTAAGCGCTGGAAGCCGGGTCTGCGTGCTTGCCCGATCGCACGGGCTTCCAGCGCCTTTCGCTGGGGCCGTCTGCGGGGTTCTATGCGGCTAGCCGATCCATCTGGATAACCACCGCGCTATTCTCCACCTGAAAGGCTAGCAGCCATGTGCCGTTGGAAGACACGGCCTCGACGATGGGGAGCTGCCCGGCATCATGGGGGTCGCACGTCGCCGCTTCCGCAAGGATGCCGGCGAGGGCTTCCAGCCCCACAATCTGCACGGTTTTGAGCTGCGCGTTGAGCATGGAGACGGTGTGGTTGGCGGTTTGCATCTGGTCTCTACTCCCTTGGTGCATGGTGGACTCGGGCAGTAGATCGGGCGCCGATGGTTCAGTCAAACTCGTAACGACTTAATTACAAACGCGCTGACGGGATTATTAGCGCTCACTTATGCTGCGCATAAAAAGAATGCCTTTCGATCAGTCTCTTAGACGTGCTAGCCGCCCCTGAGTGCGTTGCGGAGGGGACCGGGCTGTTGAACGTGCTTGAGCACGATATCGACGATGGCTTGCTCGCCCTGCTGCCTGGAGCCCGTTTGAGCCATGGTGAGGGGAGTGTTCGTCTGGTTCGTCAGATTGAACACGGGTGGCATCTGACTGCCCCCACCGCCCGCGTAGCCCGATGGAGGGGTGATTGTGCCATGCGTGGCGGCTGAGATTGCGTTACCTGGGGGTGCGAGACTTCCAGACAGAGCACCTACTAGCGCACTGATAGATTTCGCCATGGTAAGGTAGCCCTGATTTAGATCGCCAATGACCCCCATCTGACCAGCCGTGAACACCCCCTCGCCCTTCTGAGCGATGATGGGGATTTCATCGGCGCTCAAACCGGGGATGCCGCCGGTATGGAAGCGCTTGGCACCCGAGAAAACTGAGCTGTCCACCGAGCGGCTAAAGGTGGCCTCAGACGCGCTTGTC
>CAXUNZ010000060.1:0-3653 GCA_964252525.1 uncultured Acetobacteraceae bacterium
GGCGAAACCCCCCCAATCTTTATCAAGGAATTTGGGGGAGCAGTGCCGGCCCCCTCGCAAACCCCCGTCGGTGATTTGGCGGCACCCAAACTGTAGAAGGGGCTTGGGTGGATGGCACATCCCCCAAGCTTTACTTCGCCCGACGCCTACAGCACCGTAAAAGCCGGCAGCTTGCTACCCGTGACAATCAACGGCACCGAAACGATCAAGTTGGTTCCCGCCACCACCGCCAGCAAGAGCAGAACGGTCCGCCAACGCGACAATTGCAGCGTGCCGCGCGCCACGAACCAGTGAAACCACACCGCATAGACAAGCACGGCGATACCGACGGCCAGTACCGCCGAAGACGGCGGCAGACCCGCCGCCATCGCGGCACGGGCTGCGGCGGATACGGCCAAGATCACCAGGAACATCAGAAACTGCGCCCAATTCAGAATATTGACGTAGCGCGGCCAATAGGCGGTGGCCTGCCACCGGCGGCAGAGCGGGTGGGAAATCACCGCGGGCGCCAGCCACGAGCACAGCACGAGAAAAAACCATTGCGCCGCCATGCGCGGCGCCCCCGTCGCGGCGGCCGCCACGCAAGACACCAGGGCAAAGGCGATCAGCGGCGCCAGGCTGGCCAGATAGGCATCCGGCGTGTTGCCGAATTCGGCCAGCCCCTCTCGCCTGCCGATGGCGAGCAGCAGCAGACCCATGCCGGAGCGGCGAACGGGCGGACGGCTGCCGGAGCCTCGATTGGGTAGCCGGTCAGGCTTGGGTGCACGGCGGATCAGCCTCCGCCACCACGCGCGCGGCACGGCCATCAGGCGAAAACCGCGCGCAGCAGGCGGGCGTAGATCTCGCTCAGGGCGTGCAAATCGGCCAAGGGCACGTGTTCATCGATGCGGTGCATGCTGGCCCCTACCAGGCCGAATTCAGCCACCGGACAATAGGCGCTGAAGAAGCGTGCATCCGATGTCCCGCCGCCCGTGTCCAGGGTGGGGGTGATGCCGGTGACCTCGCGCACGCACGCGCCGAGCATGCGGGTGAAGGCGCCCGGCGCGGTCAGGAAGGCCTCGCCGCTGACGGCAACGTCCAGCGCGTAACGCGGCGCGTGCGGGGCGATGGTCTCGTGCAGCCAGGCGGTCAGTCTGGCGCCGGTGTGGCGATCGTTGAAACGGATGTTGAGCCGCGCCTGGGCGTCGGCGGGGATGACGTTCGCGGCCGTGTTGCCGACATCGATCGAGGTGACCTGCAGGCTGGAGGGCTCGAAATGCACCGTGCCTTCGTCCAGGCGGTGCGTCGTGAGCGCGCTCAGGGCGGCGATGAGGCGGTGGTTGGGATTGTCGGCGCGCTGGGGATAGGCCGCATGGCCCTGCGTGCCGTGGATGGTGAGCGCGGCGTTGAGGCTGCCGCGGCGGCCGATCTTGATCGTATCGCCCAGGGCGCGCGCATTGGTGGGCTCGCCGACCAGGCAGAGATCCGGGATCAGGCCGCGTTCGGCCATCCAGGCCAGCACGCGTACCGTGCCGTCCCGGGCGGGCCCCTCCTCGTCCCCGGTGATCAGCAGGCTGATCGTGCCGTTTGGGGGGACCGGCGTGCCGGCAACCGCTGCGGTAAAGGCGGCGATGGCGCCCTTCATGTCGCAGGCGCCACGGCCGTAGAGGGTGGCGGCATCGATGACGGCTTCGAAGGGCGGATGGCGCCAGAAGCTGCCGGGCGGCACGACATCCGTGTGGCCGGCAAAGCAGAAATGCGGGCTGCCCTTGCCGCGAATGGCGAGCAGGTTGGGCGTGGCATTGAAGGCAAGCGCGTGGATGGTGAAGCCCAGCGCTGTCAGGGCGTCGGCAAGGGTGGCTTGGGCGTTGTCGTCGGCGGGCGTGATGGAGGCGCAGCGGATCAGGGCCTGGGCAAGGGCCACGGGGTCTGCGGTGTGCATGCGCGCCGGTTAGTGCCAACGCGTGACCGTGTTGTCCACATTGCCGGCTTCTCGCCCCCGGCTGGCTTTGCACGCCCGTCATTGGTTAAAACAACCGACGGGGGCTTCGGGGGACCGGCACGGTCCACCCAATTTTCTCCTGGTTTTTACCGCTAAGCGGAGGCGTTAACATTGGCATCACTGCGCGCCTGGCACGCCTACCTCGCCGTTCTTATCGCACCGAGCGTCATTTTCTTTGCCCTGACGGGCGCGCTGCAGATTTTCGACCTGCACGAAACGCACGGCGCCTATCGTGCGCCGCTGCTGCTTCAATCGCTGGGCCGATTGCACAAGGATCAGATCTTCGCGCCGCAACCCCAGCACGAACCGCCCGGCCCCGCACCCGGCGCACAACCGGCCGGCGCCCCGGCACCTCCACCCGCCGCGGACGATGATGACCGCTGGAGCGTATCGGCCTGGTTGCTCAAGGTGTACTTTTCCGGCGTGGCACTGGGCCTGATTACCGCCACCTGCATGGGATTGTGGATTGCACTCACCCACCCCACCCGCAAACGCCTATCGTGGATATTGCTTGCCGCAGGTGTGCTGGCGCCGCTGGCAATGCTGCTCGCCTGAGCCCCTGTCGTGGGCGTTCGATTTTCAGTGCGGCTTGCGCCTCGACATCGCCCTCGACCTTGCCGCTCATCCCGGCTTGTGAGCCTCGAACCTCAGCCGCACGTAATCGGCGATCCACTCCCCCGTATCCGTCCGCAACGCGGGCGCGAGCAGGCTTGCCACCTCCTCCATGAGGCCGCTCCGGTCGAACCCGGGCTCATCGGTGAAAAACGGCTCGGCGAAGGTCGAAAGCCACCCCGTGATGCCGGTGGGCAGCTTCGTGGGCCTGGGGATCAGCACGGCGCTCTGCACGCGAAAGCCGCCAGCGCGAAGCATGGCGGCGTAGCGATCCGCGGTCGGATACCATCGGCGCAGGCGGCCTGCGTCCAGGCCGCGCCTGCTCAACGCGGCATTCAGCGCGGTCACGATGGCCGCGATGTTGCCGTGCCCGCCGAACTCGCCCACGAAGCGGCCGCCGGGACGCAGCAGGCCAAAGACGCCGGCGATGACCGCGGCGCCGTCAGGCATCCAGTGCAGCGCGGCGTTGCTGAACACGGCATCGAACGGCCCGTCGAGGTCGAGGTGCTGGCCGTCACCCACCCGCACGTCCAGGCCGCGCGCACGGGCGCTGGCGATCATGTCGGGCGAGGCATCGACGCCCAGCACCGAGCAGCCCCGTCGGGCAAGCTTTTCGGTTAGTGCACCGTCGCCGCAACCCAGATCGAGGATGCGCTCGCCCGGGCGCGGATCGAGCAGATCGAGCGCCGCTTCGCCCAGATCGGCGACGAAGCGGGCATTGGCGGCGTAGCAGCAAGCCGACCAGTCCAGGCTGGCCACGGCCCGGCTTCAGGCCGCCGCGCGGATGGAGGCGGCCTTGACATCCTCGCCCACCAGGCCGGCAAACGCCTCGAAATTGGCCTGGAAGCGCCCGGCCAGCGCCGCGGCGGCGCGGTCATAGGCGGCGGAATCTGGCCAGGAGAGGCGCGGGTCCAGAACCTCGTTCGGAATACCCGGCACGTCGCGCGGAATCATCAGGCCGAAGAACGGATCGGCATGGAAGGATGCATCCTTCAGCGAGCCGTCGAGCACGGCGCGCAGCAGGGCGCGGGTATAGGCGATGGCCATGCGCTTGCCCGTG